>NZ_JBHJTK010000024.1:0-112267 GCF_042267665.1 Streptomyces sp. NPDC056224
GCCACCGAGGCGCGCGGAGCCCTGCTGAGCACCCAGGCCCAGCCGTTCGTCGCACGGCTCGGCGGGCACCGCGGGCCCGTGAACGCGGTGGCCTTCGGGCCGGGGAACGGCACGCTGGCGACGGCCAGTTCGGACGGGACGGTGACGCTGGTCCGGGTGGCCGATCGCCGCACGACGGCGGCCTTCACCATGGCCGGCCGGGTACGCGCCGTCGCCTTCAGCCCCGACGGCCGGACGCTCGCGGCCGCCTCCACGGACGGCCCCGCGCGGCTCTGGGACATCGCGGGCCGGCGCACGGCGGCGGTCCTCCCGGCGAGCACCGCAGGCGCCCGCGCGGTGGCCTTCGCCCCCGACGGGCGGACGCTGGCCGTCGGCTCCCCCGACGGGCCCGTCCAGCTGTGGGAGGCCGCCGGGGAGCACCGGGCCGTGGGCTCCCTCGACGGCCACACCGGCAGGGTCAACGCCCTGGCGTACGCGCCGGACGGCCGCACGCTGGTCTCGGCCGGCTCGGACCGGACCGTACGGCTGTGGGACCCGGTGGAGGCCCGCCCGCTGGCCGTCTTCGCCGGGCACACGGACGAGGTGCTGGGGGCCGCGTTCGCTCCGGACGGACGGTCCGTCGCCACCGGGGGCGTCGACAGGACCGTACGACTGTGGGACGTGGCCGGACGCCGGATCACCGCGACGCTGACCGGGCACAGCGACGACGTCAACGGCGTGGCCTACACGCCGGACGGGACGACGGTCGTCAGCGCGGGCGGCGACGGGACGACCCGGCTGTGGGACGTGCACGGCGGCCGGCTGACGGCGACGCTCGCCGGGCACACCGACTACGTGCTCGGGGTGGCGGTGGACTCGTCGGGCGCGGTGCTGGCCACCGCCGGGTTCGACCAGTCGGTGGTGCTGTGGGACCTGCGGGGCCCGGTATTGGCGTCGCGTCCGTTCACGGAGGTCTGGCACGCCGCCTACGGCCCGGACGGCAGACTGCTGGCCACCGCCGAAGCCGATCACACGGTGCGCGTGTGGGACGTGGCGGACCGGCGGGTGGTGGCCGCCTTCGCGGGGCACACCGAGACCGTGTTCTCGGTGGCCTTCGCCCCCGACGGGCGGACCCTGGCCTCGGCGGGCTCCGACGGCACGGTCCGGCTGTGGGACGTGGCGGCCCGCGCACCGGCGGCCACCCTCACCGGCCGGGGCGGGACCGTGTTCGCCGTGGCCTTCGCCCCCGACGGCCGGACCCTCGCCGCCGCCTGCGCGGACGGCACCGTGCGGCTGTGGGACGTCCCGGCACGCCGCCCGTTCGCGGTGCTCACCGGTCACACGGACTTCGTCAACGACGTGGTGTTCAGTCCCGACGGACGGACCCTGGCGAGCGCCGGCGACGATCTGACGGTACGGCTGTGGGACGTCCCGGAGCACGGTGCCGGTGAGGGTCGTCAGCCCACCGTGCTCACCGGTCACACGGGCGCGGTGCGGGGCGTGGCCTTCAGTCCGGACGGGCGGACCCTGGCCAGCAGCGGCAACGACGGAACGGTCCGCCTGTGGGACGCCCGCCGCAGGCGCTTCGAGGCGGCGCTCACCGGGCACACCGGCTCCGCGCGGGGCATCGCCTTCTCCCCCGACGGCAGGACCCTGGCCAGCAGCGGCAACGATCGCACGGTGCGGCTGTGGGACGTGGCCGGGCGCCGCCCCGTGGCCGCGCTGGCCGGCCATGCCAGTGCGGTGTGGGGGGTCTCCTTCTCGCCCGACGGACGGACGGTGGCCAGCAGCAGCACCGACGGCACCGTACGGCTCTGGAGCCTGGACGTCGGAGCCCGGCTCGCGGAGATCGACCGCTGCTGCCGCCACGGCTGAGGTGCCGGCGGCTCCGGCCGCCAGGTGTGACGAAAGTCTGACGTGCCGCCGCGACCCCTGGTTTCCGGGGACCGGCGGTGGTCGAATCGGCGGGTGAGCACAGAAGAGCGCGCGGACCCCGACGGCCGGGGCGCCCCGGTCGGGCGCCGGCTGGTCCTGGGGATGCTCGGCCTCGGCGCGGCCGGGCTGGTCACCGCCCCCTACCTCCAGCACGGCTCCGAGGCCGTCGCCGACAAGGACCCCACCGGCCTCAGCGGGCTGCTGCCGAACGGCGGCGGATTCCGCTACTACTCGGTTGCCTCGTCCGTTCCCGAGCGGGGCCCGGAGAACTACCGACTCACCGTCGGCGGGCTCGTCGACCGCCCGGCGGAGTACACCCTCGACGCGCTGCGGGCGCTCCCGCAGACCCGGGTGGTCCGGGACGTGCAGTGTGTGACCGGCTGGAGGGTCCCGGGTACGCCCTTCGAGGGGGTGCCGCTGTCGCGGCTGCTCGACGCCGCCGGGGTGCGGCCCGAGGCCCGCGCCGTCCGCTTCGACTGCTTCGACGGCACCTACACCGAGAGCCTCACCCTCCCGCAGGCCCGCCGCGACGACGTCCTGGTCGCCCTGCGGATGCAGGACCGGCCGCTGGGCCACAGCCACGGCGGACCGGTGCGGCTGTACGTCGCCCCGATGTACTTCTACAAGTCGGCCAAGTGGCTCTCCGGGATCACCCTCACCGAGAAGGCCGAGCCGGGCTACTGGGAGCTCCTGGGCTACGACGCCGACGCGTGGGTCGGCCGCTCGAACGGACGTGACGATGCGCCCACCGTCTGAACGGGCCGCGCGCGTGAGCCGTTTCAGCCGCGCCGAGCGCCTGGTCCACCGGTCCACGGCCGCGCTCGCGCTGGTGTGCGTGGCGGGCGCCGCCTGCCTCTACCTGCCGCCGCTCGCCGAACTGGTGGGCCGTCGGCACCTGGTCGTCACCGTGCACGAGTGGTCCGGGCTGCTGCTCCCGCTGCCCTTCCTGCTGGGCCTCGCCTCCCCCGCCTTCCGCGCCGACCTGCGCCGGCTGAACCGCTTCGGGCCGCACGACCGCCAGTGGCTGCGGGCCGCGCTGCGCCGCGGCCGCAGGGGGCCACGGCCCGCCGGGAAGTTCAACGCCGGGCAGAAGGTGTACGCGGGCTGGCTGGCCGGGGCGGTCCTGGTGATGCTCGGCACCGGGCTCCTGATGTGGTTCACCGGTCTCGCCCCGCTGGTCTGGCGGACCGCCGCCACCTTCGTCCACGACTGGCTGGCGCTGGCCCTCGGCATCGTGCTCGCCGGGCACATCGGCAAGGCCCTGGCCGATCCGGAGGCTCGGCGCGGCATGCGCACGGGCTCGGTCGGGCGTTCGTGGGCCGCGCGCGAGCACCCGCTGTGGCGGCCCGAGGAGTGAACCCCCGCCGTGACGACGGGAGCTCGGCTCCCCGCAGGGCCCGGGCCGAGGCGGCCGGCCGGCGGGATCAGCCGCCGTCGCGGACCGCGACGATGCCGTTGAAGACGCCCACGTACGCGGTGCCGTCGGGCCCGAGGGTGATCGGGGCCCAGTTGTTGTCGTACAGCGCGCCGGTGCCCGTCAGCTGCCGCCAGCGGCGCTCACCGGTACGGAAGTCCACCGCGGTGAGGTACCAGGCGTCGATGCCCCAGGAGTTGGGCTCCTTCTCGTAGAAGTAGAGCAGCCCGTTCCCGGTGGAAAGCTTCGGGACGACGGAGGGCGAGCGGATCGCGCTCTCCCACACCGTGTCGCAGCCGCTGCCGTCGGCGCGGACGTCGATGCGGGCCACGCCGCCGACGACGGACTTGCCCAGCAGCAGGGTGGCGGGGTTCTCGTAGCCGTAGTTGTTCTCGACGACGATGCTGTTGCCCCAGGTGATCAGGGAGTTGTCGGTGGTCGAGGCGCCGGGACCGAACACCGGTACCTTGCAGACCAGCCGCCGGTCCGCGGGCACGTCCACGCCCCGCTTGTAGACCAGGACGTTCATCCGGTCGTCGGCGTTGTCGGTGATCGCCACGTAGCCGTCGCCGAAGAGGTCCGGGGTGGTGCCCGAACCCTGGTTCACGGAGCCGGGCTTGGTCCCGGCGCCCCGGTCGTACGCCTGGCGCCACTGTGCCTCCGGGGTGCCGTCGGCGGCGGCGCGGAAGCTGTAGAGCGCGTGGTCGGTGACGATGGAGACGCCGTCCTCGGCGACCGAGAAGGAGTTCTGGATCTCCTCGCCGTCGAGCCGGACGGAGCGGATCTGCGAGGTCGCCGGGTCCACGGTGCCGACGCGGCCCTGGCGGGTGACCCACCAGATGCGGCCGTTCCAGTCGGGCATGACGGAGGTGACGGGGTCACAGGTGCCGCTGGGCCACAGGTTGGTCCAGGTGACGCAGTCGTGCGGGACCTGGCCGGTGAGGTCCCAGTCGTCGACGACGGTGAACTTCCAGCTGCCGTCCGGGTCCTGGGCATGGGCGAGGCGCAGGACGTGCTGGCGGGAGTCGGCCAGCACCGCCCGGTCCTGGTCGTCCAGGTAGAAGTAGGCGCCGCCCGAGGTGTCCTTGAAGATCTTCGCGAAGTCGAGGGAGGTGATCGCCTCGACCGTGGAGGAACGCTGCGGGAGCCGGTACTCCGCGAGCGTGGCGAGCGTACGGGGCTCCAGGAGCTTGACCACGAAGCCCGAGAAGGTGCCGCACACCGTGACCAGCCGGCCGCCCGCGTCGAAGGTGGCGGTGGCGCACTCCCCGCCGAGGGCGGCGATCTTCTCGCTGGTCACCCGGGGGTTCTTGCCGAGCGGCCCGGACCAGGGCGAGGTGGCGCTGCCGGCCGCGTCGGAGTGCATGCCGCTGCGGCCGTTGGGCGCGAGGAAGGGATGTTGCGGCGGCGCCTGGCCGGGCAGCGGGGCTGCTGCCGCCGGGCTGCCGTCGTAGTGGCTGACCAGGCGGTGGCCGGGGGCCTTGGGTATCTCGTCGGCCTGGGCGGGCGGGACTCCGTACATCACCGTGAACGCGGCGACCACCGGGAACACGGCGCAGTTCAGCGTTCTTCGGAACATCCGGAACCTCCTCCGTTTCTCTGCAGTTCTATTGACATCACGTCTGACATCGCGCCGCCGCCAGACGCTAGATCGCACTGCCCGAGGAGTCCATGGAGGAACCGGATGATTCACGAAGGCGCAACAGTCGATCAACGACTCATCAGGGATTGAGGCTGGAAACCGCGTTCGCAGTGGCCGTCAGACCTTCGTGGATGGTCGCGGCCATGCTGCTGCTCGCGAGGTAGAAGCCGAGCAGCACGCAGATGACGGCGTGCGAGAACTTGAGCCCGCCGCTGCGCACGAAGATCCAGGCGAGGATGAAGAGCAGGACGACCACGGAGAGGGAAATCACCATCGAAACCTCCTTACTCGGCGCCATGGTGGCGCAGGCGGGGGTGCCGATGGGCGAAACACGTGTCCGCCGTACGGGTGTTGACCGTGTGTGACGGACGGTCAGTGCTTGACGGGCTTCCTCCAGCGGGCCGCACGGGCGCCCCCGCAGCGCTCGCCGGTACGGGGGCCAGGCCCGGGAGCGTGATCAGAAGAAGACGAACCGGGCACGGCAGGGGTCTTGCCCGACCTCCGGCCGCCGTGCCATATATGTCTAGACCTTTACGGGGAAGCGGAGGAGGCACCTGTGCGACGCACCGTCCCGACCCGCGCCCCGCGCACCGCCCTCCTCCCGTGCACGGCCCTCGCCCTGTGCGCGGCCCTCGCCGGCCTGACGGCGTGCACCACACCCGACACCGAGGCCCCGCCCGCCCCCACCGGGCTCACCGCACAGCCCGGCAGCGCCACGACCGTGCACGTCATGTGGGAAGCGGCCGCCGAGCGCGACGGGGTGACCGGTTACCAGGTCTTCGAGTCCGGCCGCCTGGTCCGCGAACTCGCGGCCGAGAAGACCATGGTGGACATCACCGGCCTCACCCCGCAGACCGGCTACGCCTTCACGGTCCGCGCCAGGGACGCCGCCGGGAACGTCTCCGGGGCGGGTCCGGCCGTACCGGCGACCACCCCGGGGGCCACCGCCGAGGACCGCCTCGCACCCACCGCGCCGGCCGCCACCACGGCCCGGGCCACCGGGCCCCGGGCCGCCCGGGTGTCCTGGTCCGCCGCCACGGACGACACGGGCGTGACCGCGTACGACGTCTACCAGGGCGGTGTCCGGATCCACACCGCCGGCCCCGGAGAGACCGGCACCGCGCTGAGCGGCCTCCAGCCGGACACCGTCTACACGTTCACCGTGCGGGCCCGCGACGGAGCGGACAACTCCTCCCCGGACGGCCCGGCGGTGGACGTGACCACCCCGCCCGCCTCCGGTGACGGACCGGGCACCGCACCCGCCGCTTTCACGGCGACCGCCTCCCCCGGCGCGGTCGCCCTCACCTGGACGGCCCCGGACACCGGCCGCGAGACCAGCGAGTACGAGCTGTACGTCAACGGACGGCCCACCACCGTCATCCAGTTCGGCGCCGGCGCGGTACCCAGCGGACGGGCGGAGCACAGGATCACGGTGACCGAGCCGGCCGGTACCGTGTGGGCGGTGAAACTGCGCGCCCGGCTGCCCGACGGCAACTGGGGCGCGTTCTCGGCGGAGCGGACAGTCACCCTCAAAGCGTGAAATCAGGCAACGATCTGGCCTGAACAGCATTGCCGGGAAAGAAGATCACGCACAATACTTCCGTGTTCGGTGAGTACTCGGTCAACGACAATCAGGCAGATTCCGCAGGCGGCGGCACCAGGCCGGGCTCTGGCGCCGTGCCGGGAAACCTGCCGCCGGAATCGGCGAGCTTCGTCGGCCGGGAACGCGAACTCGACCTCCTCGACGGCCTGTTGCGCGAGCGCAGGCTGGTCACGCTCACCGGCGTGGGGGGTGTCGGCAAGTCCCGGCTGGCCCTGCGGGCCACCGCCGCGGCCGGCCGGTCACCGCGGGACGGCGTGTGGTGGGTGGCACTGTCCCCGCTGCGCGACCCCGCCCTGCTCAACACGACCGTCGCCCACGTCGTCGGCCTCGCCGACCACTCCGCACGCTCCCTCGATGAGGAGTTGTGCGCGTGGATGGCCGACAAGGAACTCCTCCTCGTCCTGGACACCTGCGAGCACCTGGTGGCCGCCTGCCGCCACCTGGTGGGTGAACTCCTGCAGTCCGCCCCCGGGCTGACGGTCCTGGTCACCTCCCGGGAGCCGCTCGGCTCTCCCGGCGAGGAGGTCGTCGAGATCCGCCCGCTGCCCTGCGACGGGCCCGACAGCGACGCCCTCGCCCTCTTCCGCGCCCGCGCCCTCGCCGCGACCCCGCAGGCCTCGGCCGCCTTCGAGGACCCCGGCCGGACCGCGGTCGCGGCGGAACTCTGCCGCCGCCTCGACGGGATCCCGCTCGCCCTGGAGCTGGCCGGCGCCCGGATGCGGCTGTGGACCCTGGAGCAGATGGCCGCACGGATCGGCGAGCGCTTCGACATGCTCGCCGACACCCGGGCCGTCCTGCTGCCCCGGCACCAGACGATGCGGACCACGATCGGCTGGAGCCACGAGCTGTGCGAACCGCTGGAACGGCTGCTGTGGGCCCGGCTTTCGGTCTTCACCGGCGACTTCGACGTCGCAGCCGCCCGGGCCGTGTGCGCGGGCGGCCCGCTGCCCGCCTCGCGGGTGGAGCGGGTACTGGCGGGCCTGGTCGCCAAATCGGTGGTCCTGCGCACCGAGGATCGGGGCTCCGGAGCCCGCTACCGGATGCTCGACACGATCCGCGAGTACGGGCACGACTGGCTGAACGAGCTCGGCGAGAGGCAGCTCGTCGCCGGGCGGCACGCCCACTGGTACGGGGCCCTCGCCCAGGCCGCCGACCGGGGCTGGCTGGGCCCCGGACAGGTGGACTGGTACCGCAGGATGACCGCCGAGCACGCGCAGCTGCGTACGTCCCTGGAGCATCTGCTGGGCACCGACCCCGCGGCGGCACTGGAGATGGCCGGGGCGCTGTGGTTCTACTGGTTCGCGTGCGGGCACGTGCACGAGGGCCGCGGCTTCCTGGAACGGGCGCTGCGCGCCGCCCCGGCCGCGGGAGCCGCCCACAACCAGGCGTTATGGGCCCTCGGGCTGACCGCGCTGCTCCAGGGCGACATGGACACGGCGCGCCGGACCGGCGAGGAGTGCGCCCGGGGTGCGGCCCCGCTCGACGACCCCGAACGGGAGCTGCGCGCCGCCTACTTGCAGGCGGTGTCGGTGCTGATGCCGGGCGACCCCGTACGGGCCCTCGCGCTGGCCGGTCCACGGGCCCGGGCGGCTCACGGCGGGCGGAGCAGCGCCCCGGGCTGGCTCCTGTGCAGGCTGGCCACCGGCTACGCCCTGTGCGACCTCGGACGCTTCGAGGAGGCCACGGAGGAGGCGCGGGCCCTGCGGGAGACCTGCGCGGAGCTGGGCGAGCGCTGGCTGCGGGCGTACGCCGACTACATCCTGGCGGTGGCCGCGCTGGGCCTGGGCGACCACGGGGAGGCGGCACGGCACGTGCGGGCCATGCTGTCGGGCAAGCGGCTGCTCGGCGACCGCTTCGGCATCGCGCTGGGCCTGGACCTGCTGGCCGCGGCGGTGGCGGGACTGGGCGACGGGGAGCTGGCGGCGCGGCTGCTGGGCACGGGGCACGCCTGGTGGCGCACGGTCGGCCGGCCGCAGATGGGCTCGCCCTCGCTGACGGCCCTGCGGGACCAGGGCGAGCGGCAGGCCAGGGCGGCGATCGGCGACGCCGCGTACGAGGCGGCGTTCCGGGGCGGCGCGGCGGCGTCCACCGGCTGACCGGCAACCGGTGGACGGCTTCCTGGATCCGGGGCTCCCGTCAGTACGGGAGGGGTCTGCCCGACGGTGTGCGCAGGTCCAGGTCTCGGGGGGCGGGCTTGGGGACGGGCTTGCGGATCAGCTGCTGGCGCATGCTGCCTCCTCGCTCAGACCAGGACCGGGCGGCGGGGTTCCACCGCACGGCCGTCGGGGAGCAGTTCACCGGTGTCGTCGAAGACGACGGCGCCGTTGCACAGCAGGCTCCAGCCCTGTTCGGGGTGGAAGGCCACGGTACGGGCGGCATCGTGGTCTGCGCTGTCTACGGCAGGACAGGGGGGCTGGTGGGAGCACATCGGCGCACCTCCTCGCAGTGTGGGGCGGGAGAGCCGGTGGTCACCCGGTCGAATCCGCGATCCACGGTGGCGGTGAGTATTGCTGATCGCCACCCCCGGACGGAACCCATATTCGCGGTCCAGTTCAGGGTGTGTATGCCCGATTACCATGCGCTCATGCCCGGTATCCGGTTTGTTCACCGTACCCATCTCCCGGCGGCTGAGGCCTGGCTGAGGCTGACGGACTGGAAGCGCCACGGCGCGCAGGTCCCCTTCACCCGGACGATCATGGGGACGGAGCCCCCGACGCGCGTCGGAACGCTCTTCACGGCGCGCACGGGTGTGGGCAGGATCACATTCGACGATCCGATGGAGGTCGTGCTCTGGAGGCCGCCCGAGGGCGCCTCGGACGGGCTGGTGAAGCTCGTCAAACACGGGCGCGCGGTCCGGGGCTGGGCGCAGATCGCGATCCGTCCGCTTCCGGGCGGCGGCGCGGAGATCGTCTGGGCCGAGGAGCTGCGCCTGCGCGGGCTCCCCCGCCTTCTCGACCCGGTGGTCGCGGCGGCCGGCCGGTTCATCTTCTCCCGAGCCCTGCGGGGCATTCTGCGCCCGTAGGGGGCGGGGTTAGGGTTCGACCCGTCACCACGCCGGTGATCACCGCGAGAACGAGGGGGATCTCCGTGGCCACCCCGCCACCGCCGCAGCAGGGCCCGCACTCCTGGCAGCAGCAGCCGCCGGCGTGGCACGCCGGCCCGTACGTCCCGCACCGGCCCCCGGGCCCGTACGCCCGCCTCACGCCGGAGGAGGGGGCCTACGGCTGCCGGGTCTGCGGGGCGCTGCCCGTCGCGGAGACGACGGTCCACGGCCATCAGGGCATGATCGTGCTGATGCGCTTCCTCAGCCGCAAGGGGCCGTTCTGCCGCGACTGCGGGCTCGCCGTCGTCCGCGACATGTCCGCGAAGACCCTGTGGCAGGGCTGGTGGGGACCGCTCTCCGTGTTCATCACGCCGGTCACCCTGCTGACCAACCTCGGCCCGTGGGGAAGGCTGCGCAGGCTCGGTCCGCCGGTGGGCGGCGCCATGCCCCCGCTCGACCCGGGCAGGCCGCTGTGGCGGCGTCCGGTGGCGCTGGCCGGCCTCGTCCCGCTGCTCGCCGTGATCCTCGCGTTCCCGGCCCTGATCCTGATCGGCCTGCTGGCGGGCGACGACGCCGGCCCGAGGAAGCTGTCCGTGGGCACGTGCGTGCAGGACTCGGACCGCTTCCGCACCGAGACCCTGGTCGTCGAGGGCTGCGATTCCGCGCTGGCCAGGTACCGGGTCACCAAGCGGCTGGACACCCCCGGCTCGACCTGCGCGGCGGGCGAGCTGATCAGTGTCTCCGAGCGCAGCCCGCAGGCCGCGCCCCTCTGCCTCGCACCGTGGCGCTGAGGCCCGCCCCCGGGCCCCGGCGCCACCGGCCGGCTCGACGGGCCTAGCGGATCGGCATGTCGGAGATCGTGCGGGCGATCACCAGCCGCTGGATCTCGCTGGTCCCCTCGAAGATCGTGTAGATGGCGCTGTCGCGGTGCATGCGCTCCACCGGGTACTCGCGGGTGTAGCCGTTGCCGCCGAGGATCTGGAGCGCCTGAGCGGTCACCTTCTTCGCGACCTCGCTCGCGTAGAGCTTGGACATCGAGCCCTCCGCCGAGGTGAACGGCCGTCCCGCGGCCGCCATCCACGACGCCCGCCACACCAGCAGCCGGGCCGCGTCGATCTGCGTCCGCATGTCGGCGAGCTGGAAGGCCACGCCCTGGTTGTCGATGATCGGGCGGCCGAACTGCGTGCGCGTCTTGGCGTAGTCGAGGGCGACCTCGTACGCGGCCCGCGCGGTGCCGACCGCCATGGCGCCGACCGCCGGACGGGACGCCTCGAAGGTGGCCATGGCCGCGTTCTTCACGCGCTCCCCGTCCCCGCTGCGCGCCCGCTCGTGGGCCCTGGCGAGCCGCTCGTCCAGCTTGTCCTTGCCGCCGAGCAGGCAGGAGCCGGGGACCCGTACGTCCTCCAGCACCACCTCGGCGGTGTGCGAGGCGCGGATGCCGTGCTTCTTGAACTTCTGGCCCTGGGACAGGCCCGGGGTGCCCGGCGGCACGATGAAGGAGGCGTGTCCCTTGGTGCCGAGCTCCGGGTCGACGACGGCGACGACGATGTGGACGTTGGCGATGCCGCCGTTGGTCGCCCAGGTCTTGGTGCCGTTGAGCACCCACTCGTCCTTGGCCTGGTCGTAGACGGCCCGGGTGCGCATGGCGCCGACGTCGGAGCCCGCGTCCGGCTCGGAGGAGCAGAACGCGGCGACCTTCACGTCGTTCTGGTCGCCGTACATCTGCGGGATCCAGGTGCCGATCTGCTCCTCGGTGCCGTTGGCGAGCACGCCGATGGCCGCGAGCCCGGTGCCGACGATCGACAGGGCGATGCCCGCGTCGCCCCAGAAGAGCTCCTCCATCGCCATCGGCACGCCGAGGCCGGTCGGGTCGAAGAACTGCTGGGCGTAGAAGTCCAGTGAGTAGATGCCGACCTTCGCGGCCTCCTGGATGACGGGCCAGGGAGTCTCTTCGCGCTCGTCCCATTCCGCGGCCGCGGGCCGGATCACGTCGGCGGCGAAGCCGTGGATCCAGTCCCGCACCTGCTTCTGGTCGTCGTTGAGCTCCATGGTGAACTCCGCCATGTCCCCTCCACCTGTCTGTACTGGTCCATGCGTGGGTTACTAGCGGTAACCAACACGGGGCCACAGTCTGTTACCGGTCAGTAAGCAGTGTCAAGCGCGGGCCGTGCCGGGCCCGGGGTCCCCGCCTCTTCGATCGCCCGGGTGTGCGGGGTGTTACGTTGCGTGGGCGTCACGCACATCGCAAGGGCGGGGAGAGAAAACACATCATGGAGACCACGCAGCAGGCAGGCGAGCCTGGAGGGGCCGAGCGACGGCGCCGGGAGCTGCTCGAGGCAGCCGACCGGGTCGTGCTCAGGGACGGCCCCAAGGCCTCCATGAACGCGATCGCAGCGGAGGCCGGCATCACGAAGCCGATCCTCTACCGGCACTTCGGCGACAAGGCCGGCCTCTACCAGGCGCTCGCCGTCCGGCACACCGACGCCCTGCTCGACTCGCTGCGGGCCGCGCTCGACGCCCCGGCCGAGCGGCGCCGCCGGGTGGAGGCCACCCTCGACACCTACCTCGCCGCCATCGAGGCGCGTCCGCAGGTCTACCGCTTCCTGATGCACCCGGCCGAGGACTCCCAGAGCGCCGAACGCGGCTTCGACGTCGGCCTGCACTCGGCCCCGCTGCTGCGCCGCCTCGGCGAGGAGCTGGCCAAGGTGATCGGCGAGCGGGTGGACCTGGGGCCGGGCGGCGAACGCCTGGCCCGCGTCTGGGGCCACGGCATCGTCGGCATGATGCACGCGGCCGGGGACTGGTGGCTCGGCGAACGCCCCTGCGAGCGCGCGGACCTGGTCACCGGCCTCACCGACCTGCTCTGGGGCCGCCTGGGCACGGCGGGAAACCGCGCGGACGGCCCGGGCTTCTGACCCGCGCCGGGCGGCTCGGGCAGGATCCGGAAGTGAGGCGCAGGGCCTATCCGCGCGGCGGCCCGGCACCCCACGGGGTCTTCCGGATCGCCCGCCGCAGGCGCCTGGCGCGCAGGCCCGTGACCCGGTCCGCGTACACGGTGCCTGCGAGGTGGTCGCACTCGTGCTGCAGGCACCGCGCGAAGAACCCGGTGCCCTCGATCCGTACCGGCGCCCCGTCGGAGGTGACCCCTTCGACGACGGCCCGGTCGAAGCGCGCGGTACCCGCCTCCAGCCCGGGCAGCGAGAGGCAGCCCTCGGGACCGAGGAACTCGTCCCCGTCGGCCGCCACCAGGCGCGGGTTGACGATGTGCCCGACGTGCCGGACGTCCTCGTCGTCGGGGCAGTCGTAGACGAACACCCGCTGCCCGACGCCGATCTGGTTCGCGGCGAGGCCGACGCCCTCGGCGGCGTACATCGTGGCGAACATGTCCTCGATGAGCCGGTCGAGGGCCGGGCCGAATTCGGTGACCTCCGCGCAAGCGGAATGGAGCACCGGGTCGCCCAGGAGGCTCATGGTGCGGACGAGTCCGGTGGTGCCGGGGATGGGGCGCTGTCGCATGGCCGTAAGCCTACGACGGGCGAATATATGAGGAGATCTGCCGTGGCGTGGGGGCGCCGCGGTCAAGGCCCCGGCAGGTACTGGATAGGCTGGGGCCGACCGACGCAAGGAGGACAAGGGACGATGGCAGGCAACACAGAGCCGCTTTCGCCGCGGGCCAAGCTGGCCGTGACGGCGGGCAAGGCCGCGGCGGCGGTGTCGCGGGCCGCGGGACGCGGAAGCGGATCGGTGATCGGTGGCAAGGTCGCACTCAAACTCGACCCCGATCTCCTCGGAGCGCTCGCGCAGCATCTCGACGTCGTCCTCGTCTCCGCGACGAACGGCAAGACCACGACGACCCGGCTGATCGCGGAGGCCCTGCGGGCCAGCGGGCCGGTCGTCTCCAACGCGCTCGGCGCGAACATGCCGGCGGGCATCACCTCGGCGCTGGCCGGCGGCTCGGACTCCAAGTACGGCGTGATCGAGGTCGACGAGAAGTACCTGGCCGGGGTGGCCCGGGACGTCACCCCCAAGGTGATCGCCCTGCTGAACCTCTCCCGCGACCAGCTGGACCGCGCCGCCGAGACCCGCATGCTCGCGGAGAAGTGGCGCGAGGGCCTGTCGGGCTCCAAGGCCGTCATCGTCGCGAACTGCGACGACCCGCTGATCGTCTGGTCCGCCTCCTCCTCCCAGAACGTGGTGTGGGTCGCGGCCGGCCAGGAGTGGAAGGACGACGCCTGGTCGTGCCCCTCCTGCGGCGGTGTCATGCAGCGCCCGGGCGACGACTGGTTCTGCGGCGAGTGCGGTTTCCGCCGCCCGACGCCGACCTGGGTGCTCTCCGGCGACCACGTCCTGGACCCGCACGGCTCGGCCTGGCCGATCCACCTCCAGCTGCCGGGCCGCGCCAACAAGGCCAACGCCGCCACCTCGGCCGCCGTGGCCGCCGTCTTCGGCGTCCCGCCGCAGGTCGCGCTGGAGCGGATGTACCAGGTGCAGGCCGTCGCCGGCCGCTACGACGTCGTGAACTTCCAGGGCCGTGAACTGCGGCTGCTGCTCGCGAAGAACCCGGCGGGCTGGCTCGAAACGTTTTCCCTGATCGACCCGCCGCCCACCCCGGTGATCCTCTCGGTGAACGCGCGCGGCGCCGACGGCACCGACACCTCCTGGCTGTGGGACGTGGACTACCCGCGCCTGGCCGGCCACCCGATCTTCGTGATCGGAGACCGCAAGCTGGACCTCGCGGTCCGCCTCGAGGTCGCGGGCCTGGACTTCCGGGTGTGCGAGACCCTCGACGAGGCCGTGCAGCTCGCACCGCCCGGACAGATCGAGCTGATCGCCAACTACACCGCCTTCCAGGACGTGCGCCGCCGCGTCGGCAACTAGCCCCGTCAGAACCGCAGAGGACAAGAGCATGAGCGACAACAGCCTGCGTCTGGTGTGGGTCTACCCCGACCTGCTCAGCACGTACGGAGACCAGGGCAACGCCCTCGTGGTGGAGCGCCGGGCGCGCCAGCGCGGCCTGGACGTCCAGCGCGTGGACGTGCGCAGCGACCAGCCGATCCCCACGTCGGGCGACATCTACCTGATCGGCGGCGGTGAGGACCGGCCGCAGCGGCTGGCGGCCGAGCGCTTGCTGCGCGACGGCGGTCTGGAGCGGGCCGTCTCGAACGGGGCGATCGTCTTCTCCGTCTGCGCCGGGTACCAGATCCTCGGCAAGGAGTTCGTCAACGACATGGGCCAGCGCCAGGAGGGCCTGGGCCTGCTGGACGTCGTCACCCTGCGCGGTGAGGGCGAGCGGTGCGTCGGCGACGTCCTCGCCGACATCGACCCGCGCCTGGGCCTGCCGCAGCTGACCGGCTTCGAGAACCACCAGGGCGTCACCCACCTCGGCCCGACGGCGCGGCCGTTCGCCAGGGTGACCATGGGCCGCGGCAACGGCACCGGCGACGGCACCGAAGGCGCGTACAACGACACGGTGTTCGGCACCTACATGCACGGTCCCGTGATGGCCCGCAACCCGCAGATCGCGGACCTGCTGCTGAAGCTGGCCCTCGACGTGAACGCGCTGCCGGCCATAGACGACCGGTGGTACGAGGCGCTGCGCGCCGAGCGCATCGCGGCGGCGACGCAGCCCGCGTAGGCCCGGCGGCACCAGACGTTCGGCCCGGATTCCCCTGGTGGGAACCGGGCCGACGTGCGTTCGCACCACCTGGGGGACCAGCATGTGGAGGATGGTTCAGCCGACCCTCGTTCCGCTTGTAGGGTGACGGGTAGTTCCAACCGGACGACGTGGTCCGGTCGTCGGCCCACGTTGCAAAGGTCTTTCCTGCCATGCGCATAGGTGTGCTCACTTCCGGTGGCGACTGCCCCGGCCTCAATGCCGTCATCCGCTCCGTCGTGCACCGCGCCGTCGTCGACCACGGCGACGAGGTGATCGGCTTCCACGACGGCTGGAAGGGCCTCCTGGAGGCGGATTACCGCAAGCTCGACCTCGACGCCGTCGGCGGCATCCTCGCCCGCGGCGGCACCATCCTCGGATCCTCCCGGGTCCAGCCCGCGCATCTGCGCGACGGTGTGGAGCGCGCCCGCGGCCACGTCGCGGACCTCGGTCTCGACGCGATCATCCCGATCGGCGGCGAGGGCACGCTGAAGGCGGCGAACCTGCTCTCGCAGGCCGGTCTGCCGATCGTCGGTGTCCCCAAGACCATCGACAACGACATCGCGTCCACGGACGTCACCTTCGGTTTCGACACCGCCGTCGGGGTCGCCACCGAGGCGCTGGACCGGCTGAAGACCACCGCCGAGTCCCACCAGCGCGTGATGGTCGTGGAGGTCATGGGGCGCCACACCGGGTGGATCGCGCTGCATTCGGGCATGGCGGCCGGCGCGCACGCGATCGTCGTACCGGAACGTCCCTTCGACATCGACGAGCTGACGGCGATCGTCGGCGAGCGCTTCTCCGCGGGCAAGCGGTTCGCGATCGTCGTGGTCGCCGAGGGCGCCAAGCCCCGGCCCGGCTCGATGAACTTCGAGCAGGGCGGCACGGACATGTACGGACACGAGCGGTTCGCCGGCATCGGCAACACGCTCGCCGTGGAACTGGAGCAGCGCCTGGGCAAGGAGGCCCGGCCGGTGATCCTGGGCCACGTGCAGCGAGGCGGCACGCCCACCGCGTACGACCGCGTCCTCGCGACCCGCTTCGGCTGGCACGCCGTGGAGGCCGTCCACCGGGGCGAGTTCGGCATGCTCACGGCGCTGCGCGGCACGGACATCGTGATGGTGCCGCTCGCCGAGGCGACCTCCACCCTCAAGACGGTCCCGGCCGAGCGTTACGAAGAGGCCGAGACGGTTCTGTAACCGTATGCCCGTTAGTGCCGCCCCCGCGCGCAGGAGCGACCGGGGGCGGCATTACTGTGGTGGGGCGCCACAGTCAAGGGAGTGAACAGATGGACCACAGCGGGCACGGCATGGACATGAACATGGACCTGCCGCCGTTCACTCTCGGGCGCGGGCTGGAGTTCTCCTTCGACGCCTTCTTCCTCTTCGGCTCCCTGCTGGGGCTCGCCCTGTACGGGTGGGGCGTGCTGCGGCTGCGGCAGCGCGGGGACGCCTGGTCGCCGGGCCGGACCATCGCCTTCACGGCCGGTGTGCTGAGCGTGGTGCTGGTGATGTGCACCAAGCTGAACGACTACGGCATGGTCATGTTCAGTGTGCACATGGTCCAGCACATGGTGATCAGCATGATCACCCCGATCCTGCTGCTCCTCGGCGCCCCCGTGACACTGGCGCTGCGCGCGCTGGCCCCCGCCGCGCGCGGCCACAAGGGACCGCGCGAGCTGCTGCTGATGCTGCTGCACAGCCGCTACATGCGGATCATCACGCACCCGGCCTTCACCATCCCCATGTTCATCGCCAGTCTCTACGGCCTGTACTTCACCCCGCTCTTCGACTTCCTGATGGAGTCCAAGGCCGGACACATCGCGATGATGGTGCACTTCCTCGCCGTCGGCCTGGTCTTCTTCTGGCCGATCATGGGCGTGGACCCGGGCCCGCACCGCCCCGGCTACGTGATGCGGATGCTGGAGCTCTTCGCCGGCATGCCCTTCCACGCCTTCTTCGGCATCGCCCTGATGATGGCCAGCGAGCCGATGATCAAGACGTACGCGAACCCGCCGGCCTCCCTCGGCATCGACGCGCTGCTCGACCAGCAGTGGGGCGGCGGCATCGCCTGGGCCTTCAGCGAGATCCCGTCGGTGCTGGTGCTGATCGCCCTGGTCTACCAGTGGTACCACTCGGAGCAGCGGGCGGCGAGGCGCTCCGACCGGGCCGAGGACCGCAACGGCGACCAGGAGCTGGCGGCGTACAACTCCTATCTCGCCTCACTCCGAGCGCGTGGCCAGTAGCGGAGTACCGCCTTCGCGCGTCACCATGGGGCATGACCGGATCCGTTAAGGCGATGGCCGTGATGACCTTCGCCGCCCTCGTGGCCGTCGCCACGTATTCCGTGGTCCTCGGCAGCAACGGCTGGCTGTGGTTCGGCTGGGTCGTGCTGGGACTGCTGACCGCCGGGATGGCCGCTTCCAGCAGCTCTTGACCACGACGCTGTCCGATGCCGTGACCCCTGTGCGTCCCGTGTGTGTCCCGGGCGTGTCCGATCAAGACGGCATGTGATCAAGACAGAGTGCGATCAAGGCGGCCCTCGATCTGCCGGACCCGCCCTGACTGTCCGTACGATGACCGTGACAACGGGACATCGACGGGAGCGGCCTGGTGTTCTACCACTTGCTCAAGCACGTACTGCTCGGTCCGCTGCTCAGGCTGCTGTTCAGGCCGCGGATCGAGGGCCTGGAAAACATTCCGGCCGAGGGGGCCGCGATCATCGCGGGCAACCACCTGTCCTTCTCGGACCACTTCCTGATGCCCGCGATCCTCAAGCGGCGGATCACCTTCCTCGCGAAGGCCGAGTACTTCACCGGCCCCGGGCTCAAGGGGCGGCTCACCGCCGCGTTCTTCCGCAGCGCCGGGCAGATCCCCGTCGACCGCTCCGGGAAGAACGCCGGGCAGGCGGCCCTGCGCGAGGGGCTCGGGGTGCTCGCCAAGGGTGAGCTGCTGGGCATCTACCCGGAGGGCACGCGCTCGCACGACGGACGGCTGTACAAGGGCAAGGTGGGCGTGGCCGCGATGGCCCTGGGAGCCGGGGTGCCCGTCGTACCGTGCGCGATGGTCGGCACCTTCGAGATCCAGCCGCCCGGGCAGAAGATCCCCAAGATCCGGCGGGTGACGATCCGCTTCGGCGAGCCGATGGACTTCTCGCGGTACGCGGGGCTGGAGGGCGAGCGCGCCGTCCTGCGGGCCGTCACCGACGAGATCATGTACGCGATCCTCGGACTGTCCGGCCAGGAGTACGTCGACCGGTACGCGGCCGAGGTCAAGGCCGAGGAAGAGGAGGAACGGAAGAAGGCCCGGCGCAGGTCGCGCTGAGCCTTCTCCCGCAGACGTTCCCCGGTCCTAGGCCCCGTCGTCAACGTAGCGCCTGGCCCGCGCTACTTCGACGACTGGACCTAGCGGACGGCCGGGAGCTCCTCGAGCGCCGGGAACTCGGCACCCGCGGCGTGGTCGAGCGACTTCGCGGCGACCGGGGCGGGGGCGACCGGAGTGGCGTGCGGGGCGCACTTCACGTCCTTGGCGTCGACCTTGCCGGTCAGCAGGTAGGTGTCGACCCGCGTGTTGATGCAGGGGTTCACCAGGCTGGTGACACCGTGCGAACCGGCGTTCTGCTCGGTGATCAGACGCGAACCGGCGAGCCGGCGGTGCAGCTCGACCGCGCCGTCGTACGGCGTGGCGGCGTCGCGCTCGGACTGGACGATCAGCACCGGCGCCAGACCGCGCTTGGCACCGACCTCGATCGGGGTGCTCTGCTTGGCCTTCCAGGTCGCGCAGGGCAGGTTCATCCACGCGTTGGACCAGGTCAGGAACGGGTACTTCTGGTGCAGCTTGGTGTTGTCCCGGTCCCACTTGGCCCAGCTGGTGGGCCACTTGGCGTCGGCGCACTCGACCGCGGTGTAGACCGCGTTGCCGTTCTCGGACGCCGCGTTGCCCTTGGTGTCCGACATGTCCGGGGCGATGGCGTCGACGAGCGCCTGCTCGTCACCGGCCGCCCAGGCGGCGAAGGTCTGGGCGACGGGCACCCACGAGGAGTCGTAGTACGGGGCGCCCTGGAAGAAGCCGATGAGCTCGGCCGGGCCGACGACCCCGCCGATCGGGTTGGCCTTGGCCTTGGCGCGCAGCTCCTGGTACTTGGCCTCGACCTTGGCGCGCGTGTCGCCGAGGTGGAAGACCGCGTCGTTCTTGGCGACCCAGTCCTGCCAGTCGTTCCAGCGGGTCTGGAAGGCGACGTCCTGGCCGAGGTTGGCCTCGTACCAGATGTTGTCCTGCTCCGGGTTGACCACGCTGTCGACGATCATGCGGCGCACGTGCGTCGGGAACAGGGTCGCGTAGACCCCGCCGATGTAGGTGCCGTAGGAGACGCCGAGGAAGTTCAGCTTCTGCTCGCCGAGGGCGGCGCGGATGACATCGAGGTCGCGCGCGGTGTTCGGCGTGGTCATGTGCGGCAGCATCTCGCCGCTGCGCTCCTTGCAGCCGTCCGCGTACTCGGCGGCGAGCTTGCGCTGGGCGCGCTTGTCGGCCTCGCTGTCCGGGACCGGGTCGGCCTTGGGCGCCTTGACGAACTCCTGCGGGTCGATGCAGGAGATGGGCGCGGAGTGGCCGACACCGCGGGGGTCGAAGCCCACGAAGTCGTACGCCTTGGAGGCGTTGACCCACAGCGGGCTCTTGGTGGTGACCCGGCGCGGGAAGCGCATGCCGGAGCCGCCGGGGCCGCCGGGGTTGTAGATGAGCGCGCCCTGGCGCTCCTCCTTCGTGCCCGTGCTGCCGATGCGGTCGACGGCGAGCTCGATGGTCTTGCCGAACGGCTTGGTGTAGTCGAGCGGGACCTTCACCCAGCCGCACTGGATGGGCTTCTCGAAGCCCCAGTCCGCGGGGCAGTCCTTCCACTCGATCCCGGTACGGGCGGCGCGGGCGGCGGCGATCTGGACGCCCACCGCCTCCGCGGCCCCGTTGTCACGGCCGGCCGAGGCCGCCGAGGCGGACGGTGCGAGCATCAGGCCCGCCGCCAGCGTGCCGGTGATCAGTGTGGCGGCGCTCCCCAGCGCCGCGTTGCGTATCACGTGGTTGTTCCCCCTGCGTCAGTCGCCGCCGTGGGCGGCCGGATTCGGTCGGTCTTCGGTCGTCGGCGTGCAGGGGGGATCCTCGCTCCTCACCTGGACCGGGCAACAGAGCGGGGGACACTTCTTTGCCAACCCGATAACCGGAGAGGCGAGTACCGCTGAGCGGTGTCTGATTCGTCCCGAACTACCCCTGGGGCGACGGGCCGTAGGTGCGGGCGGCCTCGTCCAGCAGCTCCCGCAGCCGCAGGGCGTCCGGGGCCAGGGCCGTCACGAGGACGGCCGGGCCGGCCAGCGGCGTGACCACGGCGAACTCCCCCAGCACCGCCGCCGAGGGCGGGGCCTGGGCGAAGGCCGGATCGACGACCAGGAGTTGGCCGAGCGCCCGGTGCCCGGCGAGTCCCGCCGGGCCGTCCCAGCCGCCGGGCGCGCCGGGGCCGCAGGCGAGCTCCTGGTCCAGGAGCGGGCGCCCGCCACGGGTGACGGTGAGCCGGCTGCGCAGCAGGCCCGGGGCTTCCCCGCAGCGCCCCAGGACCTGTTCCTCGCGCAGCACCAGTCGTGCGGTCGGCGCCAGTTGCACCCGGGTGCGCACCCGCAGGTCGCTGGCGCGCACGGAGACCAGCGGCTCCGGCAGCCACCGCACCGACGCGCCGTCCTCCAGCGTCAGGTGCACGTCGTACCGCGCGGGCTCGCCGCCCCGGCCGGGCAGCGCGAGGGTCGCCGCCGCCGAGGCGAGGGCGAGGCGCGCTCCGGGTGCGGCGGCGGCCTCGACCGTGAGGTGGTCCCCGCCCAGCGGGGCGCTCATGGCGCCGACCAGCATGACCCCGGCCTCGGCAGCGGTCCCCCGGGTGCGGCGCAGGGCGAGCGGCCCTTCCCCGGCGAGCAGCGGCAGCGCGGTCCCGCCCCGTCCGTCGGCGACCGCGCGGATGCGGGCGGTGGCCCGAACGCCCGCCGGCGGCAGGGTGACGGGAGGCGCGCTGGTCACCGTGCGACCCAGGCGGCGATCCGGTCGCGCACCCACGCGGCCACTGGGGCCACGCCCTCGGGGCCGCGCAGCGACTGGAAGGCGACGGGCAGTTCACCGCGCTGCTCGGCGGCGTCCCGGGCCATCCGCCCGAGGTCGGAACCGACGTGGGGAGCGAGGTCGGTCTTGTTGACGACGAGGAGGTCGGCGGTGGTGACGCCGGGGCCGCCCTTGCGCGGGATGTCGTCCCCGCCGGCCACGTCGATGACGAAGATCTGGGCGTCGACGAGCCCCCGGGAGAAGGTGGCCGTCAGGTTGTCCCCGCCCGACTCGACGAGGATCAGGTCGAGCGGGCCGCTCTGCCGGAAGGCCTCCTCCAGTTCCTCGACGGCCTCCAGGTTGGCGGAGATGTCGTCGCGGATGGCGGTGTGCGGACAGGCCCCGGTCTCGACGGCGGCGATCCGCTCGGGGGGCAGGACGGCCTCGCGGAGCAGGAACTCGGCGTCCTCTCGGGTGTAGATGTCGTTGGTGACGACGGCCATGGAGAGTTCGGCGCGCAGGGCGCGGCACAGGGCGGCGACGGTGGCGGTCTTCCCGGAGCCGACGGGTCCGCCGAGTCCGATGCGCAGGGCGCGCCGGGTGCCGTCGGGGCGGACCGGTTCGGCGCTGTGGGTGTGGCGGTGGGGGTAGGTGACGCCGTGGTCGAGGTGCAAGGGGTTCTCCTTGGGGGGCTTGGTGGCCGGGGTCGGGGCGCTCAGGAGGCGATCGGGACGCCCGGGGGCGCTCAGGAGGCTCGGGACGCTCAGGAGGCGAAGAGGCGTACCGGCCAGCCGGCGTGGACCTCGGCCGCGATCTCCAGCAGGGGCGAGGACGCGGCGGGCAGGGCGTCCACGCCCTCCGTGAGGGCCCGCAGGGCGGCCTCGGCCGCGACGGCCGCGACGGCGTCGAGTTCGGGGGTGAGGCGGGCCAGGACGCCGCTCGCCTCGAAGGGGTCCAGGCCCAGCAGCCGCACGGTCGCGGTCGCGGGGCCGCCGACGGCCTCGTACGCCGCCACCTGCGCGGCGTCGGAGGGCCCGAGCCCGGCCGCCCGGGCGGTGAGGCCGAGCACGACGGGCTGGTGGACACCGCGCGGGAACGCGGCCGCCAGTGCCTCCAGTTCGGGTCCGGGCCAGGTGGCCCGGGCGGCCCTCAGCAGCTGGCGGCCCAGGCGCCGGGCGGCGGTGCGCAGGGCGGGCGAGGGGGTGCGGGCGTCGGCGGCGGCGTCGAGCTGCGCCGGGTCGATCCCGAGGGCGGCGGCCGCGGCGAGGGCGGCGGCGGTGAGTCCGGCGGTGTGCAGCCGGCCCCGGCAGAAGTCCTCCAGGGTGGCGGCGTCGTGGATCCGGCCGTCCTTGCAGGCGGCCTCGGCCCCGCCGGAGTGCGCGTGGCCCCCGGCGGGGAAGCGGCCGTCGGCGAGGACGAGCAGCGCGGCGAGGCTCATCGGAAGAGACCTCCCATCAGAAGAGGAAGTATCTCTGGGCCATGGGCAGTTCGGCGGCCGGCGCCGGTTCCACGGCCTCACCGTCGATGGTGACCGTGAAGGTGTCGGCGTCCACCTCCACCCGGGGCATGGCGGCGTTGTTGCGCATGTCCGCCTTGCCGAGCTTGCGGGTGCTCTCGATGGCCACGAAGGACTTGCCGAGGCCGAGCCGGTCGGGCAGGCCGTCGTCGAGCGCGGCCTGCGCGGTGAAGTTCAGCGAGTTCAGGGCGGGTGCGCGGCCGTGGCCGGCGAACATCGGGCGGGGCAGCACCGGCTGCGGGGTCGGGATGGAGGCGTTGGCGTCGCCCATCTGCGCGTAGGCGATCTGGCCGCCCTTGATGACCAGCTCGGGCTTGACCCCGAAGAAGGCGGGGCTCCACAGCACCAGGTCGGCGAGCTTGCCGGTCTCGACGGAGCCGATCTCACGGGCGAGCCCCTGGGCGACGGCGGGGTTGATCGTGTACTTGGCGACGTACCGGCGCGCGCGGTGGTTGTCCGCGGGTCCGTCACCGGGGAGGAAGCCGCGCCGCTTCTTCATCACGTGGGCGGTCTGCCAGGTGCGCAGGACGACCTCGCCGACCCGGCCCATGGCCTGGGAGTCGGACGAGATGATCGAGATGGCTCCGAGGTCGTGCAGGACGTCCTCGGCGGCGATGGTCGAGGGCCGGATCCGGGACTCGGCGAAGGCGAGGTCCTCGGGGACGGCCGGGTTGAGGTGGTGGCAGACCATCAGCATGTCGAGGTGTTCCTCGACGGTGTTGACGGTGTGCGGCCGGGTGGGATTGGTGGAGCTGGGCAGGATGTTGGGCTCGGAGACCACGGTGATGATGTCGGGGGCGTGGCCGCCGCCCGCGCCTTCGGTGTGGTACGAGTGGATGGTCCGCCCGGCGATGGCGGCGAGCGTGTCGCCGACGAATCCGGCCTCGTTGAGGGTGTCCGTGTGGATGGCGACCTGGGCGCCGGTCTCGTCACAGACGCTCAGGCAGGCGTCGATGACGGCGGGGGTGGATCCCCAGTCCTCGTGGATCTTGAAGCCGAGGGCGCCGCCGCGCAGTTGGGAGTGCATGGCCTCGCGGGACATGGTGTTGCCCTTGCCGAGCAGGCCGATGTTGACCGGGTACGCCTCCAGCGCCGCGAACATCCGGGCCAGGTGCCAGGGTCCCGGGGTGACGGTGGTGGCCTTGGTGCCCTCGGCGGGGCCGGTGCCGCCGCCGACGAGGGTGGTGGTGCCGGAGGCCAGGGCCTCGTCGATGACGGTCGGTGAGATGAAGTGCACGTGGGCGTCGATGGCGCCGGCCGTGACGATCTTCCCGTTGCCCGCGATGATCTCGGTCTCGGGGCCGATGACGAGCGAGGGCTCCACCCCGTCCATGGTGTCGGGGTTGCCGGCCTTGCCGATGCCGCAGATCCGGCCGTCGCGGATGCCGACGTCGGCCTTGACGATGCCCCAGTGGTCGAGGACGACCACTCCGGTGATCACGGTGTCGGGCGCGCCCTCGGCCCGCGTGGTGCGGGCCTGCCCCATGGACTCGCGGATCACCTTGCCGCCGCCGAAGACGGCCTCGTCGCCGGCCCGGCCGGGGCCGCCGCTGAGGTCCTGCTCGATCTCGACGAAGAGGTCCGTGTCGGCCAGCCGGATCCGGTCACCCGCCGTCGGCCCGAAAAGGTCGGCGTACACCTGGCGCGAGAGCTCAGCCATCGAGCGGCCCTCCGGTCTCCCCGCGCAGTCCCGGTACGGTGCGCGCGCCCGCCAGGGGTACGAGTTCCACCGCGACCGGAATGCCCGGCTCGAAGCGCACGGCGGTGCCGGCGGCGATGTTGAGCCGGAGCCCGCGGGCGGCGGCGCGGTCGAAGTCGAGGCCGGGGTTGGCTTCGGCGAAGTGGTAGTGGGAGCCGACCTGGACGGGCCGGTCGGCGGCGTTGAGCACGGTGAGACGGGTGACGGGACGGCCCTCGTTGAGGAGTACCGGGCCGTCCCCGTAGGCGATTTCGCCGGGGATCATGCGGGTACTCCCCTTCAGACGATCGGGTCGTGGACGGTGACGAGTTTGGTGCCGTCGGGGAACGTGGCCTCGACCTGGACGTCGTGGATCATCTCGGGGATCCCCTCCATGACGTCCCCGCGGCCGAGCACGGTGCGGCCGGAGGCCATGAGCTCGGCCACGGTCCTCCCGTCGCGGGCGCCTTCGAGGATGTGCGAGGTGATCAGGGCGATCGCCTCGGGGTGGTTGAGGCGCACCCCTCGCGCCCTTCGCCTCTCGGCCACGTCGGCCGCCACGTGGATGAGCAGTTTCTCTTGCTCATGCGGTGTCAGTTGCACAGGTATCACCAAGTTTCCGGGACAAGATCAACAGTGCGCCGGGGCGACCCTATTGGCCGTCAACACTTTGTTGACCTGCGCATATCCGAGCCAAGCGTGTCTTGCCCAACGCAGAGAAAGGCTTTCCGTCCCGACCACCACCGCTTTACCGGATCATGGGTGGTCATTGGCAGACGGACGTGGCGCCACGCTAGGCGCCGCCCTTTTCCGTTGCGTTAACCCACGTTTCGGAAAGGCACCCGCTTCGGCCCGGGGACCCCCGGACACCGGTTCCGTATACGGCTGCGGCCGCGGAACTCAGTGGCCCGTGATGCTCCCGGCCGGGGCCCCGACCGTCCAGGGCAGCGCGATCCAGACCGTCTTGCCCCCGTCCTCGGTGGGGGTGACGGAGAGCCTGCCGCCCGCTTCCGCGGTGAGCCAGCGGATGATGACCATGCCCCGGCCGTTGTCCTGCTGTACGGCCGCCGGGAGTCGCCTGGGCCAGCGCGGGTGACTGTCGGTCACACCGACGCGCAGCCATTCCTCGCGCTCCAGCCGGACGTCGACGGTGAAGGTGGGCGACTGGCCGAACGTGTGCTGCACGGCGTTGGTGGCGAGCTCCGAGACGATCAGCCGGACGCTGTCCGCGGTCTCGGTGTCGTCGGGCAGTCCCCATTCACCCAGCACCTCCGCGACGTAGCGGCGGGCGGCGGCGACCGAGGCGGGATCGCTCGGCAGAGTGACGGATGCTTCCTGGTGGTCTGCCATGACGACGGTCCCTTTCCCACCGGGGTCGAGCCGCCCCGGATCTGCGCTGGACGCCAGAGTGCCACCCATCGTGACGCCGTTTGTGCCGATCCCCCAAGATATGCATATATCTGTCGCTCAATGCGGTGAACTCTGCTACGGAAGAGCGTATTTGGACGGCAGACTGGTGCGAGCTGTGCCGGTGGAAGGAGGCGGGTGTGCAGCACGGTCCCGCGGTGCGTCGGCGCAAGCTCGGCGAGGAACTGCGTGCGCTGCGTGACCGGACCGGTCTCACCAGTGGTGAGGCGGCCCGGATCATGGGATGGCACCAGTCGAAGATCAGCCGCATCGAGACGGGGCGCAGCGGGGTCAAGCCGGAGGACATCCTCCGGCTCCTCGACGCCTACGGGGAGGTCGTGAGCCCGGAGCAGCGCGCGCTGCTGGAGGCGCTGTCGGCCTCGGCGGCCGGCCCGGGCCCGGGGGCCGACACCGGTCGGGGCCGCCAGTGGTGGCACGACTACCGGGGGCTGCTGCCGCAGGAGTACCGGGACTTCATCAGCCTGGAGGCGGGCGCCCGGGCGGCGCGCACGGTGGAACTGTCCGTGGTTCCCGGGCTGTTGCAGACACCGGACTACGCCCGGGCGGTGACGCGGGCCGCTCTGGGCGGGCTGCCGGAGCCGAAGGTGGACGCGCTGGTCGACGTACGGCTCGCACGGCAGGCGGTGCTGCGGGCCGATCCGCCGCTGGAACTGAGCGCCGTACTGGACGAGGCGGTGCTGCGTCGGCAGATCGGCGGGCCCGGGGTGATGGCGGAGCAGCTGAGACACCTGGTGCAGGTGGCGCGGCTGCCCCAAGTTCGGTTGCAGGTACTGCCGTTCAGCGTGGGGGGCCATCTCGGCCTCACCGGTCCGTTCGTCATCTTCTCATTTCCGAACATCGCCGATCTGGATGTGGTGGTACTCGACCATTTGACGAGTAGCCTCTATCTGGAGCGGAAGGAAGACCTCGAGGCGTACAGCGCCGCGTTCCGTGTCATTCAGGCGCACGCCCTCCCGCCCCAGGACTCGTCGGATCTCATCAGCTCACTTGCTGACGACGCGTAAGGAGGCACCCCCGTGTCCGCATTCCCCTTATCCACCAGCGGACTTCTGATCAGCGCGCGATGGCGGCGGAGCAGCCGCAGTACCGGAATGAACAACTGCGTGGAAGCGGCCGTCCTCGGCGGCGGCCTGCTGGCCGTCCGCGACTCCAAGCGGACGGACGGCCCGGCCGTGCTCTTCACCGGGCCGGCCTGGGACGGCTTCCTCGCCACCGTCCGGGCGGACCTGCTCCCGTAACTCCGCCTACCGGTCCGTGGCTCCGGCGGGTGCGGTGGCAAGGATCGTCCCGACAGCCCGGTCGATCTCGTCCCCCGTGAGATCGGCCCGTGCGGTCAGCCTCAGCCGGGAAATGCCGTCCGGCACCGACGGCGGCCGGAAGCACCCCACGGACAGACCCCCCTCGCGGCAGTCGGCGGCCCAGCGCAGTGCCGCCGGAGCCGACGGGGCCCGTACCGACACCACGGCCGCGTCCGGCCGGGCCGCGGTCAGGCCGGACGCGGTGAGCCGCTCGTACAGCTGGGCGGCCACCTCGCGGGCGCGGGCGGCGCGTTCCGGTTCCCGCTGGAGCAGGCGCAGGCTCGCCAGCGCCGCGCCCGCGGCGGCCGGGGCCAGCCCGGTGTCGAAGATGAAGGTCCGCGCCGTGTTGATCAGGTGCCGGATCACCTTGGCCGGGCCGAGTACGGCGCCGCCCTGGCTGCCCATCGACTTCGAGAGGGTGAGGGTGGCGACCACGCCGGGCGCGCCCGCGAGTCCCGCGGCGTGCAGCGCGCCGCGGCCGCCCTCCCCCAGCACTCCCAGGCCGTGCGCGTCGTCCACGACCAGGGCCGCGCCCTCGTCCCGGCAGGCGGCGGCGTAGCCGGCCAGCGGTGCGGCGTCCCCGTCCACGGAGAACACCGAGTCGGTGACCAGCAGCGCCCGGCCCTGGTGCGCGGCGAGCGTCTTGCGCGCGGCGTCCGGGTCGGAGTGCGGGATCACCGCGGTCTCGGCGCGCGAGAGGCGGCAGCCGTCGACGATCGAGGCGTGGTTCCCGGCGTCGGAGACGACCAGCGTGCCCCGGTCGCTGAGCGCGGTCACCGCGGCGAGGTTGGCCGCGTACCCGGAGGACAGGACGAGCGCGGCCTCGAATCCGCAGAAGGCGGCGAGTTCCCGCTCGAGCTCCGCGTGGAGCTCGGTCGTGCCCGTCACGAGGCGGGAACCGGTGGCCCCGCCTCCCCACCGCCCGGCCGCGTCCCGTGCGCCCCGGATGGTCTCGGGGTGCCGGGTCAGATCGAGGTAGTCGTTGCTCGCGAGGTCCAGCAGCGGCGACGACTCCGGTCGCGGGCGCAGTGTACGGACCAGTCCGGCCTGTTCACGGGCGCTCTCCGCGGCATCGATCCAGGAGAAGACATCCACGGGATCGGGAGTGTGCTGGGGCATCGGCAGGTCCTCGTGTTTTGTCGGCAGTCCACAGACCTGCCTGACCCTAGCGGCCGTGACTCCTGCGCCAGGTGTGGCGATACACACACACCCATCCGGCCATGTTGTGCGATCTCTCCTTGGCCGGGAGTGGTCGTGTGGGACAGGATCGGATTCATGGACCTGCTGAACACCCTGGTGGACAAGGGGCTGCGGCGCGAGCTGCCGACCCGCGAAGAAGCGCTCGCCGTACTGGCGACTTCCGACGACGAACTGCTCGACGTGGTGGCCGCGGCCGGCAAGGTGCGCCGCCAGTGGTTCGGGCGGCGGGTGAAGCTGAACTACCTGGTCAACCTGAAGTCGGGCCTCTGCCCGGAGGACTGCTCCTACTGTTCCCAGCGACTGGGCTCCAAGGCCGAGATCCTCAAGTACACGTGGCTGAAGCCGGAGGAGGCCTCCCAGGCGGCGGCCGCCGGTGTCGCGGGCGGCGCGAAGCGGGTCTGCCTGGTCGCGAGCGGCCGCGGGCCGACGGACCGGGACGTGGACCGCGTCGGAAAGACGATCGCCGCGATCAAGGAGCAGAACGAGGGCGTCGAGGTCTGCGCCTGCCTGGGTCTGCTCTCCGACGGCCAGGCCGAGCGGCTGCGCGACGCGGGCGCGGACGCGTACAACCACAACCTCAACACCTCCGAGGCCACGTACGGCCAGATCACCAAGACCCACACCTACGCGGACCGGGTCGACACGGTGCAAAAGGCGCACGCCGCCGGCCTGTCGGCCTGCTCCGGTCTGATCGCGGGCATGGGCGAGAGCGACGAGGACCTCGTCGACGTCGTCTACTCGCTGCGCGAGCTGGACTCGGACTCGGTGCCGGTCAACTTCCTGATCCCGTTCGAGGGCACCCCGCTCGCCAAGGAGTGGAACCTCACCCCGCAGCGCGCCCTGCGGATCCTCGCGATGGTGCGCTTCGTCTGCCCCGACGTCGAGGTCCGGCTCGCGGGCGGCCGCGAGGTGCACCTGCGCTCGATGCAGCCGCTGGCCCTGCACATCGTGAACTCGATCTTCCTCGGTGACTACCTCACCAGTGAGGGCCAGGCCGGCCAGGTCGACCTCGACATGATCGCGGACGCCGGTTTCGAGGTGGAGGGCGCCGGTACGTCGACCCTCCCCGCGCACCGCTCCGACGCGGCGGCCGCGGCCACCGGCGGAGGCTGCGGTTCACACGGCGGCGCCGCCTCGGTCTGTGGTTCGGCCGGGTCCGCGGGCTCCGACGGCTCCGCCGGGGAGGCCGGCTGCGGCTCGGCCTGCGGCGGTTGCTCCGGTCACGCGCAGCCGGCGCCCGCAGCGGCGCAGGCGGATGCCGGCGAGGTCCGCTCGGACCTGGTGGCGGTGCGCCGCCGCGGCGCGGGGACGGACATCGCCCCCAATGCCTGATCAGATCCAGCCCCTGCCGTCCGGCGCGGAACTGCTCGCGCTGGACCGGCAGCACGTCTGGCACCCGTACGGCCCGATGCCCGGACGGCAGGAGCCGCTGGTCATCGCCTCCGCCTCGGGGGTACGGCTGCGGCTCGCCGACCCGTCCCAGGGACAGGGCCACGACGAGCTGGTCGACGGCATGTCCTCCTGGTGGTCGGCGATCCACGGCTACAACCACCCGGTACTGAACGAAGCCGCGACCACGCAGCTGGGCCGCATGTCACACGTGATGTTCGGCGGGCTCACCCATGAGCCCGCCGTCCGGCTCGCCGCGAAGCTCGTCGAGATCACCCCGCCGGGACTGGAGCACGTCTTCCTCTCCGACTCGGGCTCGGTGTCCGTCGAGGTCGCGGTCAAGATGTGCCTGCAGTACTGGCGTTCGCTGGGGCGGACGGGCAAGACCCGGCTGCTGACCTGGCGCGGCGGCTACCACGGGGACACCTGGCAGCCCATGGCCGTCTGCGACCCCCAGGGCGGCATGCACGAGCTGTGGCAGGGTCACCTGCCGCGGCAGGTCTTCGCGGACGCGCCGCCCGGCGGCTTCGACGCCCCGGTGGACCCGGAGTACGCCGGCCACCTGCGCTCCCTGATCGCCGCGCACGCCGACGAGCTGGCCGCCGTCATCGTGGAGCCGGTGGTACAGGGTGCGGGCGGCATACGCTTCCACAACCCGGGCTACCTGCGGGTGCTGCGCGAGTTGTGCGACGAGTACGGCGTGCTCCTCATCCTGGACGAGATCGCGACGGGCTTCGGCCGCACCGGAGCGCTCTTCGCCGCGGACCACGTGGGGATCACCCCGGACGTGATGTGCCTGGGCAAGTCGCTGACGGGCGGTTACCTCACGCTGGCGGCGACCCTGTGCACGGCCCGGGTCGCCGACGGCATCTCCCGGGGCGAGGTGCCGGTGCTGGCGCACGGGCCGACCTTCATGGGCAACCCCCTGGCGACGGCGGTGGCGCTGGCCTCGGTCGAGCTGCTGCTCGGCCAGGACTGGGCGACCGAGGTCAAGCGGATCGAGGCGGGCCTGCGTGACGGCCTGGCGGCCGCGGCCGGGCTGCCCGGCGTGCGGGACGTACGGGTCCTCGGCGCGATCGGCGTGGTGCAGCTGGACCACGAGGTCGACGTGGCGGCCGCCACCAGGGCGGCGGTGCGCGAGGGCGTATGGGTGCGGCCCTTCCGGGACCTGATCTACGTGATGCCGCCGTTCGTCACGGGCGACACCGATGTGGCCCGGATCTGCCGCGCGGTGGTCGCGGCGGCACAGGAAGGCTGAGAAGACCGACATGTCCGTAGTGATCGTGTCCGGCACGGGCACGGAGATCGGCAAGACCGTCGTCACGGCGGCGATCGCGGCCGCCGCGGTGGCGGCCGGCCGCTCGGTGGCGGTGCTCAAACCCGCCCAGACGGGCGTGGGCCCGGCCGAACCGGGGGACGCGGCGGAGGTGGTCCGGCTGGCCGGTCCCTCCGTCACGGCCGTGGAACTGGCCCGCTATCCGGAGCCGTTGGCCCCGGACACGGCCGCGCGCCGCGCGGGCCTGCCCACGGTCTCCCCGGCCGCGGTCGCGGAGGCGGCGAACCGGCTCGCCCTCTCCCACGACCTGGTCCTGGTGGAGGGCGCGGGCGGGCTGCTCGTCCGCTTCGACGAGGAGGGCCACACCCTGGCCGACGCGGCCCGCCTGCTCGGCGCTCCGACCCTGCTCGTCGCCCCGGCCGGGCTGGGCACCCTCAACTCCACCGTCCTGTCGGCGGAAGCCCTGCGGGCTCGGGACCTGACCGCGCTGGGCGTGGTGATCGGCAGCTGGCCGAAGGTCCCGGACCTGGCCGCCCGCTGCAACCTGGCGGACCTCCCGAAGTCCTCGGGCCTCCCCCTGCTGGGCGCGGTCCCGGCAGGCTCGGGCACCCTCCCGCCGTCCGACTTCCGCACCGCGGCCCCGACCTGGCTCTCCCCCGGCCTCGCGGGCACCTGGTCCCCCGCCCCCTTCCTGTCCACCTGGTCCCCGCCCCCCTTCACCCCGGCGGCGCCACCCATCCCTTCCGAAGCCTGACGCACGGGACCCGGGGCGGAACCCAGCAACGGCGCCGCACCCGGCACCCCGATCACCACCGGCACCCGGCACCCGGCACCCGGCACCCGGCCACATCACCCCGGCCCCGCCGACGCCCGAGGCACGGAACCCGGGACGGAGTCCAGGCAACGGACGGCACACCCGGCACGCCGGCCACACCACCCGGCCCCGCCGACGCCCGAGGCACGGGGCCGGGGGCGGAGCCCCGGCAACGGCGCCGCACCCGCGCCGGACGGGTGAGCGCGAGCGGACAGGGCACGCTGGAGGTACGGCTACGTACGCCACCCCCTGTCCCGGAGGTCCGCCATGCTGCCGCGCCGCCGCACCGCTCCGCCCCGCGACCCCGTCCACCACCCCCTCTTCGCCCGCGTCTACGCCCGCGCCAGCGCGACCGCCGAAACCCACGGCATCGCCGCCCTCCGCACCGAGCTCCTCCACGGAGTGACCGGCCGCGTCATCGAGATCGGCGCGGGGAACGGCCTGAACTTCGCGCACTACCCCCGCGCGGTCTCCGAGGTCGTCGCCGTCGAGCCGGAGCGCACCCTCCGCCGCCGCGCGGCCCTGGCCGCCCTGCGCGCCGAAGTTCCCGTGGACATCGTGCCCGGCGCGGCCGAGGCCCTCCCGGTCAAGAGCGAGGCCTTCGACGCCGCCGTCGCCTCACTGGTGCTGTGCACCGTGCGGGACCTGCCCCGTTCCCTCGCCGAGCTGCACCGAGTGCTCCGTCCCGACGCGGAGCTGCGCTTCTTCGAGCACGGCCTGGCCCCCGGCCCCGGCATGGCCGCCGTCCAGCGCGCGTTGGACCGTACCGTCTGGCCCTTCCTGTTCGGCGGCTGCCACACCGCCCGCGATCCGCTCGCCGCGGTCGAGGCGGCCGGTTTCCGGATCGTCTCGCAGCGCAGTTTCCGGCTGCCCGTGCGCGGCCCGGCCTTCCCCACCTCCTACTGCGTCATCGGGTCGGCCCGCCGAGTGGCCTGACCCCACGCGCGCATCCGCTGCGCCTCCGAGCCGTACCCGGCCTCACCCCCCATCAGATGGGCCCGCTCGCCCGCTCCGGCCGAGCGCTCGCGCCTCCCCGCACCGCCCTCACCTCCCCGTGCCCCCGCGCCGTCCGCGAGCAGCAGTGCCTGCGGTCGCGCGCGTGGAGGCGCTCGACCCCCGCGGGATCGTCGCCGATACTCGTTGCCTCGCGGCGTTCACGGCCGGCTCCCGTCATGTCCGGCCACGCTCCGCCAAAAGAATGATCCGTTCTCTTTGCCCGTCCTTTACCATGTGAGGAAAGAGTCCTCCTGATTGAAAGGTGTGAGCGTCCGCCCATGGGCGAGCCTCCCGGTCCACGACGATCCCCCTCCTCCCGCTCGCGACACCGCGCGATGCCCCGCGTCCTGGCCGATCATGGGACGGAGGTGATCGACCGATGACCGAGGTGCTCCTGCTCGTCGTGGCGCTGCTGCTCTGCCTTGCCTGCGGGGTCTTCGTCGCGGCCGAGTTCTCGTTGACCACCGTCGAGCGGAGCGAGCTCGAACGGGCCGTCGCCCGGGGCGAACCGGGGGCCGAGAGTGCCCTGGCGGCCGTCCGGACCCTCACGTTCCAGCTTTCCGGCGCCCAGCTCGGCATCACCGTGACCGGCCTGGTCATCGGCATGATCAGCAAGCCGTCGATCGCCGCCCTCCTCCAGGGCCCGTTCGAATCCATGGGAATGTCGGCCGCCGCGGCCTCCTCCACCGCGCTGGTCCTCGGCACCGTCGTGTCGACCGTCGTCCTGATGGTCATCGGCGAGCTGGTGCCCAAGAACTGGGCGATCTCCTCCCCGCTGGCCATTGCCAAACGCGTGGCGACGATGCAGCGGCTCTTCAGCCGGGCCTTCCGGCCCCTGATCAGCCATCTCAACACCACCGCGAACCACACGGTCCGCCGCTTCGGCATGGAGCCGGCCGAGGAGCTGGCCTCCGCGCGCACCCCGCAGGAGCTGGTCGCCCTCGCACGGCACTCGGCGAAGGCGGGCGCGCTGGAGAAGGACACCGCCGAACTGTTCGTGCGGACCCTGAACCTCGCCGACCTGACCGCGGAGAACGTCATGACCCCGCGCGTCCAGGTCACCGCCCTCGACGTGCAGACGACCGCGGAGGACGTGGCGAACGCGACGCTGGCCACCGGCCTGTCCCGCTTCCCGGTCTACCGGGGCAGTCTCGACTCCGTGGTCGGCACCGTCCACATCAAGGACGTGCTGGCCCTGTCCGCCGAGGCCCGGCGGCATACCCCGGTGTCGCAGCTGCTGCGCGACCCCCTCCTAGTACCGGAGTCCCTGACCGTGGACCGGCTGCTGGACCGGCTGTCCGGGAAGCAGACCATGGCCGTGGTCATCGACGAGTACGGCGGCACGGCCGGTGTGGCCACCTTGGAGGACATCGTCGAGGAGGTCGTCGGCGAGGTCCGTGACGAGCACGACCCGCACGAGACCCCGGACCTGGCCCCGGCCGGTACGGACGACTCCGGACGCCGCCTGTACGCGGCCGACGGCGCCGCGCGCACCGACCAGCTCCAGCGGATCGGACTGCGCGTGCCGGACGGCCCGTACGAGACCCTGGCCGGCCTGATAGCGACCGAACTGGGCCGCATCCCGGCCGTCGGCGACAGCCTGGAGCTGGACGGCTGGCAGCTGGAGGTGGTGGACGCCGGCGGGCGGCGGGCCGCGCGCGTGCTGCTGCACATGCCCGCCGAGACCGGCGACGACGGCGGGGACACCCGCGGGTACGAGCCCGGGGGCAGGGAGAAGCACAAGGACAGGCACGGCGACAAGCAGGGCGACAAGCACGGCGACAAACGCAGGGACAAGCGCAAGCGCAAGGACGGGGAGGGGGACCGATGACCGCCGTCCAGTTGCTGATCGGCCTGGCGACCCTGCTCGTCAACGCCTTCTTCGTCGGCGCGGAGTTCGCGCTGATCTCCGTCCGGCGCAGTCAGATCGAGCCGTACGCCGAACAGGGCGACCGGCGGGCCCGCGCGGTCCTGTGGGGGCTGGAGCACGTATCGGCCATGATGGCGGCGGCCCAGCTCGGCATCACGTTGTGCACCCTGGTGCTGGGCGTGGTTGCCGAACCGGCGATCGCGCACCTGCTGACCCCTCTGTTCGACCTCTTGGGGGTGCCGGCCGCCCTGACACACGTGATCTCCTTCGTCGTGGCCCTGGCCCTGGCGACGTACCTGCACATGCTCTTCGGCGAGATGGTGCCGAAGAACGTGGCCCTGTCCGAGCCGGTGCGCACCGCGCTGACGCTGGGGCCTCCGCTGGTGACCGTGACGCGCGCGCTGCGTCCGGTGATCTTCGCGATCAACGCCTTCGCCAACGCCCTGCTGCGCCTGCTGCGGGTGGAAGTGAAGGACGAGGTGGCGGCGACCTTCTCGGACGACGAGCTGGCGCGCATGGTCAAGGACTCCAGTAAGGCGGGGCTCCTCGACGACCGGGCGAGCGAGCGGCTGCACGACGCCCTGGAGCTGGGCCGCCGACCGGTCACCGATGTGGTGCTGCCGGCGGAGCGGGTGGTCTCCGCCCAGGAGGGCATCACTCCGGCCGGACTGGAGCGGCTCTCGGCCGAGACCGGGTACTCGCGGTTCCCGGTGGTCGACGGCCAGCACCGGATCCTGGGCTACCTGCACGTCAAGGACGCCCTCGACGCAGAGGCGCGGAACGAGCCGTTCCCGGTGTCGGCACTGCGGCTGATCGCCCAGGTACGGGCCGAGACCCCGCTGGACGACGTACTGACCGCCATGCGGCGCAGCCGTACGCACCTGGCCGCGGTGCTGGGGCCGGACGGCGCCATGACGGGCCTGGTGACGATGGAGGACGTACTGCGCGAGCTGTTCGGGCGGCCGGCCTCCCCGTAGTGCGCCGGAACCGCCTCGGTCCCCGGCCCTGCGGGGCCGGGGTACCACGCGGTAACATCGCTCCCGCCATGGACATGAATGCGTCTTACACCAGCTTTGTCGCGGTCGGCGACTCCTTCACCGAGGGCATGTCCGACCTGCTCCCGAACGGCTCCTACCGGGGCTGGGCCGACCTGCTGGCCGCCCGCCTCGCGGCGCGCGAGCCGGGTTTCCGCTACGCGAACCTCGCGGTCCGCGGGAAGCTCATCGGGCAGATCGCCGAGGAGCAGGCTCCGGCGGCCGCGGCGATGGGCGCCGACGTGGTGACCCTGGTCGGGGGCCTGAACGACGCACTGCGCCCCAAGGTGGACATGGGCCGGGTCCGGGGCCACCTGGAGACGGCCGTGGAACTGCTCGCCCCCTCGTGCAAGCACCTCGTCCTGATGCGCTCCCCGGGACGCAACGGGCCGGTGATGGACCGTTTCCGGCCCCGGATGGAAGAGCTCTTCGGCATCCTCGAGGAACTCGCCGCACGGCACGGAGCCCTGGTGGTGGACCTGTACGGGGCCCCGGCGCTCGCCGACCCCCGGATGTGGGACGTGGACCGGCTGCACCTCACTGCCGAAGGCCACCGCCGGGTGGCGGAGGCCGTCTGGCAGACCCTGGGCCTGCCCGCGGAGCAGGACTGGCGCACCGAACTGCCCGCCACGGTCCCCCCTGGCTGGGCGGTACGCCGGTCCCAGGACCTGAGCTTCGCCCGCCGGCACCTGCTCCCCTGGGTCGGCCGCCGGCTGACGGGCCGCTCCTCCGGCGACGGCCGCCCGGCCAAGCGTCCGGAGCTGCTCCCGTACGCGCCGGTCGCGGGCGATCGGCTCTCGTAGCAAGACACAATCGGGGCGGGGGTCCCTACCTGCGTAAACGCACAGCGTCCGCCCAAGTAGAATCCCTCCACGTGACTGCCAAGCCCCGCATCCCCAATGTCCTGGCCGGCCGCTACGCCTCCGCGGAGCTCGCCGTCCTGTGGTCCCCCGAGTACAAGGTGACGCTGGAGCGGCGGCTGTGGCTCGCCGTGCTCCGCGCCCAGAAGGACCTCGGCATCGAGGTCCCCGACGCTGCCCTCGCCGACTACGAGCGTGTCCTCGAGACGGTCGACCTGGCCTCCATCGCCGAGCGCGAGAAGGTCACCCGGCACGACGTGAAGGCCCGTATCGAGGAGTTCAACGCCCTCGCCGGTCACGAGCACGTCCACAAGGGCATGACCTCCCGCGACCTCACCGAGAACGTCGAGCAGCTGCAGATCCGGCTCTCTCTGGAGCTGGCCCGGGACCGCACGGTCGCCGTCCTGGCCCGCCTCGGCAAGCTGGCGGGTGAGCACGCCGAGCTGGTGATGGCCGGCCGCTCCCACAACGTCGCCGCGCAGGCGACCACGCTGGGCAAGCGCTTCGCGACCGCGGCCGACGAGCTGCTCGTCGCCTACGACCGCCTCGAGGACCTGCTGGGCCGCTACCCGCTGCGCGGCATCAAGGGCCCGGTCGGCACCGCCCAGGACATGCTCGACCTGCTCGGCGGCGATGCGGCCAAGCTCGCCGACCTGGAGCAGCGCATCGCCGCCCACCTCGGCTTCGCCCAGGCCTTCACCTCGGTCGGCCAGGTCTACCCGCGCTCGCTCGACTACGACGTGGTCACCGCCCTGGTGCAGCTGGCCGCCGCCCCGTCGTCGATCGCGAAGACCATCCGCCTGATGGCCGGCCACGAGCTGGTCACCGAGGGCTTCAAGCCCGGCCAGGTCGGCTCCTCCGCGATGCCGCACAAGATGAACACCCGCTCCTGCGAGCGCGTGAACGGCCTGATGGTCATCCTGCGCGGCTACGCCTCGATGACCGGCGAGCTGGCCGGCGACCAGTGGAACGAGGGCGACGTCTCCTGCTCCGTGGTCCGCCGCGTGGCCCTGCCGGACGCCTTCTTCGCCTTCGACGGCCTGCTGGAGACCTTCCTGACGGTCCTGGACGAATTCGGCGCCTTCCCGGCGGTCGTCGCCCGCGAGCTGGACCGCTACCTGCCGTTCCTCGCGACCACCAAGGTCCTGATGGGCGCGGTGCGGGCCGGAGTGGGCCGCGAGGCCGCCCACGAGGTCATCAAGGAGCACGCGGTGGCCTCCGCCCTCGCGATGCGCGAGCAGGGCGCCGAGCGCAACGAGCTGCTGGACAAGCTGGCCGCCGACGAGCGGATGCCGCTGGACCGGGCCCAGCTCGACGCCCTCATGGCCGACAAGCTGTCCTTCACCGGCGCCGCGGGGGACCAGGTCGCGGCGGTGGTCTCGCGGATCGAGGCGATCGCCAAGCAGCACCCGGAGGCCGCCGGGTACACGCCGGGGTCGATCCTCTGACCCCCGACGAGCTGAACGCCGCCCGCGACCGCGTCCTCCCGGACGTGGTCGCGGGCGGTCTGCGTGTGCTCTTCTGCGGCATCAACCCAGGTCTCCTCTCCGCCGCCACGGGCCACCACTTCGCCCGCCCCGGCAACCGTTTCTGGCCCGTCCTGCACTTGTCGGGCTTCACCCCGCGGCGCCTGGCCCCGGCGGAGCAGGACGAGCTGCTGACCTATCGTCTCGGCATCACCAACGTCGTGGCCCGCGCCACGGCACGCGCCGACGAGCTCAGCGCCGAGGAGTTCCGCGAGGGCGGCCGCATCCTGACCGCCAAGGTGGAACTGCTGCGCCCCCAGTGGCTGGCGGTCGTCGGCGTCACTGCTTACCGCACCGCCTTCGGCGAACCCAAGGCCCGGATCGGACCCCAGGCCCGGACCATCGGCTCGACCCGCGTCTGGGCCCTCCCCAACCCCAGCGGACTCAACGCCCACTGGACCGCCGAGTCCATGGCTCAGGAGTACGCCCGCCTCCGCGCGGCCGCAGAGCCTCCCGACGGCCCCTAATGCTGTGACCGGACACGCCTCACGGCGGGTCTATCACCGTGACCCCTGCCATCAGCAGGTAGGGGTCCTCGCTGCCCCACTGCGCCACATAGGCCACCAGCCACTGCTCCTCGGCCCGCCACAGGTGCACGTGGTCGGAGGTGTTGCTCACCTCGTCCCACGGCTTCGGTATCTCCTCCCCGTCAAACCCCCGGTCCAGCAGCGATCCGACGCTGAAGACCTGCTGTTCCCCCCACCGGCCGGCCAGAGCCTGGGTGAGCGCTCCGTACTCGGCCGCGATCTGGTCGGCCGCCTCGGCCCGACCTGATCCGTCGTCGTCCCAGAAGTCCCGCGTCCGGCTCAGCCGGACGAGGTGGTAACCCGGGCCGCTGCTCTGCCCGCTGGACCGGTCCGGCTCGGGCGGGAACTCCTTCGCCCTGAGCCGGTCGATCGTGTCGAGGTGCTCTGCCGTGGTCATACCGTCAGTATCCCGACCCCCACTGACAACTGGCCCGGCGTCACGCGTCCCGTCGCCGTATCGCGATCCACCCGAGGACCAGGGTGACGAGCGTCCAGAGCGCCATCACGCCCAGCCCGGTCCACGGTCCGAGGTCGCCGTGCGGCTCGAGCCGCAGCGCCATCTGTCCGGCGCGGTCCGGCATGTACTGACCGATGCCGCTCGCCGCACCGTCGACCACGAAGGAGACCAGCAGGACGAACGGTATGAGGATGCTCAGCACAGCCGTTCCGCTGCGCAGCACAGCCGTCAGACCGGCTGCGAACAGCGTCATCAGGGTCAGGTAGAGGCCGCACCCGACAACCGCCCGTACGGTGCCCGTGGCGCCCAGTTCGAGGGCGTACGAGCCCATGAACACCTGGCCTCCCAGGAAGGTCAGGAGACCGGTGATCTGGCCGATGAGGAGGGCGAGTCCGCCGACCATCGAGATCTTCGACAGATAGAACCGAGTGCGGTCGGGAACGGCTGCGAGGCTCGTGCGCAGGCCTCCGTTGTGGAACTCGGCGGAGAAGGCGCTCGCGCCGAAGGCGATGGCGGCTATCTGCCCGAAGTTGAGTCCGTAGAAGGCGGCGAGCAGCGGGTCGTCTCCCATGCTGCCCTCCTCGGCCGTTCCTATCAGTGCGGCCGTGAGCGTCTGGATCCCCGCGGTGGCGACCAGGACGGATATGAACGCCCCGAGGGTGCCCCGGAGAGACCGGATCTTGATCCATTCCGAGTGCAGGACGGGGATGGTGGGCAGAACGGCGCTCATGGCGCGGCCTCCTGGAAAGTGGGGTCGGTCAGTGGGTCGCGGCGAACTGGGCGTGGTCGGAGGTGAGATCGAGGTACGCCTGCTCCAGCGAGGCGCGCTCGTCCGAGAGCTCCAGCACGGGGATGCCTTCCCGGGCGGCCATGGCACCGAGCTGCTCCGCCTGTATGCCCTCGACGGTCCAGCGCCCGCCGTCGGCGCTCAGCAGCTCGAAGCCCTCCCTGGCGAGGGCGGTCCGCAGCCGTGCCGGGTCCGAGGTGCGGACCCGTACCCGGGGGGTGCTCCGGGCGTCGATGAACTCCTCCATCGAGGTGTCGGCCAGCAGCCTGCCCCGGCCCAGCACGACGAGGTGGTCGGCCAGAGCGGCGGTCTCGGACATGAGGTGGCTGGAGACCAGCACGGTCCGTCCTTCGGCGGCGAGTGAGCGCATCAGCTCGCGGATCCAGATGATGCCTTCGGGGTCGAGACCGTTGGTCGGCTCGTCCAGCAGCAGGACGCCGGGATCTCCCAGCAGCGCTGCGGCGATGCCGAGCCGCTGGCGCATGCCCAGCGAGAACTTCTTGACCCGGCGCTTGGCAGCCGAGGCCATCCCGGTTTGTTCCAGCACCTCTTCCACCCGGCGCATCCGGATCCGGTTGGTGGCCGCCAGGAAGCGCAAGTGGTCCCGGGCGGTGCGACCGCCGTGGATCGACTGCGGGTCCAGGAGCGCGCCCACCCGGTGCAACGGGTCGGTGAAGCCGGTGTAGCGCCGCCCGCCGATGGTGGCAGTCCCGGACGTCGGCCGGTCCAGGCCCAGCAGCAGGCGCATCGTCGTGGACTTGCCGGCGCCGTTGGGGCCCAGGAAGCCGGTGACCCGCCCGGGCAGAACGTCGAAGGTGAGGTGGTCCACGGCACGGGTGGAGCCGTATTCCCTGGTCAGTTCTCGGATCTCGATGCTGTTCATGCCTCAAGACTCGCCGCCGGACCCACCCCGTTCCCTCCCCCACGTGGGGGGTTCGTCTCCCTCGCGTGGGGGAGACGGCGGCAGGGCTCCGACTGCCAGGATGAAGACATGTACCGACTGCTCCGTGCGCCCCTCCGCGGGGTCACGTACACCCGCTGGCTGCATCTGCTGGTCCCGATCCTGATCGTGTCCATCTGGCTCTTCATAGAGCCGGCCTGGCCTTGGATGCCCGCTCTGATCGTCGCCCCGTTCGGGCTCGTCCCCTGGGTGCGGCTGGCCGAGGGGCTGCAGGCCCAGTTCCTGCTGACCCCGCACGAGCGCGGCGAGCACGACGGGTCCATCAGCACCGCGCCGTCGGCTCGTTGGGGGGACCGCTGGCGAACGGTCGCCTGGCTGGAGATACGCCTCCTGCTCGCGGGGGTGGCGCTGATGGCCACCGTGTGGCTCCCGGTCATCACGCTTGAGCTCGTCCTCGTCGGGGCCGGGAAATCCCTGGGCGGGGACGATGTGATCCTGCCCTTCATCCCACCCCGCTGGGCCGCCCTCCTGCTCGTGCCCGTACCACTGCTCCTGCTGCTGGCCGTGGTGGTCCTGCTCGGCGAAGCCGTCACGGCGGTCGCCGCCAAACTGCTGGGCCCCTCGGCTGCGGAGCGGCTCACCGCGCTGGAGGCACGTACTCAACAGCTGCTGGAAAGGACGCGGATCGCGAGGGAGTTGCACGACTCCATCGGTCACGCGCTCACCGTCGCGGTGATCCAGGCGGGGGCGGCCAGGGCGGCGGGGAACCCGGAGTTCACCGACCGTGCCCTGTCCGCGATCGAAGAGACCGGACGGGCCGCGCTGGAGGATCTGGAACGGGTGCTGCTGGTGCTCCGGGAGTCCGCCCAGCCGCCGTCTCAGCGGCCCACCCTGGCTGACGCGGACCGGCTGCTGAACTCGGCACGGGCCTCCGGATCCGCGGTCGACGCCGAACTTTCCGGTCCGCTGGAACAGTTGCCCGGCCCGGTCACGCGCGAGGGGTACCGGATTCTGCAGGAGGCGCTGACCAATGTGTTGCGGCACTGCGGCCCGGTTCCGGTCCGGGTGCGGATCGAGGCGGCGGTGGGGCGGCTGGATCTGGAGGTCGTCAATCCGCTGCCTGACGGTCCCGCGCTGATGGCGGGCACGGGCAACGGCCTGCGCGGTATGCGGGAGCGTGCCGCGCTACTGGGAGGCGAGGCCGAGACCGGTCCGCACGAGGGCAGTTGGAGGGTGCGCGCGCGGCTTCCGCTGGAGCGAATACGCTGACCGGATGCCGGTTACCGTACTGCTCGTCGATGACGAACCCCTGGTGCGCGCGGGTCTGCGCGCCGTCCTGGATGCCCAGCCCGACATCGAAGTGGTGGGTGAGGCGGCCGACGGGGCCTCGGTCGTCCCTCTCGTGCGGCAACTGCGGCCCGACGTGGTGGCGATGGACGTGCGGATGCCGCTGCTCGACGGGATCGAGGCGACCCGGGCGGTCCTGCGGACGGTGGACTCCCCGCCGAAGATCCTCGTGGTGACCACGTTCGAGAACGACGAGTACGTCTACGAGGCGCTGCGCGCCGGTGCGGACGGGTTCCTGCTCAAGCGGGCGCGGCCCTCGGAGATCGTGCACGCGGTGCGGCTGGTGGCGGAGGGCGAGACGCTGCTCTTCCCGGCGGCGGTGCGGGCCCTGGCCGCGCAGTACGGCAACCGGCAGGCCAGGGCGGCCCTGGAGCAGGCGGCCCTGACCGAGCGGGAGGAATCGGTGCTGCGGCTCATGGCTCGGGGTCTGACCAACGTGGAGATCGCGCGCGAGTTGATCATCGGTGTCGAGACGGTGAAGTCTCATGTCAGCGCGGTCCTGACGAAGCTGGGGGCACGGGACCGGACCCAGGCGGTGATCACGGCGTACGAGTCGGGGTTCGTCGCCCCGGCCTGAGGGAGGGCTGATTCCGGCCGATGGGGGGCTGCTTCTCGCCGGCCCGGCGGGTGGGCAGTACGATCCGGCTGACAGGCTCGCCAGCTGGGAGGACACACGTTGGGGCAGCTGACCGGCGGGGACCCTTCTCTGCTCCGGCGGATCAATTCAGCCGTGGTGCTCCGCGCACTGCGCGCTGCCCAATCGCCGACCCTCACCGACCTCACACGGGTGACCGGGCTCTCCCGGCCGACCGTCGAGGGTGTCGTCGAGGGGCTCATGGGAACCGGACTCGTCGTCGAGGCCGATGCCGAAGAGGGCGCGCGACGACAGGGGCGCCCCGCGCGCAGGTTCAGGTTCCGGGCCGAAGCGGGACACCTGCTGGGCATCGAGATCGGCTCGCACCGGATCGCCGTACTGCTGTCCGGGCTGGACGGCCGGATCATCGGCGCCGGTACCAAGGACGTCGCCGAGACGGCCTCGGCCGACGAACGACTGGAGCGGGTACGGGCGGCGGTAGCGGACCTGCTGCGCCGGGCCGGCGTGCCACGGGACTCCCTGCGGGCGGTCGGGGTCGGCAGCCCCGGCATCGTGGAGGCGGACGGGACGGTCCGCCTCGGCACGGCGCTGCCCGGCTGGACCGGGCTGCCGCTCGGGGAGCGGCTGCGGCGCTCGTTCCGCTGCCCGGTGCAGGTGGAGAACGACGCCAACGCGGCGGCGGTCGCCGAGCACTGGAAGGGCGCCGCGCGGGACACCGACGACATGGTGTTCGTGATGGCGGGGCTCAGCCCGGGCGCGGGCTCGCTGATCGGCGGCCGACTGCACCGGGGCTTCGGAGGGGCGGCCGGCGAGATCGGCGCACTGCATCTGCTGGGCCGGGAGGCCACCCCCGAGAAACTGCTCTCCACCACCGGTGAACCGCTGCATCCGCTGGACGAGCCGGCCGTGGCCGAGGTGTTCGCGATGGCCCGGCGGGGCGACGAGCAGGCGGTGGCCGCCGTGGAGCGGTTCATCCAGCGGCTGGTGCACGACGTGGCGGCGCTGGTCCTGGCGATGGATCCGGAGCTGGTCGTCGTCGGCGGCTGGGCCGCCGGCCTGGACGGGGTCCTGGACCCCCTGCGCCAGGAGCTGGAGCGCTACTGCTTGCGCCCGCCGAGGGTCGCCCTGTCCCTGCTCGGTGAGGCCGCGGTGGCCACCGGCGCGCTGCGGCTCGCGCTGGACCAGGTGGAGGAAGAGCTCTTCGCGGTGGAGAAGACGGTCACGGCCCGCCGCCGCTGACGCCCTGTCATGACATGCCACGCATGACATGACTGTGCGGCGCCTCGGAAGGCGCCGCACAGGACGTTCGGAACGGCGGGAGTGGTCGCCGGACGGGCCGAGCAGCGGCGCCGCCGCCGCCGATCCGGCCGGACAGTCCCCGAACCCAGCGCTGCCGGTCGGGAACCAGTCCGTGCGGATCGGGTCGGAGACCCGGTCGTGCAGGTCAGACCAGCGACCCGGCCGTGCGGGTCGGGTCGGAGACCTGACCGTGCTGGTCAGGGACCGGACGGGGGCCGAGTCAGGAGGCGACGCGCGGCTCGTGGGTGATCTCGACGTCGCCGGAGTCGCCGAAGGTCAGGCGGCACGTGTCGGCGCGGTACGTGGCCACCGAGACCGCGGCGGTGCCCGCGGCGGTGAAGTAGCGGGTGGTGACCAGCAGGACCGGGGCGCCGGGGAGGCGGTCCAGCTCCTTCGCGTCGTCGGCGCGGGCGGATCCGAGCTCGACGGAGCGGTCCTGGCCGTCCAGGACCAGCCGCTGCAGCTCTCGCAGGACGGCGCGGGCGCGCGCCGGTCCGGCCGGGGCCTCGATGGCGGGAAGCCCGGGCACGGAGCCGACCGGGACGTAGAGCATTTCGGCGGCGACGACCTGGCCCTGGGCGACCCGGGTCCGGCGCACCGTGTGGACGGGCTGGTCGGCGGCGAAGGCCCCGCCCGTGGCCAGGATCCCCCGGACCGCGGCCGGCGGCAGTCCCTCGACCGCGTCCACCGGCTCCCAGCCGTCGACGCTCTCGCCGGGCCAGCTGTGCCGCGCGCTGCCGACGGCGACTCCGACGCGCGGCGGGGCGACGGTCGTACCGACACCGCGACGCCGCTGGAGCCGGCCCTCGAGCTCCAGCTGCTCCAGCGCCTGGCGCAGGGTCGCGCGGGCGACTCCGAAACGGGCGGCGAGTTCACGCTCGTTCGGAAGGACCTCGCCGACGGCGAAGTCCTGGTCGAGCGCCTCGCTGAGGACGGTCTTGAGGTGCCAGTACTTCGGCTCCGGCACCGTTTCGAGCTGCGTGGTCCCCACCCTGACTCCTCCTGCCATCGCCGCACTCGCCGTGTGTTCCGGCGGCAGTTCCGTGCCTTTGTTTATTAAAGGTTCCTGCACTATCCCTGCGACGATAGGACGGTGCACCCCCTTGGTCAAGACCAATGCTCGCCTCCGGGCCGGGCAGACCGGGCATATGTATCAAGCCGTTCATGGGATGTTCTCGTGCGCCCCAAAGGCTTGTAGTCAAGGGCTACCAGGCGGTAATCATGACCGCGGGAACTACTGACAGCCTGTCTCGCACGCGTCCACCCGACGAGGAGCAGCATGACCGCCACGGTCTCCTTCACGATCGATTCGCCGCTGGGCCCGCGCACGGCCACCGTCTCCTACGAGCGCAAGGGCGCGGGTGAACCGCTTCTCCTGCTGCACGGCATCGGCCACCACCTCCAGGCCTGGCACCCGGTGACCGACATCCTGGCCGCCGAGCACGATGTGATCGCCGTCGACCTGCCCGGTTTCGGTTCCTCGGACCCGCTGCCGGCGGGGGTCCCGTACGACCTGGCCACCGTCACCCCGGCGCTGGGGGCGCTGTGCGCCGCACTCGGCGTCGAGCGCCCGCACGTGGCGGGCAATTCGCTCGGCGGGCTGCTCGCGCTCGAAATGGGCCGCAGCGGCCTGGCCCGGTCGGTCACCGCACTGTCCCCCGCCGGGTTCTGGACCGAGGGCGAACGCCGCTACGCCTTCGCCACCCTCCTCGCGATGCGCGCCGGCTCCCGGGCGCTGCCCCGCCCCGCGCTGGAGCGGCTCTCGCGCAGCGCCGCCGGCCGGGCCGCGCTCACCGGTACCATCTACGCCCGCCCGGCCCGCCGTTCGCCCGCCGCCGTGGTCGCCGAGACGCTCGCCCTGCGCGATGCCACCGGCTTCGAGGAGACGCTGGCCGCGGGCGGCTCCGTACGGTTCACCGACGACGTGCCGGGCCTGCCGGTCACGATCGCCTGGGGCACGCGGGACCGGCTGCTCCTGCGCCGCCAGGGCGTCCGTGCCAAGCACACCGTCCCCGGTGCCCGGCTGGTCCGTCTGCCGGGCTGCGGTCACGTCCCGATGAGCGACGATCCGGCGCTCGTCTCCCGGGTGATCCTGGACACGGCACGGAGCGCGGCGACCCGACGACTGGCCGCCTGACGGGAGAGCGGCGACCCCGCGGTCCGGCCGACCTGCTGACGGCTGTTCATCCGCGGTTCGCGTGGCCGACGCGGCCGGGCCGGTGTGCGACGGCACTCTGGTACGGCCCGTCCCCGCCGGCCCCTGGAGAAGCACCGATGGCATCGACACCGCACACCCGACGGACCCTCATCGGCGGTTCGCTCGCCCTGTCCTCCGCGCTGCTCGCCGCTCCGGTGCTCGCCGCTCCGGCGCTGGCGGCTCCCGCCTTCGCCCGCTCCGGTCGGCCGAAGGCGCTCTGGGGCGTGCAGTCCGGCGAGATCACCGCCCACTCGGCCACCGTGTGGACCCGCGCCGACCGCCCCGCGCGGATGTACGTCGAGACCTCCCCGAGCGAGGCGTTCCGCTACGCCGTACGCCGCCACCGCGGCCCGCTGCTCGGCCCGTCCGGCGACTACACGGGCACCACCGTCCTGCGCGACCTCCCGCCCGGGCAGCAGATCCACTACCGGGTCGTCCTGGCCGACCCCGAAGACCCGCGCCGCACCGGCGAGCCGGTCCACGGCACCTTCCGCACCACGCCCGCCTCCCGCCGCCACGACGTGCGCTTCCTGTGGTCGGGCGACCTGGCGGGCCAGGGCTGGGGCATCAACCCGGACCTCGGCGGCTACCGCGTGTTCGATGAAATGCGGCTGCGCGACCCCGACTTCTTCCTCTTCAGCGGGGACACGATCTACGCAGACGGGCCCATCCAGCCCTCCGTCACCCTGCGCGACGGCACCGTCTGGCGCAACGTCACCACCGAGGAGAAGTCGAAGGTCGCCGAGACCCTCGCCGAATTCCGCGGGAACTTCCGTTACAACCTGCTCGATCGCAACCTGCGCGACTTCAACGCCCAGGTCCCGGTCCTCGCCCAGTGGGACGACCACGAGGTGCGCAACAACTGGTACCCGGGCCAGCTGATCGAGGACCCCCGCTACACCGTCAGGGAAGCCGACACGCTCGCCGCCCGCGCCCGCCAGGCCTTCGGCGAGTACTTCCCCGTGACCGACCTGCGCGGCGGCCGCGCCGAGGGCCGGATGTACCGCGCGATGCGCTACGGCCCGCTGCTCGACGTCTTCGTCCTCGACATGCGCACCTACCGCAACGCCAACTCCCCCGGCACCGGGACCGAGGACCCCATCGGCATCCTCGGCCCGGAGCAGCTGGCCTGGGTCAAGCGTGAGCTCTCACGCTCGCGCGCCACATGGAAGGTCATCGCGGCCGACATGCCGCTGGGCATCGTCGTTCCCGACGGGGCCGCGAACTTCGAGGCCGTGGCCCAGGGTGACCCCGGGGCCCCGCTGGGCCGCGAACTCCAGATCGCCGAACTCCTGCGTCACATCAAGCACCAGCGCATCACCGGCACCCTCTGGCTCACCGCCGACGTCCACTACACCGCCGCCAACCACTACGCGCCCGAGCGGGCGGCCTTCACCGACTTCGCACCCTTCTGGGAGTTCGTCTCCGGTCCGGTCGGCGCGGGCGGCTTCCCGTCCGGGCGGCTCGACGCCACCTTCGGTCCGCAGACCGCGTACGTCCAGTCGGCGCCGCTCGCGAACATGTCGCCCTCCGAGAACCCTCCGTACTACGGCGAGGTCGACATCGACGGCGACAGCGGGGAACTCACGGTCCGGCTGCGGCGCCAGGGAGGCGGCGTCCTCTTCACCCGGACGCTCCAGCCCGGACGCGTCGGCCAGTAAACACAGCAGGCGGCAGGCGGCAGGCGGCAGGCAGCAGGCAGCAGGCAGCAGGCAGCAGGCAGCAGGCAGCAGGCAGCGCACCCGACCTCCCGATCTCCCGGCGCCCGCCCCCGGGACGGGAAATAGCCAGGAAAACTGGGTGAAATCGTCCAGATGGATACTTAACCAGTCGGTCACAGATCGTTCGTGATCACGCAACACCCCTGCGTCACAGTGGTGTGCATGACTGACCGTAACCCTGCCTCTGCCCAGCGTCCCCACCGCCACCACTGGCGCCGTGACGTCGTCGAGCTCGCCGCGCTCTTCTGCGCCGTCGCGGTCGCCGACGGCATCGCCAATCTCGTCGTGCACGGTCCGAGGGGCCCGGTCCTGCTGGTCGCCTCGGCCGTCGCACTCCTGGTCACGGCGGCCTTCCACACCTGGTGGGCGCGGCGCCACAGCCATGCGCCCCCGCCGGTGAGCACGACGCCGACAGATCGGGCGGCGTCGGCCACCACCGGCCCCGGCGCGAACGCCACCACCCTGTGGCGGATGCGCACCACCGTCCGCGACGAGCCCGGATCCCTGGCCGCGCTGTGCACCGCACTCGCCCGTAACACCGTCGACATCCTCACCCTCCAGACGCACCCGCTCCCCGAGGGCGGCACGGTCGACGAGTTCCTGCTGCGCGCCCCGCACCAGCTGCCCTCCGCCGAACTCACCCGCGCCATCGCCCAGGCCGGCGGCCGCAGCACGTGGATCGAGCGCGCCGACGCGCACGACCTGGTCGACACCCCGACCCGGGTCCTGGGCCTCGCGACCCGCACCGCCCTGGACGCCGCCGAACTCCCGCTCTCGCTGCGCCAGCTGCTGGGCCGCTGCACGATCCACTCGATCCCGGCGACCACCCTCTCCGGCCGCCCCAACGCCGCCGCCGACGCCCCGGTCGAGGGGGTACTGGAGGCCACGGTCATGCGGCTGCGCGACCCCTCCGGCGGCGCGATCACCGTCGAACGGCCCTACCTGCCCTTCACTCCGACCGAGTTCGCCCGCGCCCGCGCCCTGGTCGAGCTGGACGCCAGGCTCGGTCCGCGTGTGCCGCGCAGCCAGGACGTGCTGACCCTGCCCGAGGGCAACGAGATCACCGTGCGCCGCGCCGACGGTTCCGACCGGGCGGCGGCCCGCGCGATGCACGACCGCTGCTCGGAGCGCACCCTCGGTCTGCGCTACCACGGGCCCGTCGCCGACGCCGACCGCTACCTCGGCCACCTGCTGAGCCCCCGCTTCGGCCGCACCCTCGCCGCCACCACCGCCTCCGGCAAGCTCGTCGCCCTCGGTCACCTGCTGTGGGACGGGGACGAGACCGAGGTCGCGCTGCTGATCGAGGACGACTGGCAGCGCCGCGGCATCGGCTCCGAGCTGCTGCGCCGACTGATCGCGATGGCCGTCGAGGCCGGCTGCGACAGCGTGTACGCCGTCACGCAGTCCTCCAACACCGGCATGGTCGCCGCCATGCGCGGGCTGGGCCTGCCCCTCGACTACCAGATCGAGGAGGGCACCCTGGTGATCACGGCCCGGCTGGACGCCACCCCCGTCGGCTCCCGGCTCCCGTACGAGCTCCCCCGCGCACAGCAGACCTCGCGCCACCAGCACTGACAGGGCCTGGACGCCCCCGGTCCGCCCCCTCGCCCGCGCCGGGGGCGGACCGGGGGGGCGGACCGGGGCGGACCAGGTCGCCCGGAGGTCACGGCTCCGCATACACGTCAGCAGGCTGGCGTCAAACGGTGATGACACGGCCCCTCCCGCGTACGAAGATGGCGGCATGTCAGAGACCCTCCACAACGGCAGCGACCGGCTGCCCCGCCAGGTGGCCGACGCGTACGTCGACGACCTCATCACCCTCGACCCGATCACCGGCACGTACCTGGGTGTCGCCGCGAGTTCCGGCAAACTGCCGGACTTCTCCCCGGCCGGCCGCGCCGCCGTCGCGGACCTCGCCCGCACCACCCTCGCCCGCCTCGACGCCGCGGAGCGGCTGCCCGGCGCAGACAGCGACGCCGAGCGCCGCTGCGCCCGCCTGCTGCGCGAACGCCTCACCGCCGAACTCGCGGTTCACGACGCCGACGAGGACCTGCGCACGGTCAGCAACATCCACAGCCCCGCGCACGCCATCCGCGAGGTCTTCACCATCACCCCCTCCGAGACCGACGAGGACTGGGCGGCGATCGCCGAGCGGCTGCGCGCCGTCCCGGCCGCCATCGCCGGCTACCGGGAGAGCCTGAGCCTCGGTCTGGACCGCGGCCTGTACGGCGGCCCGCGCGCCACGGCCACCATGATCGGCCAGCTCGCCACCTGGGCCGGCCAGGACTCCGGCGAGCCCGCCTTCTTCACGGACTTCGCCTCGGCCGGCCCCGACGCCCTGCGCGCCGAGCTGGACGAGGCGGCGGCCGCCGCGACCGGCGCCGTCGGCGAACTGCACGAGTGGATGAGCACGGTGTACGCCCCGGCCGTCGCCGGCCGGCCCGACACCGTGGGCCGCGAGCGCTACGCCCGCTGGGCGCGGTACTTCAACGGCAGTGACCTGGACCTGGACGAGGCGTACGCCTACGGCTGGTCGGAGTACCACCGCCTGCTCGCCGAGATGAAGACCGAGGCGGCGAGGATCCTGCCGGGCGCCGGGCCCTGGGAGGCGCTGAGGCACCTCGACGAGCACGGCACCCACATCGAGGGCGTGGACGAGGTCCAGGCCTGGCTGCAGGGCATCATGGACGAGGCCATCGAGAACCTCGACGGCACCCACTTCGAACTCGCCGAGCGGGTCCGCAGGGTGGAGTCGCGCATCGCCCCTCCGGGCGGCGCCGCGGCCCCGTACTACACCTCCCCCTCCGAGGACTTCTCCCGCCCGGGCCGCACCTGGCTGCCCACCATGGGCCAGACCCGCTTCCCCGTGTACGACCTGGTCTCCACCTGGTACCACGAGGGCGTCCCGGGCCACCACCTCCAGCTCGCGCAGTGGACGCACGTCGCGGACCAGCTCTCCCGCTACCAGGCCAGCGTGGGTCTCGTCAGCGCCAACGCCGAGGGCTGGGCGCTGTACGCGGAGCGGCTGATGGACGAACTCGGCTACCTCAAGGACGCCGAGCAGCGGCTGGGTTACCTGGACTGCCAGATGATGCGCGCGGCGCGGGTCATCGTGGACATCGGCATGCACCTGGGTCTGGAGATCCCGGCGGACTCGCCGTTCCACCCGGGCGAGACGTGGACGCCCGATCTCGCGCAGGAGTTCTTCGGCCTGCACAGCGGCCGGCCCGCGGACTTCGTGGTGAGCGAGCTGACCCGCTACCTGTCGATGCCCGGTCAGGCGATCGGGTACAAGCTGGGTGAGCGCGCCTGGCTGCTGGGCCGGGAGAACGCCCGGGCCGCGCACGGCGACTCCTTCGACCTGAAGGCCTGGCACATGGCGGCGCTGTCGCAGGGCTCGCTGGGGCTGGACGATCTGGTGGACGAGCTGTCGAGGCTCTGATCCCCCCATGGAACGGGACGCCCGCCGCCGCCCCCGATCAGCGAGCGGCGAGCGGCGGGCGGGCGGCCCGTTCCGCCCGCCCGCGCCCGTCCACGGTCAGCAGCCGCAGTCGTCCGAGTCGGTGGGGGCGGTCAGCGGGTCGGCCTCGGCCCGCCGCCGGCCGCCCTGCCAGGTCTCGACCTCGAAGCCCTCGCGGATCCAGTACTCGATGCCGCCGAGCATCTCCTTGACCTGGAAGCCGAGTTCGGCCAGCGCCAGCGCGGAGCGGGCCCCGCCGTTGCAGCCGGGACCCCAGCAGTACGTGACCACGGGGACGTTCTTGTCGAGGAGCCGCTCGGCCTGCTCGGGGATGAGGGCGGTGGGCAGGTGGACGGCGCCGGGTACGTGCGCCTGGTCCCAGGAGGGCGTGGAGCGGGAGTCGATCAGCTGGAAGCCGAGCTCGGCGCCCTGCTCGCGGTGGGCCTTGAAGGCGGCGGCGACGTCCGACACGTCCGCGTGGAAGGCCAGGCCGGCCGCGAAGTAGGCGGCGGCCGCGGCCGGAGCGGCCGGCGGTACGCGCAGCACGGGGTTGGCGGCTGAGGCGGGCGCGGTCACGGTGTTCCGGTTCGTCGTCATGGCCAAGAATCTACGATTTGTTGATCATCTCCGGAAGTGACATTCCCCGGCCTTTTCCTTGCCCGACCGGGGAATCCCCTGCTAAACCGGCCCGATGACCGACTATTCCCCCGACGCCACCGACTGGCGGATCCTCGAAGCCCTCCAGCGGGACGGCCGTGCCAGTTTCACCGAGCTCGCCCGCTCCGTGTCGATGTCCGCGAGCGCCGTCACCGAGCGGGTCCGCCGCCTGGAGGAGGTCGGCATCATCACCGGCTACACGGCGGTCGTGGACCCCGAGAAGCTCGGGAAGTCGATCCTCGCGCTGGTCCGGCTGCGCTATCCGCACGGCAACTACAAACCGTTCCACGAATTCCTCGGCGCGACCTCCGAGATCCTGGAGGCCCATCACGTCACCGGTGATGACTGTTTCGTGCTGAAGGTCGCCGCCCGCTCGATGGCGCACCTGGAGGAGGTCACGGGCCGGATCGCGGGCCTCGGCCCGGTGACCACGAGCGTCGTGTACTCGTCCCCGCTCCCCCGGCGGCCGCTCAGTCCGTGACCCGGTGGGTGACCCGGTCCGCGACCCCGGTCCGCGACCCCGGTCCGCGGCCTCAGTCCGCGGCCTCAGTCCGTGAGCGCCGCCGTGCGGTGGCGCACCACCGACCCCCCGCGCTGCTTGACGATCTCCAACTGGGCCTGCACCCGGGTCCGCAGATCGGCGACGTGGCTGACGATGCCGACGCTGCGGTCCCGCTCGCGCAGCGAGTCCAGTACGTCGAGCACCTCGTCCAGCGCCTGGTCGTCGAGGCTGCCGAAGCCCTCGTCGATGAAGAGGGTGTCCAGCCTCATGCCGCCCGCCTCGTCGGTGACCACGTCGGCCAGGCCCAGCGCCAGCGCGAGCGAGGCGAAGAAGGTCTCGCCGCCCGACAGGGTCGCGGTGTCGCGCTCGCTGCCGGTCCAGGCGTCGACGACGTGCAGCCCGAGGCCGGACCGGCCCCGTCCGCTCGCCCGCGCGTCGGAGTGGACCAGGGTGTAGCGGCCGCCGGACATGCGCAGCAGCCGTACCGTCGCGGCGGCGGCGACCTGCTCCAGGCGGGCGGCCAGCACGTACGCCTCCAGCCGCATCTTGCGCTCGTTGTCGGCGGAGGTGCCCGCGGTCAGTCCGGCCAGCCGGGCCACCCGGTCGTAGGCGTCGCGCAGCGGGCCCAGGGCGCGCAGTTCCTGCTCGGCCTGCCGGGAGAGCCGGTCGAGCTCGGAGCAGCGGACGCGGGCCGCATCGAAGGCGGATCCGGCGGTACGGAGCTTCGCCGCGGCCTGGGCGGCGTACGCCTCGGCCTCCTCCGGCGCGGCCGGGGGCAGGGCTGCCGCCGCGGCCGTGTCGGCCTCGCCCAGGCGGTCCGCCAGCATGGCCTCCTCCGCCTGCCAGGCGTCCATCCGGCGCTGGAGCGCGGTGCGTTCGTACTCCGGGAGCACCGCGTCGGCGGCTGCCTCGGTGGTGTCGAAGCCGGCCTTGAAGGAGGCGTCGGCCAGCTGGTCGTCGGCCTCCTTCAGCCGGGCGGCCGTGGTCTCGGCCCGGCGCAGCGAGGCGGCGGCGGCCGAGACCATGCGGACCCGGTCCTCCAGGGTCCGGGCGCGGGCCGCGACAGTGGGCGCGTCGCCCCGCACGGCTGCGAGCTCGGCCTCCAGCGAGGCCTGTTCCCGGTCCAGGGCCTCGCGGCGCGAGACCCGGGCCGCGGCTCGCTCGGCGGCGGCGAGCCGGTCCGCGCTGCGCGCCGCATGCTCCCGCTCGGCGCGGGCGAGGTGCTCGCGGGCCGCGTGCAGTCCGGCGGCCGCCGCGTGGGCGGCGGCGTGCCGGGCGCTCAGGTCCGAGGTCAGGGCGAGGAGTTCGCCGGTGGTGGCGTCCCCCGCGGCGGCCGCGGCCTCGGCGCGGGCCTCCTCCACGGCGGCGAGCCGGCGTTCGACCGCGGCCCGGGCCTCCTCCGCCCGCTCGAACAGGGCGTGGGCGGTGTCCTCGGCGGCGCGGTCCACGTGGCCGGGGGCCGGGCGGGCCGGGGCCGGGTGCTCCGCCGATCCGCACACGGTGCAGGCTTCGCCGGCCACGAGCGCCTCGGCTAGTTCGGCGGCGATCCCCCGCAGCCGGGCCTCCTTGAGCTCCAGCCAGCGTTCCCGGGCGGCCGTCGACTCCTCGCGCACGGACAGCAGTTCGCCCGCCGCGCGCTCCACGGCGGCGGCCAGCTCGTCGCGCCGGCGGGCGGCGTTCAGGTGCATCCGGGCGGGTTCGAGCTTGCCGGCGAGCTGCTCGGCCAGGGTCGCGGCCTGCTGGGCGGCGTCCACACGCTCCTGCAGGGCGGCCCGGGTGGCCTCCCAGCGCGCCAGCCACTCGGCGGACTCGTGGTGCTGGTCCTCGGCGGCCCGGGCCTCGCGCTCCAGGTCGGCCCGCTCGCGGCCGATCTCGGCGCTGCGCTGCTCGGTCCGGCGGGCGGCGCCCAGCGCGCCGAGGTCCTCGCGCAGCCGCTGCTCGACGGCGGCCAGCTGATCGGTGCCCGCCTCCCGCAACTGCGGCGGGAGTTCGGCCCGCGCGGCGCTCTCCGCGTGCGCGGCGGCCAGGTGCGCCCCGTTCGCCGCGCCGCGCAGTTCCAGAGCGGGAGCGACCAGGGCGCCCCGCCGGGCCCGGTCCAGGAGCGTGCGTACCCGCTCCCGCTCGGGCTCCGCGTCGGCGAGCAGGGCGGCCCGGCGGGCGGTCTGCGCGTGCCGGCGCTGGAGCCGGTCGAGCTCCCGCGCCTCCTCGGCGGCCCGGCGGGCGGCGGCGTGCCGGCCCTCCACGGCGGCGAGCGCGTACTCGGCGACGCCCAGCCGCTCCCGTGCGGAGCAGCGGGCGACGGCGGCCCAGGCGCGGACCGCTTCGGCGAGTCCCGGGTCCCCGGGCTGGTGCCGGGGCAGCGGCCAGGCCCGCAGGTCGGCGCTGTCCCCGGCGGCCTGGGCGAGCCGCTGCGCGGTGTGGAGCACCCTCTCGTCCCCGGCGCGCACCCTGGCCTCGGCGGCCCGGCGGCGTTCGCCGAGCAGGGCCTCGACGGCGGCGAAGCGGCGGGTGTCGAAGAGCCGGCCGAGCAGCCGGCCGCGGGCCGCCTCGTCGGCGCGCAGGAACTTCGCGAATTCCCCCTGCGGCAAGAGCACCACCTGGCAGAACTGCTCGCGGCTCATGCCGAGCAGCTGTTCGATCTCCTCGCCGATCTCCTGGTGGGAGCGGCTGAGCGGCTGCCATCCCCCACCGGTGTGTTCGCGCAGCAGGCTCTGCGCCTTGTCCTTGGTGATCCCGGTGCCGCGCTTCTTGGGCCGGTCCTGTTCCGGACGCCGGGTGATCTCCAGGCGTCGGCCGCCCGCGGTGAGTTCGAGGGTGACCTCGGTCGGGGTCCCGGCGTCCGCGTGGTCACTGCGCAGGCTGGTGCCGGGGGCCTGGCGCGGCCCGGGCACGGAGCCGTACAGGGCGTAGCAGACGGCGTCGAGGACGGAGGTCTTGCCCGCGCCGGTGGGTCCGTGGAGCAGGAAGATCCCCGCGGCGGACAGCGCGTCGAAGTCGATCTCCTGGGGTTCGGCGAAGGGGCCGAAGGCGGTGACCTGGAGCCGGTGCAGCCTCATCGGTGGGTCTCCTGGCGGCTGTCGTCGGCCCGTACGTCGTCGAAGGCGCTCCGCAGGACGGCGCGCTCGGCCTCGTCCGCGTGGCCGCCGCCGCGTACGTGGGCGACGAAGTCCTCGGCGATCTCCTGGTCGCTGCGGCCCTGGAGCCGCTGGGCGTAGGAGGCGCCGGTCTCCTCCTCGCGGCCCTCGGGGTCGAAGGCGAGGCTGAGGGTGTGCGGGAAGCGGGCGGCGAGCCTGGCCATGGGGTCGTCGGGGCGGACCGGGTCGGTGAGGGTGGCCTCGACCCAGGCGTCCTCGTGCGCGGCATACGCCGGGTCCGCGAGCAGGCCGTCGAGGGTGCCGCGCAGCCGGGCGAGGGACCGCGGCACGGGGGTGTCGACGCGCTCGGCGCCGGTGATCTCCCCGTCGGCGCCCAGCTCGATCAGCCACATGCTCTTGCGGTGGTCGGCCTCGGAGAAGGAGTAGGCGAGCGGGGAACCGGAGTAGCGGACCCGTTCGTTGATCGTCTGGCAGCCGTGGAGGTGGCCGAGGGCGGCGTAGTCCACTCCGTCGAAGACGGAGGCGGGCACGGCCTCGACGCCGCCGACGGTGATGTCGCGTTCGCTGTCGCTGGCCTGCCCGCCGGTGACGAAGGCGTGCGCGAGAACGACGGAGCGGGTGCCGGGCGCGCGGGCGGCGAGGTCGGCCCGGATCCGGTCCATGGCCGCGCCGAGCACTGCCTCGTGGCTCACCTTCTCGACACTGAACTCGTCCTTGACCAGGGCGGGTTCCAGGTAGGGCAGCCCGTACAGCGCCACCTCGCCGTGCGCGTCGGCCAGGACCACCGGGTCGGCGCAGCCGGCCGGGTCGGTCCTGAGGTGGATCCCGGCCCGGCCGATCAGGCCGGCCCCGACCCCGAGCCGGCGGGCGGAGTCGTGGTTGCCGGAGATCATCACGGTGGGTACGCCGAGCTCGGCGAGCCGGTGCAGGGCACGGTCGTACAGCTCGACGGCTGGCAGCGGAGGCACGGCCCGGTCGTAGACGTCCCCGGCGACGAGGACGGCGTCGACCTGGCGCTCGCGGACGGTTTCGACGAGGTGGTCGACGAAGTCGGACTGCGCGCCGAGCAGGTTCACGCGGTGGAAGGACCGGCCGAGGTGCCAGTCGGAGGTGTGCAGGAACTTCACTCGACTGCTCCGACCCGCACGCCTGATCTCCTTCGTGGCTCCGCACCGACCCTCCAGGCTAACCCGTCCCCCGGGGGGTGTACTGCCGTCCCGCGGTTCCCGTCCGGCCCGTCGGGCCCGTGCGTTACGGGTTCGCGGGCGCCGGCGCGGAACCTCCGCGGCCGGATTCCGCCGGCGGCTCGGAGCGCTCGTACGGGTCCCGGCCGCCGGCCGGCTCCGCCCGCATGCCGCCCGCATGCCGCCGGTGACGCGGCCGGGCGCTGCGCGCTGCGCGACGGCGACCGGCTGTTCGGCGCGCTCCGCGCGTCCGGCTCAGGCTTCGCCGTAGGCCTCGCCGCCGAGCTCGAAGCCCGCCGTCCCCGCGCTGATGTCGGCGAGCCAGGCCCGGAAGGCCGGGGTGTCCGCCTCGGGGAGGCCGATCTCGATCGCGACGGCCTCGCCGTAGCGCACGTCCAGTACCACGCGGCCGGTGGAGCGCAGGTCGTTCTGCATCTTGCCGGCGCGCTGGTGGTCGACGGTGACGGTGGCCAGCCGGTACCGGCGCCGGGTGACGGTGCCGAGTTCGTCGAGGGCCTCGCCGACGACTCCCCCGTAGGCCCGGATCAGGCCGCCGGCTCCGAGTTTCACGCCGCCGTAGTAGCGGGTGACGACGGCGACGGCGTACCGGACGTCCCGGCGCATGAGCATCTGCAGCATCGGCACCCCGGCGGTGCCGCCGGGCTCGCCGTCGTCGCTGGCCTTCTGGACGGAGGCGTCGGCGCCGATGACGTACGCGAAGCAGTTGTGCGTGGCGGTGGGGTGCTCCTTGCGGATCCGCGCGACGAACTCCTGCGCCTCCTGTTCGGTCGCCGCGGGCGCGAGCGAGCAGAGGAAGCGCGAGCGGTTGATCTCGGATTCGTGCACACCCTCGCGGGACACCGTCACGTACTGGTCTGCCTTCACCGCTCCACCCTAAGGGGAATCGGACAGGTGTCCTCGTCGTTGATCCGGGAGCGGTACGACGACAAGAGCGGTTCCAGAGCAGCAGGAGGCGGCACACGTGTACGGCGACCCGGCGACCATCCGCAAGATCCTCACCGAACTGGGCGACACCTGGGCCGTGGTGGGCCTCTCGAACAACCAGGACCGGGCGGCCTACGGGGTGGCCCGCGTCCTGCAGCGGTTCGGCAAGCGCGTGATCCCCGTACACCCCAAGGCGGAGACGGTGCACGGCGAGGCCGGGTACCCCTCGCTGGAGGCGATCCCCTTCAAGGTGGACGTGGTGGACGTCTTCGTGAACAGCGCGCTGGCGGGGCCGGTCGCCGACCAGGCGGCGGCCGTCGGCGCCGAGGCCGTCTGGTTCCAGCTCGGCGTGGTCGACGAGGCCGCCTTCCACCGCACCCGCGAGGCCGGGCTGGCCATGGTGATGGACCGCTGCCCGGCGATCGAGATCCCCGCGCTGTAGGACGTCTCCCGCGGCAGCCGGTTTGACCTCGGCGGGGGTGCTGGGGTTCCTTGGTCCGCACCCCCTCCACCGCTCCGTACAGCGAGGTCCTGCCCATGACCGCCCTCTTCGCCCTGGCCACGGCCGTGCTGTGGGGCCTCGCCGATTTCGGGGGCGGACTGGTGACCCGCCGGATACCGGCGCTGACGGTGGTCGTCGTCTCGCAGGTCGTCGCCGTCGTCGTGCTCGGCGCGGTCGTACTCGGCACCGGCGCGTGGCGGGAGGCCGGGCCGCAGCTGTGGTTCGCCGTCGGAGCGGGCCTGGTCGGGCCGGTCGCCATGCTCAGCTTCTACAAGGCGCTGGCCCTCGGCCCGATGGGCGTGGTCTCACCGCTCGGCTCCCTGGGGGTGGTCGTGCCGGTCGCCGCCGGGCTGATCCTGGGCGAGCGGCCCGGGCCCGGCCAGTTCGCGGGCATCGCGGTGGCCGTCGTCGGCATCGTCCTCGCGGGCGGCCCGGAGCTGCGCGGTGCTCCCGTCCAGCGCCGGGCCGTCGTCCTCACCCTGGTCGCCGCCTTCGGGTTCGGCGCGGTGATGGCCCTGATCGCGCAGGCCTCCACCACCGTGACCGGGCTGTTCCTGGCCCTGTTCGTGCAGCGGGTCACCAATGTCGCGGTGGGCGGCGGCGCGCTGTGGGTCCAGACCCGGCGCGGCGCCCCGGCGCTGCCGGCGGGCACCGGCCCGCGGCTCCTGTGGGGGCTGCTTCCCGCGCTGGCCTTCGTCGGCCTCGCGGACGTCGCGGCGAACGGCACCTACTCCGTGGCCGCCCAGAACGGTCCGGTCACCCTGGCCGCCGTCCTGTCCTCGCTGTACCCCGTGATCACCGCGCTCGCGGCCTTCGCCGTACTGAAGGAGCGCCTGCGCCCCGTCCAGGCGGCGGGCGCGGGCCTGGCCCTGGCGGGCACGGTGCTGCTGGCGGCGGGCTGAGGGCCCGGAAGGCTCAGGACTGCTCCGCCCGCGCCAGCTCGGCCAGCCCGCGCAGCTGCTCCGGGGTCATCCCGTCGGGGATCGGTACCGGCGCCGGCGTGCGCAGGGGCGGCTGCCACCCGGTCTCCGGCTCCCAGCGCCGCACGACGCGCGCCGGCGCCCCGGCCACCACGGCGTGGTCCGGCACCTCGCCCCGTACGACGGCGCCCGCGGCCACCACGACGTTGCGGCCCAGCCGCGCGCCCGGCAGGACGACCGCGCCCGTGCCGAGCCAGCAGCCGGGGCCGATCTCGACCGGCGCGCTGCGCGGCCACTGTTTGCCGACGGGCTGGTGCGGGTCGTCGTAACTGTGGTTCGTGGACGTGATGTACACGCCGGGGCCGCAGAAGGTGTCGTCCCCGATGGTGATCCGGGCGTCGGCGATGACGTGGCTGTCCCGGCCGATGACCACCCCGTTGCCGAGGACCAGCATCGGCTCCGTTCCGAGGTCGAGGTCCGGCATCATCCCGGCGGTGAGGGTGACCTGCTCGCCGATGATGCAGTAGTCGCCGAGGCGGATCCAGGGTTCGCCGAAGACCGTGCCCTGCGGGAAGGCGAGCCGGGTGCCGTGGCCGATCGCGCCGAACCGCAGCCGTCCCGGGGTCTGCGCGGTGACCGCACCGGCCCGCTGCATCCAGCGCCAGCCGGCGTGGACCGCGCGGCTCGCCAGCCGGCGGCGCAGGACCGCCAGGGATGAGAACGTGTTCTGGTTCTTCGGCACCCGGCCACGGTAGTGCGCCGGGCGCCGGCAGGCCCGGCCCCGATCCTGTGATCTTCACCCCATCCCGGGGCGGGCCGGGCGCGTGCCCTACGGTGCCGGTAGCGCGGCATCCGGAACAGAGGGAATGATCATGACGCATCAGTCGACGCAGGGGCAGGCACTCATCGCGGGCGTGGGCGGCAGGAAGCCGTCCGTCGATCCGACGGCCTTCGCCGCACCCACCTCCGTCGTGGTCGGCGACGTCACCCTGGCCGCAGGGGCGAGCGTCTGGTATTCGGCGGTGCTGCGCGCCGACTTCGGCCCGATCACGCTCGGCGCCGACAGCAACGTCCAGGACAACTGCACGGTCCACGTGGACCCGGGCTTCCCGGTCTCGATCGGCGAGCGCGTCTCCATCGGCCACAACGCCGTCGTGCACGGCTGCACCGTCGAGGACGACTGCCTGATCGGCATGGGCGCGACCGTCCTGAACGGCGCGGTGATCGGCGCCGGCTCGCTGGTGGCCGCCCAGGCACTGGTCCCGCAGGGCATGGTCGTCCCGCCCGGCTCGCTGGTCGCGGGCGTCCCCGCCAAGGTGCGGCGCGCGCTGACCGACGAGGAGCGCGAGGGCATCAAGCTCAACGCCGCCATGTACCTGGAACTGGCGGAGCAGCACCGCGCCTCGGTGACCCCGCAGGCCTGAGGGCCGTTCCCGGGCGGGCGGCCCACTCGGGGACGGTGACGTTCCCGGGCGGGCGACCTACTCGGGGACGGTGACCGGGGCGGCCGGCTCCGCCGGGGCGGCCGCCCCGCCTGCCGCGGCCGCCTTCTTCATACGGCTGCGCACCACCAGCGTGACCGCGATCCCGAAGAGCACGGCGAGCCCCAGCGCCAGCCAGGAGAACCGCTTCAGCCACGGCTCCGCGACGATCCCGACCGAGTAGATGACGGCCGTGGTGCCGCCGGCCCACAGGATCCCGCCGAGGATGTTCGCGATCAGGAACCGCCAGTACGGCATGTGCAGCACGCCCGCGAGGGGCCCCGCGAAGATCCGCAGCAGGGCCACGAACCGCCCGAAGAAGACGGCCCACATGCCCCAGCGTTCGAAGGAGCGTTCCGCCACCACCACGTGCTCCGGCCCGAAGTGCTTGGGGAAGCGCCGGCCCAGCTTCTCCAGAAGCGGTTTGCCGCCCCTGCGCCCGATCGCGTAGCCGATCGAGTCGCCCACGATCGCCCCGGTGGTCGCGCAGATCCCCAGCACGACGGGGTCGATCTCGCCGTGCTGCGAGGCCAGCAGCGCCGAGCTGACCAGGATGATCTCGCCCGGCAGCGGGATGCCGAGGCTTTCCAGCCCGATGACCAGACCCACCAGGAGATAGATGCTGACCGCCGGAATCGTCTCCAGCCATTCCTGGATGTGCACCGGTACGTCCTCCCGTGTCGTCCCCGGCGCGCCCCCTGTGACACGCCGAACGGGCAGCCTATCGGCTCCTCACGACCGCCTTCGACCTCAGTGGGAGTTCCCGCGAGGAACGGCCCGCGAACACGTCCCGGCGGCCGGAACCCAGCGCCCAGGCGTGCCGCTCGGGGTCCCAGGACGACAGCGCCCGGGCGTCGATGTCGACGGTGACCCGCTGCGCCTCGCCCGGCGCGAGGGTGAGCCGCCGGTAGCCGGCCAGCGCGCGCACCGGCTGGTCGAGCGTGATCTCCGCGGACGGGCCGAGGTACACCTGGGCCACCTCGGTGCCCTTGCGGCGGCCCGTGTTGCGGACGGTGAACTCCACCCGCAGGCCACCGCGCTCCGGCCGGACCGTCAGTCTCTCGTACTGCCAGGTCGTGTACGAGAGCCCGTGCCCGAACGGGAACAGCGGGGCCACGCGCTGCGCGTCGTACCACCGGTGCCCCACGTGGACGCCCTCGGTGTACTCCTGGCGGCCGCCGACGCCCGGGTAGCGCAGCGGGTCCCCGGCCACCGGGGTCGCCCGCTCGTCCGCCGGGAAGGTCTGGGTGAGCCGGCCGCCCGGGTCCACGTCCCCGAAGAGGATGTCGGCGGTGGCCCCCGCACCCTCCTGCCCGGGGTAGTACATCTGCAGGACCGCTCCGGTACGGGGGAGCCAGGGCATGGTCGTGCCGGCGGGGGTGTTCAGCACGACCGTGGTGCGGGGATTGGCGGCGGCGACCGCCTCGATCAGCGCGTCCTGTCCGCCGGGCAGCGCCAGGGTGGTGCGGTCGCCGCCCCCGGTGGCGTCCTCGTAGGCGAACAGCACCACGCTGCGGGCCGCCTTCGCGGTGTTCACCGCCTCGGCGACGTCGGCGGCCCGGCCGGCCGACGTGACGTGCCGCAGCCGGAAGCGCCGGCCCTTGTCTCCGCCCCGAGCGGTCACGGCGAGCCGGTGGGTGCCCGCCTTGAGGGAGAGCGTGCGGCGGCGGACGGTCATCCCGTCGGGTGCGGAGCCGAGCAGTCCGCCCGCATGGTGCTCGGCGGCGCCCTGCCGTACGGGGAACAGCTCCTCCCCGTCCAGGCGCACGCCCGGCCGCTGCCCGGTGTAGTGGACGACCAGGGTCCACTCGTCGTCCGCGGCGAGCCGGAACTCCCCCTCGTGGCTCCAGTCGTGCCCGGCGTCCACGGCCCGGTCGTCCAGGTCGGCGGGGGGCGTCAGCAGGGTCGGCGGCAGGGGACGTCCGTACAGGTCCTCGCCGAGGGCGTAGCGCACGGTGGAGCCGTTCCCGGCGCGCCTGCGGATGGCGGTGAGCGGGGCGGCCGCCCCGTCGGGCACGACATGGGCGCTGCCGCCGCCACCGGTGAAGGGCACCCGGCCGGTGGGGCCGATGACCGCGATCGAGCGCGCCGCGGCGCCGGTCAGCGGCAGCGTGCCGTGCTCGTTGCGCAGCAGCACCGCCCCGGCCGTGGCCACCTTGCGGGCGACCCGGGCCCCGGCGGCGGCATCCCGCGAGGGCCGGGCGGCGGGCCGGACCGCGAGCAGCCCGAAGCGGTCCATCGTGGTCAGGATCCGGCGCACGGCGAGGTCGACCGCGCCCTCGGGGACGGAGCCGCCGCGCACCGCCTCGCGCAGCGGGCCGCCGAAGTGGGTGCCGCCGGGCATCTCCATGTCGAGTCCGGCGCCGATGGCGGCGACGGTGCTGTGGGTGGCGTCCGCGTCGGACATCACCCAGCCGTCGAAGCCCCAGCCCCCGCGCAGCACTTCGTCGAGCAGCGGCCTGCTCTCGCTGGCGTAGACGCCGTTGACCTTGTTGCAGGCGGCCATCACCGCGCCCGCGCCGGCCGCCACGGCGGCCTCAAAGCCCCGTAGCTCGGTCTCGTGCAGGGTCTGCTCGGCGGCGACCACGTCGACGGTGTCGCGGCCGTGCTCCTGGTTGCCGAGGGCGAAGTGCCTGACGGCGGCGATGAGCCCCTCGTCCTGGATGCCACGGACCAGCTCACCGACGAGGTCGGCGGTGAGGCGCGGGTCCTCGGCGAAGGTCTCGAAGTTCCGGCCCCCGTACGGGGTGCGGATGAGGCCGGCCATGGGCGACAGGAGGACGTCCTGGCCGAGCGCGCGGCCCTCGCGGCCGAGGACGCGGCCGTACTCCCGGGCCAGCGCCGGGTCGAAGGCGGAGGCCAGCAGGACCGGCGCGGGCAGCGCGGTGGCGGGCCGCGTGACCCGGACGCCGGCGGGCCCGTCGGCGAGGCGGAGCGCGGGGATGCCGAGGCGCGGGACGCCCGGCACGTAGCCGGACTGGCCGAGGGAGGCCGGGTCGCGGTCGCCGTGGAGCAGGGCGGTCTTCTCGTCGAGGGTGAGCCGTTCGATCAGGCTGTCGATCCGGGCGGCGCTCGCGGGCCCGGCGGGGGCCGCGGGGGCGGGGGAGGCGGGGGAGGCCGCCGCGCGGAGTTCCGCGCCCGGGCGCAGGGTCGGTGCGCAGGCGCCCGCCCCGAGGGCCGTGCCCGCCGCTCCGAGCAGCCGGATCGCGGAACGTCTGGTCACGGCCTCGCTCATGGCGCTCCCCTGCGGCGTGGGTAGGCGGGAGCGGTCCGCGCCGACCGCTCCCCCGCCCACTGTGCGCCCCGCCCCCGGCGGGGCCGCCCCGGACGCGCCACCGCGGCGCCGAGGTTCAGCCCTGCGGCGGCCGGGACACGCCGTCGGCGTCCCGCCCGGGCTGATCCTGGAGCTGCACCCGGGCCTCGGTGCGGTGCCCGCGCGCGATGTAGTCCCGTACGACGGCCTCCACCGCGTCCTGGGGCGATCCGACCCCGGCGAGCGCCATGGCCTCCACCACGAGCTCGGCGTCGAGGCTGATGTCGACCTTTGCCACGGGGACCCCTTCCCTCGTCGTGCGAGGGACTCCAGCGCTGTGACCGCCGGCACGGTTCACCGGGTCACGGACTCCGGGGTTCCCGCCACGCCCGTCACCGGTGGCAGCGGCCCGGGCTCCGGCGGACGCGACCGCGACCGCGGGAAGCAGGACCGACCTGCACGGCGAGAGGCCCCCGCCCCTCCGGCGGTTTCCAGGGGGCGGGGGCCTCGTCGCCGGGACGCCTAGGCGTTGGGGCGCAGGGTCCAGACGACCGTCATCTCGCCCGTCACGGCCTCGTCCTCGCGCTGGATGGTGATGGTGACCGGGAACTCGGGGCGGCCGCCCGCGTCGAGTTCGGCCACGACCTCGGCCGCCGGACGGCCCAGGGTGGCGGTGGCGGTCACGACGCCCTTGGCGAGCTTCTTGTAGCCGATCTCGGCGCTCACCGCGAGGGGCACGGCTCGCGAGAGCTGGTCGCCGAAGGCGGCCAGGACGATCGCTCCGCTCGCGGACTCGGCGAGGGTGAACATGGCGCCGGCGTGCGGGCCGCCGACGTGGTTGTGGTAGTCGGGCTGGTCCGGGAGGCGGACGACCGCGCGCTCCGGGGTGGTCTCCAGGAACTGGAGGTTCAGCGTCCGGGCCATCGGCACCGTCGCGGCGAGCAGTTCGCCCACGTTCATCTGATCTGCGCTCATGGAACTCGATGTTACCCGCGAGTAGAAGCGCTTGACCAGAGCCGTTCCGGGGGCGGCCGTGGCTCCGCCCGTCCGCTCCCACTATCGTTACCGGCCATGTGGCCAGGACAGCAGCAGCAGCCCGGGGGCGAGCAGAACCCCCAGGACGCGCAACAGAATCCGTACCAGCAGCAGCCGGGACAGCCGGGGCAACCGAACCCGTACCAGCAGCAGCCGGGTTACGGGTACCCGCAGCCGGGCTACCAGACGCCCCCCACCCAGCCGTGGGGCCAGCCCCAACAGCCCCAGCAGCTCCCGCAGCCGGGCGGCGGCGGGAGCCCGTACCAGACCAGGACCGTGGCCATCGTCGCGGCGGCCGCGGTCGTCGTGGCGGCCGCCGCGACCGGCGCCTTCGTCCTGACCCGGGACGACAAGAAGACGAACGAGGCCAACGACAAGCCGCCGGCCGCCTCCTCGGCTCCGGCGTCCTCCGCGCCCGCCCCCGCCGGAAGCAGCGCGAACCCGCGGGCCGGCGGCGACGCCAAGCCCGTGATCCCCGGCTGGAAGGTCGTCCTCAACCCCAAGCACGGCACCGCCTTCGACGTCCCGCCGGAATGGAACGTGCTGGGCTCCGGCATGGCCATCGGCTTCGAGGACGAGGTCAAGAACGACGGCTCCGCGGCCGTGATGATGTCGGGGCCCGCCTACCTCAAGGAGGACTGGTGCAAGGTCGACGCCGACAAGAACGGCAGTGAGGAGTCGACCGCGCTGGGCGGCACCGGCACCAAGGGCGGTCAGGGCGCCAAGGACACCGCCGAGGCCGTGCGCAACGAGGCCGGCAACTGGGCGTGGGCCGGATACGCGCAGAAGGCGCCGAAGGGCACCACCAAGGTCTCCGAGCCGAAGGAGTACACCACCTCCTCGGGCCTCAAGGGCCACATGGCGACCGCGAGCGTGACGGGTGTGCCGAAGGAGAACAAGTGCTCCTCCGACGGCAAGTCCATCGCCTTCAGCTTCAAGAACGCCAACGGTGACTTCGCCAGCTGGATCCTCTACAGCGCCGCGGGCGTCCCGGACGAGGTCAGCAAGGAGACGATGGAGAAGATCCTCAGCACGGTCCGCCTGTCCGCCGGCTGATCTCCTCCTCCCTCCGCCCCGGGCCGCCGATCCGTTTGGATTCCCGGCCCGGGGCGGGGATAGTCCGGGGGTGAGCTCTCCACCCGACGTTTCCTCCCGTACGCCCGCACGCCGCCGTCGGCCCGCCTGGGCAGGCCGCAACTACACCCTGCTGACGGGCGCGGCGGTCGTCACCAACCTCGGCAGCCACGGAGCGCTCATCGCAGCCGCGTTCGCGGTACTGGAAGCCGGCGGATCCGGCGCCGACGTCGGTCTGGTCGCGGCCGCCCGTACGCTGCCGCTCGTCCTCTTCCTGCTCATCGGCGGCGCGCTCGCCGACCGGCTGCCGCGCCACCACGTGATGGTCGCGGCCAACGCCCTCAACTGCCTCTCGCAGACCGCCTTCGCCGTGCTCGTCCTCGCCGGTGAGCCCCAGCTGTGGCAGATGATGCTGCTGACCGCGCTGTGCGGCACCGGTACGGCCTTCTTCAACCCGGCGGCCGAGGGCATGCTGCTGTCCACCGTCTCCGGTGAGCACTCCAATCGCGCCTTCGCGCTCTTCCGCATGGCGATGAACGGCGCGGGCATCGGCGGCGCGGCCCTCGGCGGCGCGATGATCGCCGCGATCGGCCCGGGCTGGGTGCTGGCCGTGGACGCGGCGGCGTTCGCGGTCGCGGGAGCCCTACGGGCGTTCCTCGACGTCGGCCACACCACCGAACGGGCTCCCGGCGGCGGCCTCCTGGCCGACCTGCGCGAAGGCTGGGTGGAGGTCAGGACCCGGCCCTGGCTGTGGAGCATCGTGCTCCAGTTCTCCGTCGTGGTCGCCGTCGTCGGAGCCGCGGAGGCGGTCTACGGTCCGCTGGTCGCCCGTGACCGGCTGGGCGGCCCGGCGCCCTGGGGCCTGGCCCTGGCCTGCTTCGGCGCGGGCACCATCGCGGGCGCCGTCCTGATGGTGGTCTGGAAGCCGCGCCGGCTGCTGCTGGTCGGCACCCTGTGCGTGTTCCCGCTGGCGCTGCCGTCCGCAGGCCTGGCCGTACCCCTGCCGGTGTGGGCCCTGTGCACGGTGATGTTCGTGAGCGGCACGGCCATCGAGGTGTTCGGTGTGAACTGGATGACCACGATGCACCAGGAGATCCCCGAGGAGAAGTTCTCCCGGGTCTCCGCCTACGACTGGTTCGGCTCGGTGTCGATGCTCCCCCTGGCCACCGCCCTCGCCGGCCCGGCCGAATCGGTCTTCGGTCGCACCGGGGCCCTGTGGGGCTGCGCGGCCCTGGTCGTCCTGGCCACGGCCCTGGTGCTGCTGATCCCGGACGTCCGCCGCCTGACCCGCAGGCCCCCGGCCGGACCGGTCGCCTCCGCCGCCACCCCGCTGCCCTCCGGCCCCGTGGAGCAGCACGGAAGCCGACCCCTCACCCCAGGCTGAAGGCGCCCTCCGGCGGAGCCGGGGACGGCGCGGCGTCCGCGTCGGCCACCGGCACGGCCCCCCGCATGAACCGTGCCAGCGAATCCCCGAACTCCACCCTCGCGGGAAACGCGTCGGCGGCGCACCGCCGGGCCAGCGCGGCCACCTCCAGCGGAGCGTCGGACGCGAGCAGCACCGCGTTCCCGAACCGCCGCCCCCGCAGCACCGCCGGCTCGGCGATCAGCGCGAGCTCCCCGAACACCGCCGCGAAGTTCGCCAGCTGCGACCGCAGGAAGCCGAACGGCGCCCCGTCGGCGAGGTTCGCCGCGTACAGCCCGCCGGGCCTCAGCACCCGCGCCGCCTCGCGCGCGTACTCCACGGACGTCAGCTGCGCGGGCACCCGGGAACCGCCGAAGACGTCGGCCACCACCACGTCCGCACTCGCCGCGGGCGCGGCCTCCAGCCAGGCCCGGGCGTCGGCGGCGTGCACCGTGACCCCGGCCCCCGCGGGCAGCGGCAGGTGGTCGGCGACCAGTTCCACCAGCGCCGCGTCGAACTCGACGACCGCCTGGCGGGATCCCGCCCGGGTCGCCGCGGCGTAGCGCGGCAGGGTGAGGGCGCCGCCGCCCAGGTGCAGGAGGTCCAGCGCGAGCCCCGGCTGCGCCGCGCAGTCCAGGACGTGCGCGAGGCGGCGTACGTACTCGAACTCCAGGTGCCGCGGATCGTCCAGGTCCACGTACGACTGCGGCGCACCGTCGACGGTCAGCAGCCACGCCCGCTGCCGGTCCACGTCCGGCATCAGCTTGGCGGTGCCCTGGCCCACGTCCCGGATCACCGGGATCTGTTCGTCGCTCACCCGTCCATTGTCGGTCCGGTCCGGGCTCAGCCCGACCAGACGGCCGCCGCCTCGGCGGCGTGCTCCTCGGCCTGCGACAGACCCGCCCGCGCGGCCGGATCCCGCCGCGCCGGATCGAGCACGTTGCGCCCGAAGGCCTTGCGGGCCGCCGCCGACGGGGTGATCAGCAGCACCCGGGCGCCCGCCTCGCGCAGCCGCGCGGCCTGCGCGGCGGGCGAGGGGACGAGACCGGAGCCGAGCGCGATCGGGGCGATGACCACCACGCGCCCGTAGCCGGCGGCGAGGTCGGCGTTGGTGGCGGAACGGACGCCCCCGTCGATGAAGCGGCGCCCGCCGACGGTCACCGGCGGCCACACCCCGGGCACGGCGCAGCTCGCCGAGACCGCGTCGACCAGCCCGGCCCCGCTCTCCCGGTCGAAGTCGGCGGGCTCACCGCTCAGCGCGTCCACCGCGGTGACGACGAGCCGTCGGCCGGCGGGCCACTCGTGCGAGACCAGCCGCGCCGCGAGCACCTCGCGCCGCTCGGCCTCCGCCCCGGTGTCGGCGGCCAGTGCCATGGCACCGACCCGCTGCCGGTAGGCCGTCGCGTCGCGACGCGAGCGCGCCATCGCGACGGCGTGCCGCGCGATCAGCCCGGCCCCCAGCTTCGCCGCGATCTCGCCGGAGGCGTCGCCGAGCTGGCGCTCGTACAGCTCCCGAACGGTGAGCCGCCCGGAGGTGAGCTGGGCGCCGACCACCGAACCGGCCGAGGTGCCGACGACGAGGTCGGCGGCGGTGAGGTCCACTCCCGCCCGGGCGAGCCCGTACAGGATCCCGCACTCCCAGCCGATGCCCGTCAGTCCCCCGCCGCCGAGCACCAGTGCCGTGTCGCCGCCCATCTCCGCCCGCCCTCCGCGCATGCCTGTGGTGACGGCAGTCTGACGCACCCTGCCCGCCGTCACCACAGAGGGGCCGGGCCCGGCCCGCCCGGCGCAGCGCCCGGGCCCGGCCCGCCCGGCTCAGCCCGCCCGGGTCACCCCAGTACGGCCGTCACCGTGCCCGCGCCGACGGTCCTGCCGCCTTCACGGATCGCGAAGCCGAGCCCCGACTCCAGCGGGACGTCCCGCCCGAGCTCGACGGTCATGGTGACCGTCTCGCCCGGCCGCGCCACGCCGGCCTCCCCCAGGTCCACGTCCCCCACCACGTCGGCGGTGCGGATGTAGAACTGCGGCCGGTATCCGGTGGCGACCGGAGTCCTGCGCCCGCCCTCGCTCGTGGAGAGCACGTACACCCGCGCCGTGAAGCGCCGCTTGGGCGCCACCCTGCCGGGAGCGGCAACCACGTCGCCGCGGCGCACCTGGTGCCGCTGGACCCCGCGCAGCAGCAGCGCGACGTTGTCCCCCGCCTCGGCGGACTCCATCGGCTTGCCGAAGGTCTCCAGCCCGGTGACCACGACCGGCTCGGACGCGCCGTCCCCGCCGAGCATGCTCACGCGGTCGCCGAGCCGGATGCCGCCCCGCTCGACGGCGCCGGTCACGACGGTCCCGCGTCCGGTGATGGTCAGCACGTTCTCCACCGGCAGCAGGAACGGCGCGTCGGTGTAGCGCACCGGGGTGGGCACGTACGTGTCCACCGCGTCGAGCAGCGCCTCGATCGCCCCCGTCCACCGCGGGTCGCCCTCCAGTGCCCGGAGCCCGGAGACCCGTACGACGGGCGCGCCGTCACCTCCGTAGCCGTGCGAGGTGAGCAGCTCGCGGACCTCCAGCTCGACCAGGTCGGTCAGCTCGGGGTCCCCCGCGTCCGCCTTGTTGAGGGCCACCACGACGTGGTCGACGCCGACCTGCCGGGCGAGGAGCACGTGCTCGGCGGTCTGGGGCATGACCCCGTCGAGCGCGGAGACGACGAGGATCGCCCCGTCGAGCTGCGCGGCGCCGGTGACCATGTTCTTCACGTAGTCGGCGTGGCCCGGCATGTCCACGTGGGCGTAGTGGCGGGTGTCGGTCTCGTACTCGACGTGCGTGAGGTTGATGGTGATGCCGCGCCGGGCCTCCTCGGGGGCCCGGTCGATGCGGTCGAAGGGCACGAAGGAGGCGCCGCCGCGCTCGGCGAGGACCTTGGTGATGGCGGCGGTGAGGGTGGTCTTGCCGTGGTCGACGTGACCCATGGTGCCGATGTTGAGGTGCGGCTTGGTCCGCACGAAAGCCGTCTTGGCCATGATTTTTTCCCGTGGCTCGAAGCTGGAACGGGACCCCTGAGCCGGGCCGACCCTCCCCCTGCGGGGTCCGCCGGACGATCCGGGAAGGGTCAGCTTCGTGCGCCGTCGAATGCGGCGAAGGGGAATGCCTCCGCGGGAGCGGAGACGGCCCGCGCGGCAGCCTTCGGCGCGTCCGCGACTGCGGACGGTGCGACGGGGAAGGCGTACCGGGACATGCCCCCGATCCTGCCGGACCGCCCCGGGCCCGTCGAATGGATTTCCGCGCGCTCAGAGGTTCTTGAGCGCCTCGCGCACGGACAGCGGGGACAGGGAGCCGCGTTCGGCCTCGACGAAGGCGCGCACGGCGTCGGGGTCCGTCTTCGCGTACTCCCGCAGGCACCAGCCGATGGCCTTGCGGACGAAGAAGTCCGGGTGGTCCGCCCGGCGGCGGCAGTAGCCGAAGAGCCGGCCCGTGTCGGTGGCGGACGTGAAGCGGAGCTGGTGGAGCAGGGCGGTGCGGGCGAGCCAGAGGTCCTCGTCGCCGATCCACTCGTCCATCACCTCCGACAGCGCGGGGTCGGCGGCCACCAGCGGACCCACCGTGTGCACGGCCAGCAGGTCGACCGTGTCCCACCACGCAACGGTGGTGATCAGGTGCCGGGCCACCGGCAGCAGGCCGGAGGAGCACCGGGAGACGTGCCGCCGCAGGTAGTCGACCGCGAAGTAGTGGTACTCGCGCTCCGGAAGCCGCCAGCAGCGCAGCGCGAGCGCCGCACAGTCCGCTTCCGACGGCCGCGGCGTGTCCTTGGTCACGGCCCGGGACAGCTCGCGGCGCAGCGGCGTGGGGATGCCGAGGAAGGGGGCGACGTCCTTCATGTACGCGGTCATGGCCCGGGCCCGCGCGGGATCGGCCGCCGCCGCGTACACCTCGGTCAGCCGCTCCAGGAGGGTGTCGGCGAGGGTGCTGCGCGGCACCTTCGGAGGGCGCCGGTCGTTCGACGGCATGAGGCCCAGATTACGGCGCGGCGCCGCACTGGTCGGCTAGTCTCCCGGGATGTCCCTCCTCCTCGCGCCGTGGACCCGGCTGTCGCTGCTCGTCGTGCTGCTCGTGGCGGCCGGCGTGTGCGTGCTGCTGTACGAGCCCCAGCGCGTCCTGTCGGAGGGCTGGCCCCCCGGGTTCCCGGTGGGCGCGGCGGTCCTGCTGTTCGCCGCCGGGTACGGGGTGTGTGCGGCGGCCTTCGTCCCGCGCCCCCTGCTCAACCTGGCCGCGGGGGCGGTCTTCGGCACCCAGTTCGGCCTCCTCGCGGCGGTCGGCGGCACGGTGCTCGGGGCCGCGATCGCCTTCGGCCTGGGGCGGATCATGGGCCAGGAGGCCCTGCGTCCGTACCTGCGCGGCCGCTGGCTCCGGGCGGCCGACGGGCAGCTCAGCCGGCACGGCTTCCGTTCGATGCTCGCCGTGCGGCTCTTTCCCGGGATGCCCTTCGTGGTGGCCAACTACTGCGCGGCGGTGTCCCGCTGCGGCTGGGCGCCCTTCCTCGGCGCCACGGCGCTCGGGGTCGTCCCGAACACCACGGCGTACGTGATCGCGGGGGCCAGTGCCGCGTCCCCCGGCTCGCCCGCGTTCCTCGTCTCCTCCGGCTTCATCGTGGTCTCGGTGGCGGCCGCCGGGGTGCTCGCCTGGCGCAAGCGGCACCGCCTGGCACCGGCCCGGAAATCCGTGGCCGCGTACGGACCGGGGCCTCAACACCCCCCTGTGGTCACCGGCGCTTCGCACGGGCCCTAGCATCGGACCCGAACTGCCCGACGATCACAAGGACGAGCGCACCCCGACATGAGCTGGTTCGAATCCCTAATCCTCGGTCTCGTCCAGGGGCTTACGGAGTTCCTCCCGATCTCCTCCAGCGCCCACCTGCGGCTGACCGCGGCGTTCGCCGGCTGGCACGACCCGGGAGCGGCCTTCACCGCCATCACGCAGATCGGCACCGAGGCCGCCGTACTGATCTACTTCCGCAAGGACATCGCGCGGATCGTCTCCACCTGGTTCCGCTCGCTGTACACGTCTGCGCTGCGCTCCGAGCAGGACGCCAAGATGGGCTGGCTGGTGATCGTCGGCTCGATCCCGATCGGTGTCCTCGGCCTCACCTTCAAGGACCAGATCGAGGGCCCCTTCCGCGACCTGCGGCTGACGGCCACCACCCTCATCGTCATGGGCATCGTGCTGGGCGTCGCCGACCGACTGGCCGCCCGCGACGAGGAAGGCGGACGCCACCGCGCGGTCCGCGAGCGCAAGACGCTGAAGGAACTGGGCGTCAAGGACGGCCTGATCTTCGGTGTCTGCCAGGCGATGGCCCTGATCCCGGGCGTGTCCCGGTCCGGCGCGACGATCTCCGGCGGTCTGCTGCTGGGCTTCACGCGTGAGGCGGCGGCCCGCTATTCCTTCCTCCTCGCCATTCCGGCCGTGCTGGCCTCGGGCGTGTTCGAGATCAAGGACGTGATCGAGAGCCCGGGCCACATCTCCTGGGGGCCGACCGTCTTCGCGACGGTCATCGCCTTCTTCGTCGGCTACGTGGTCATCGCGTGGTTCATGAAGTTCATCTCCACCAAGAGCTTCATGCCCTTCGTGATCTACCGGATCGTGCTGGGCGTCGCCCTGTTCATCCTGGTCGGGACGGACGTGCTGAGTCCGCACGCGGGTGAGTCCGGCTCCTAGCAGGACCCCGCTTCACCGCTTCGCGTGAACCGCAGGCCGTTCGGGAACGTTCCCGGGCGGCCTGTGCGTCGTTGTCCCCGGAGAGACCTGAAGGCAGAAGCAGGGGGTGTCCCATGGGTCGCGTGGTTCTGGAGCGTTTTCCGGCCGGAAGTCCGAGGGGTAGCTGGCCCGCCGAGGAGTACGCCGCGCAGCGGATGCGCGAGGGCGTGCCGGCCGAGGTGGTGATGGATCTGGACAGCGACGCGTTCCTCGTCGTGGTCCGGCAGCGGGAGGCGTAATCCGGTCACCGAGGGCCCGCGCGGAGGTCCGGCGGGCGCACGCCCCCTTGGCCTCCGGACCCGCCAGCCCCACACTGACCCGATGACGCAGCGTGTGGACCTCGCCACGGTCATGGACCGGCTGGCGATCGACGAGGTGGTGACGGGGTACGCGGTGGCCGTCGACGACGGCGACTGGGCGGCGTACCGCGCCCTGTTCACCCCCTCCGGGCGGGCCGACTACAGCTCGGCGGGCGGGATCGAGGGCCCGGCCGGGGAGGTCGCCGACTGGCTCGCGCAGACCATGAAGCTGTTCCCCGTCCGTCAGCACCTGATCGTGAACCGGCTGGTCCGGCTGGAGGACGTGGGCGGTTCACCCGGAGACAGCGCCGAGGTGCGGGCCGACTTCCTCAATCCGATGCGCCTTGAAGGAACGGACGGCGCCGCAGCGGACGGCACCGTGACGGCGCCCAACTTCGTCGCCGCCGGGCGCTACTCCTTCGCGCTGGCCCGCACCCACGACGGCTGGCGCCTCACCCGCGTCACCGTGCACGAGAAGTGGCGGCACGTCTCCGCCTGACTGCCACACTGGAAGCGGAGGCGCGCCATGGTCCCGATCCGTGCCCGTTGGTCCCCGCGGTGGCGTGCACCGGCCGCCGTCGCCGCCGGGGCGCTGCCCGCGCTCGCCTTCCCCGCACCCGCGCTCTGGTGGTTCGCCTACGCCGCCCTCGTGCCCTGGATGCTGTTGCTCCGGTCGGCTCCCACCGGGCGGCGGGCCGCGCTGGAGGGCTGGCTCGGCGGTGCGGGCTTCATCGTCGCCGTCCACCACTGGCTGCTGCCCAGCCTGCACGTGTTCCTGGTGCCGGTGGCCGCTCTGCTGGGCCTGCTCTGGATCCCCTGGGCCCTGCTGGTGCGCGCGCTGCTCGGCGGCGTCCCGTCGGCGGGCCGTGCGTGCGCCGCGCTGGTCCTCGTACCGGCCGGGTGGCTGCTGTCGGAGCTGGTGCGGTCCTGGCAGGGACTGGGCGGGCCGTGGGGGCTGCTGGGAGCGAGCCAGTGGCAGGTGCCGCCCGCGCTGCGACTGGCCTCGGCGGGCGGGGTGTGGCTGGTGAGCCTGCTGGTGGTGGCGGTGAACTGTGCGCTGGTGCTGCTCGTCGCGGTGCCCGGGGCTCGGATCCCGGCGGTGGCCGGGGTGACGGGCTGTGCGGTACTGACGGGAGTGGTGTGGCTGTGGGTACCGCGCCCCGAGGTGTCGGGCGGGCTGCGCGTGGCCGTCGTGCAGCCGGGTCTGGTGGCCGACGGTCCGGACAGCGCGGAGCGGCGGTTCGCCGCCGGGGAGCGGCTCACCCGGGACCTGTCCGGGCAGCCGGTCGACCTGGTGGTGTGGGGCGAGAGCAGCGTCGGCGGGGACCTGGCGGCCCGGCCGGACCTGGCCGGGCGGCTGGCTTCGCTGTCCGCGCAGGTCGGGGCTCCGCTGCTGGTCAACGTGGACGCGCGGGGGGCCGACAGCCCCGGGATCCGCAAGAGCGCGGTACTCATGGGCCCCGAGGGACCCACCGGCGACCGGTACGACAAGATGCGGCTGGTCCCCTTCGGTGAGTACGTACCGGCCCGGGCCCTGCTCGGCTGGGCCACGTCGGTCGGCAAGGCGGCCGGCGAGGACCGGGTGGCGGGTGACACGCCGGTGGTGATGAACCTGCCCGGCCGGCCGGACGGCCGGCCCGGCGTCCGCGTCGGCCCGCTGGTCTGCTTCGAGTCGGCTTTCCCGGACATGAGCCGCCACCTGGCGCGCGACGGGGCCGCGCTGCTCGTCGCCCAGTCGGCGACCTCCAGCTTCCAGGGCAGTTGGGCCCCGGCCCAGCACGCCTCACTGGCCGCGCTGCGGGCGGCCGAGACCGGCCGCCCCGTGGTGCACGCCACCCTCACCGGCGTCAGCGCGGTGCACGGCCCCTCCGGGGAGCGGATCGGCCCCGCCCTGCCCACTTCCGCGAGCACGGCGCAGGTGTACGAGGTCCCGCTGGCCCGGGGCGTGACCCCCTACGTCCGCTTCGGGGACTGGCCGGTGGCCGCGGCCCTGGCCTCGCTGGCGGCCTATTGCGCGGTGGAAGGCGCCCGTACGCTCAGGAGGCCTGCGCCAGAGCCGAGCCCACCACGCGCTCGCACAGCTCGTGGGTGAGCAGCGCGTCCCGCGCGCTGAGCGTCCTACCCGCCTCGACGGCCACCAGGAAGGCGTCCACGACCTGCTCGATGCCGCGCTGGCGGGCGACCGGCACCCAGTCCCCGCGGCGCCGCACGGTCGGCTGGCCCTTGTGGTCGATGACCTCCGCGAGGTTGACGACCTGCCGCTTGGTGTCCTGTCCGGACACCTCCAGGATCTCCTCGGTGGAACCGGACATCCGGTTCATGATGCCGAGCGCGGTGAAGCCGTGACCGGACAGCTGGAGCACCACCTGGTACATCAGGCCCTCGCGCACCACGGCCCGTACGTCGACGTGGTCGGCCTCGCCGGGCAGCAGGAAACGCAGGGTGTCGACGACGTGGATGAAGTCGTCCAGCACGAGCGTGCGCGGGTCCTCGGGCAGCCCGACGCGGTTCTTCTGCATGACGATCAGTTCGCGCGGGTGGTCGGCGCACTGCGCGTAGCCGGGCGCGTAGCGGCGGTTGAAGCCGACGGCGAGCGAGACGCCGCGCTCCTCGGCCAGTTCCACGAGCCGTGCCGAGTCCGCGAGTTCGTACGCGAGCGGCTTGTCCACGTACGTCGGCACGCCGGCCTCCAGCAGCCGTCCGACGATCTCGGGGTGCGCGGCGGTCGAGGCGTGCACGAAGGCCGCGTCGAGCCCTTCGGCGAGCAGCGCGTCGAGATCGGTGTGCAGGCGCCCGGCCGGAACGTGGTGGACCGCTCCGACCCGTTCCAGCGTGGCGGGGGTACGGGTCTGCAGGTGCAGCTCGACGCCCGGGCGGGTGGTCAGGACGGGCAGGTACGCCTTCTGCGCGATGTCGCCGAGTCCGATGCAGCCGACCTTCACCGGGAGCCTCCAGTTTCGTTCCTTGTGGGACTCAGGCAGCTTAGGTCCTGCGGGCGATCCGGGCTTAATCCCTGGTGGCGGGGGCCGTGTTCACCGAGGATGTCCCCATGACCACCAGTTCTGGATCACATCGCATCGAGCCCTCCCCCACCGCCGACGAGCGCGGGATGCTGGACGGCTGGCTCGACTACCACCGCGCCACCCTCGCCTGGAAGTGCGAGGGGCTCCAGGACGAGCAGCTGCGCCACAGCGCGCTCCCGCCCTCGGAACTGAGCCTGCTGGGCCTCGTACGGCACATGGCCGAGGTGGAGCGGTACTGGTTCCGGGAGATCATGCTCGGCGAGGACCTTCCCGAGCTGTACTGCACGAACGAGGACCCGGACGGAGACTTCCACTTCACCGACAAGGACACCTGGGCCGAGGTGGAGCAGGTGTGGCAGACCGAGGTCGAGCTGGCGCGCCAGGCCGCCGCCGGCCGGTCGCTGGACCAACTGTCGGACGCCGAGAGCCACCACCGGGGCGAGGTGTTCAGCCTGCGCTGGGTGTACACCCACATGATCGAGGAGTACGCGCGCCACAACGGCCACGCGGACCTGTTGCGCGAGCAGATAGACGGAGCCACCGGCGACTGAAGGCGCCCCGCGATCCCGGGCGGGCGCACGGCGCCGGCCACGGCACGCGTCGCGTCGCCGGAGCGCCCGGTCGCGCGCGGTACGGGGGCGCCCCTCCGCCGTGCGACGCACCGCGTCCGGCTCCGTGCGCCGACCCGCCGGGGATGACGGGACCGCCCTTGGCGGGTGTTCCGTCACCCGTGCGGGGTGAATTTGGGCCGCGGGTTTTCGCAACGTGGTCCTGGCAGAGCAGAGTTGCGCGGGTGCATCGAACCCGAACCACGACGAAGCTGCTGCTCGGAGTCGCCTGTGCCGTCTCGGCGGTCTCCGGCTGTGTGCATGTGAGCCCCGCCCCCGGGCAGCCGGGGGCGGCGGCTCCCTCGGCGGGGCTGCCGCCACGCCACCAACCGCGCGGTGGTCCGGGAGCCGCGCCGGTGATCGTCCGGGCACCTGCCCTGGAGGCACTGGAGGCGGCCCCGGAGGAGCCGGCGCGGCCCGCGGGCCCCGCCCCCGCCGCACGGTCCGCCGAGCGCACCGCCCAGGGCGCCCCCGGTGGGCCCCTGGAGGCCGCGCCGCCGGTGCCGGACATCCCGGAGCCGCACAGGCCCGCCGAACCCGCCGCCGGCCGTCAGGGCGGCCGCCCGCACGGCGCGCGGCCCGGCGCCGCGGTGGAACGTGAGCTGGTGCGGGAGTTGCCGGTACGGCCCGCCGACGTGTGCGCGCTGGGCCGCCGGCACGGGCGCTGGCACCCGGACAGCCCCGAGGCCCGCATCTGCGCGGGCCTCCACGGGGACTGATCCGCTCAAGGGGGAACGGGCCTTCCCCGATCAGGGGGACTGTTCCGGGAACGGCCTGGGGTCCCCGCCCGGTTCCGCCGCGAGCCGCCGCTCCAGCCGGGCGATGGCGTCCCGTACGCCGTTCCCGTAGCCGTCGTCGGGCAGCGCGCCCGTGGCGGCGCGGGCCCGCGTCAGGTGGACCCGGGCCGCCTCCGGCCGCTGGAGCTTCACGTAGTCGGCGGCCAGACTGAGGTGCAGGGACGGGTAGAACACGCGCATCGCCTGATGCGGCTCCCGGTGGGCGGGCGGCACCGCCCGGAGCTCCTCGGCCGCGCCGAGGGCCCTCAGGTCCCAGGCCAGTTCGTCGGCGGGGTCGTCCTGGGCGTCGGCCATGTAGTGGGCGAGCGTGCACCGGTGGAGGGAGTGGCCCTCCTCGCCGATCTCGGACCAGATCGCGCCGAGCCGGTTGCGGGCCTCCTCGCGGTCCCCGGCGTGCAGCAGGATGACCGCCTGGCCGATCCTGGTCATGACGGCGTCCTCCGACGCCTCCTGCTGCTGCTCCGTCACCGCGGCCTCCGGCTTGTTCTGCGCCAGACCTGCTCCGGTCTGATCGTCAAGAAGCTAGCCGGAGGCACCGGCATTGGGGCCGAGGCGCGGTGGGCCGTCAGCCCAGGTCCGGGATCCGCCAGTCGATCGGCTCATGGCCCTGGGCGGCGATGGCCTCGTTGATCTGCGTGAAGGGCCGGGAGCCGAAGAACTTCTTGGCCGACAGGGGGGAGGGGTGCGCGCCCTTGACGATCACGTGCCGCTCCTCGTCGATCAGCGGGATCTTCTTCTGCGCGTAGGCCCCCCACAGCACGAAGACGGCCGGGTCGGGGCGCTCGGACACGGAGCGGATCACCGCGTCGGTGAACTTCTCCCACCCCTGGCCCTTGTGCGAGTTGGGCTCGGCCTCACGGACGGTGAGCACCGCGTTGAGCAGCAGGACGCCCTGGCGCGCCCACGGCATCAGGTACCCGTTGTCCGGGACGGGCAGGCCCAGCTCCTCCTTCATCTCCTTGTAGATGTTGCGGAGCGAGGGCGGGGTCTTGACCCCGGGCTGGACGGAGAAGCACAGGCCGTGGCCCTGCCCGGCGCCGTGGTACGGGTCCTGGCCGAGGACCAGCACCTTGACCTGCTCGAAGGGAGTGGCCTCCAGGGCCGCGAAGACCTGCTCGCGGGGCGGGTAGACCGGCCCGTTCGCCCGCTCCTTCTCGACGAACTCCGCGAGTTCCCTGAAGTAGGGCTGGTCCAGCTCCCCGCCGAGGACGGGGAGCCAGGACTCGGGCAGCATCTGGGTCACGGCGACAACCTCCGGTACAAGTTCGGTTCAACTGCTCAGAACCTACCGGGGACCACTGACAACGCCTCAGCCGCCCGAGTCGGGGGCGGCTACCAGCTGGTCTTGCGGTAGAACTCCCACATCTGCATGACGGTCTGCGGGTCCAGCGCCCGCTCGGCGCCCGCGATGTCGTCGCGCGAGACGACGTACAGCTTGCCCTGCCACAGGGGCAGCAGCCTGACGTCCTCGGCGAAGATCTGCTGCGCCCGCTCGAACTCGTGGACGCCGGCCGAGCGGTCGCCCTCGCGGCGGGTCTTCGGCAGCAGGTCGGTCAGGATCTCGGTGGGCTCGTACGGGGTGCCGACCGCGTTCTCCTTGCCGATGAACGGCGCGATGAAGTTGTCCGGGTCCGGGAAGTCGGGGAACCAGCCGCGGCCGAAGATCGGGTACTCCTGGCCCTTGTAGCCCTCCTGGAAGGCCTTCCAGGGCTGGCTGCGCAGGGTGACCTTGAAGAGCAGGCTCTCGTCCAGCTGGCGCTTGAGCTCGGTGAACTCGTCGGCGGTGGAGGAGCCGTACCGGTCCGTGGTGTACCAGAGGGTCAGCTCGACCGGCTGGGTGATGCCGGCGTCCTTGAGGATCTTCTTGGCCTTGGCGACGTCCGCGTGGCCGTACTTGTCGTAGAACGGCGTCTTGTGGCCGACGACCCCCTTGGGAACCATCGAGTACAGGGGCTCGGCGGTGCCCTGGTAGACCTTGGAGACGAGCACCCCGCGGTCGACGATCTGGGCGATGGCCTGGCGGACCGGGAGCTTGGCGACCACCGGGTCCTTCGGGTTGAAGACGAGGTAGCGGATCTCGGCGCCGACGTTCTCGACGACCTGGACGCCCGCCGCGTGCGACTCGGGGGTCTGCAGGTCCCGGATCTCCGCGGCCGACAGGCCTCGGTAGGTGGCGTCGATCTCCTTGGCCTTGAGGGAGGCGAGCATCGTCGTGGAGTCCGCGAAGTAGCGGATGGTCACGCCGTTGTTGCGGCGGTTGGCGAAGCCCGCGTAGCTCGCGTTGTTGCCGAGGACGGCCTCGGAGCCCTCCTTGTACGAGTCGAGCACGTACGGGCCGGAACCGGTGACCTTGCCGTCCTCGCGGACCTTGTCGGCCGGGTACTCCTTGGGCGCGACCAGCGAGGCGGCCGGCGAGCCGAGGACGAGGGGGAAGGTGGCGTCCGGGGTGTTCAGGTGGAAGACGACGGTCAGGGCGTCCGGGGTCTCGATCTTGTCGAGGCTGCCGAAGAGGTCCTTGGGGCCGACCTTGGAGCCGATGGTCCGGATCCGGTCCAGGGAGTGCTTGACCGCCTTGGCGTCGAGCGGCTCCCCGTTGGAGAATTTCAGGCCCTTGCGCAGGGTGCACCGGTACGACTCGTTCGCGGCATCCGTGAACTCGCAGCTCTGGGCGGCGTCCGGCTGGGGCTTGGTGGCGCCCGTGGGGAAGGCCAGCAGAGTCTGGTAGACGTTCCGGTACAGCTCCCAGGAGCCGTCCCACGCCGCTGCGGGATCGAGGGTGCTCGGTGCGCTCGTCGTACCGACGACGATCCGCTTCGCTTCGTCGGCGCCCTCATCCGAGAGCAGGCCGCAACCGGCGAGCAGGGATATGGACGCAAGGGCCGCAGTGATCTGCAGGCATCTGGTCCGGTTGAACACGTGCACGCTCCTCGATCAGCCAGGGGTGCGGCAGACCCTACCGCAGTGCCCCACAAATCCAATGGGTTGGTTTCGTGGGGCACTTGACCGGTTCCGTGCCTATTCGGTACACATTTGCCTCCCCTTCAGGGGCAAATTCGTCCGATTATCGGTCAGTGCACACCGGCATTGAGGAACATTCCCCCGTCGACGACGAGAGTTTGCCCCGTGATCCATTCCGCTTGTGCAGATGTAAGAAACGCGGCGGCCCCTCCGATGTCCTCCGGGGCCCCGAGCCGGCCGAGCGGATAGGCGGCCGAGGCCTCCTGCTCCCGGCCCTCGTAGAGCGCCTGCGCGAACTTCGTCTTGACCACCGCGGGGGCGATCGCGTTGACCCGGACCCCGGGCGCCATCTCGTGGGCGAGCTGGAGCGTGAGGTTGATCATGGCCGCCTTGCTCATCCCGTAGGCGCCGATGAAGGGCGAGGCGGAGACGCCCGCGATGGAGGCGATGTTCACGATCGCCCCGCCGTTGTCCTTCTGCCAGGCGTGCCAGGTCTGCTGGGCGAAGCCGAGCGCCGAGATCACATTGGTCTCGAAGACCTTGCGCGCGACCCCGAGGTCCAGGTCCGCGATCGGACCGAAGACCGGATTGGTGCCCGCGTTGTTCACCAGGAAGTCCACGCGGCCGAAGGCCTCCATGGTGCGCTCGACGGCGACGGCCTGGTGGGCCTCGTCGTGCGCCTTTCCGGCCACCCCGATCACCCGGTCGGCCCCGAGCCGCTCGACGGCCTCCTTGAGGGCGTCCTCGTTGCGCCCGGTGATGCAGAGCCGGTCGCCGCGCGCGAGCAGCGCCTCGGCGACGCCGTAGCCGATGCCCCGGCTCGCCCCAGTGATCAGTGCGACCTTGCCGCTGTCGATGCCGTGTTCCTTGCTGTCCGTCATGGCCGTACGCCCTGCCTCTCGTGGACTCGTCAGTTGAGCGGGCCGCCGGCCACGTACATGACCTGGCCGGAAACGAAGCCGGCGGCCTCGCCCGTGAAGAAGGCGATGGCGTTGGCGATGTCGTCCGGGCGCCCGACGCGCTGGACGGGGATCTGGGTGGCGGCGGCCGCCTGGAAGTCCTCGAAGCCCATGCCGACGCGGGCGGCCGTCTGGGCGGTCATCTCGGTGACGATGAAGCCGGGGGCGACGGCGTTGGCGGTGACGCCGAACTTGCCGAGCTCGATGGCCAGGGTCTTGGTGAAGCCCTGCAGACCCGCCTTGGCGGCGGAGTAGTTGACCTGGCCGCGGTTGCCGAGCGCCGAGCTGCTGGACAGGTTCACGATGCGGCCGAACTTGGCCTCCACCATGTACTTCTGACAGGCCTTCGACATCAGGAACGCACCGCGCAGGTGGACGTTCATGACCGTGTCCCAGTCGGTCTCACTCATCTTGAAGAGCAGGTTGTCGCGCAGCACTCCCGCGTTGTTGACCAGGATGGTGGGGGCGCCGAGCTCGTCGGCGACGCGTGCGACGGCCGCTTCCACCTGCGCGCCGTCGGAAACGTCGCAGCCGACCGCCACGGCCTTGCCGCCGGCCGCCGTGATCGCCTCCACGGTGTCCTTGCAGGCCGCCTCGTCGAGGTCGAGTACGGCGACGGCCCGGCCCTCGGCGGCCAGCCGTAGGGCGGTGGCCGCGCCGATGCCCCGGGCCGCCCCGGTCACGATCGCTACGCGCTGCTCGGTGGTGGACATGCTGGATCTCCTCGCCCTTGAGAGGCGGTCGCCCAGAGGTGAGCAACCGCTTAGTAGCTTCAGCTGAGGAGACGCTAGGAGCCATGACACTCCGTGTCAACGGTGGCGGATCCGGGCCCGTCGGCGCCACGGACGCCGACGGGGAACCCGGTCAGCGGACCAGCAGGTCCAGCAGCCGCTCCACCTCGGCGGCGGGATCGGCCGTCAGGCCGGTGTGCACCGGCCCCGGCTGCACCACCGTGCTGCGCGGCGCGATCAGCCACCGGAACCGCCGCCCCGCGTCGTCACCCGCCGCCTGACCGGCGGACTCGCCGCCCGTACACACGCCCTGCACCCCGTGCAGCGCGGCCCGCACCCCGGCCACGTCGGCCCCGGGATCCAGCGCCAGCAGCTTCGCCTCGTCCAGATGGGTGCGCGCCGCCACGTACGACCGCGCCCGGCAGTAGACGATCACGCCGGCGTTGAAGCACTCGCCGCGCTCCATCCGGGGCACCACGCGCACCAGCGCGTACTCGAACACGTCCCGCTTGGTCACTCGCCGTCGCTCTTCTTCTTGGTCTTGTGGGGCCATTCCGTCAGGTGCTCGGTGAGCCAGCCCGGCGGCTTCTGCGGAGCCTTCACCTCCGCCTCCATCGAGATCCTCTCGTGGATCGTGGCCGCGCGCGGCAGCAGTGCCTCCACATAGGCGCGGCGCAGCGCGTCGGTGGAGTCGAAGCCGGGCTCGTCGACCAGCCATTCGTCCGGGACGTCCGCGGCGACCTCGGTGAGCAGTTCCTCGGTGACCAGCGGCGCGAGGGCGGCGGCGGCCGCCGCGATGTCCGGCCCGACGGGGGCCAGTACGTGGTCGGAGGCGTTGTACGGCTTCGCGGCGGCGTCCTCGGCGGTGGGCCAGTTGTGGTGCCAGATCATGGTGGCGCCGTGGTCGATGAGCCACAGGTCCCCGTGCCAGACGAGCATGTTGGGGTTGCGCCAGGACCGGTCGACGTTGTTGATCAGGGCGTCGAACCAGACCACGCGTCCCGCCTCGGCCGGGTCCACCTGGTAGGCGAGCGGATCGAAGCCGATCGACCCGGGCAGGTAGTCCATACCGAGGTTGAGCCCGCCGCTGGCCTTGAGCAGTTCCTGGACCTCCTGGTCGGGCTCGCCGAGCCCGATCACGGGGTCGAGCTGCATCTGCACCAGCCGCGGGACCCGCAGGCCCAGCCGCTGGGCGAGGCGCCCGCAGATGACTTCGGCGACCAGGGTCTTGCGGCCCTGGCCGGCTCCGGTGAATTTCATGACGTAGGTACCGAGGTCGTCGGCCTCGACGATCCCCGGGAGCGAGCCGCCCTCACGCAGCGGCGTGACGTAACGGGTCGCGATCACTTCGGACAGCATCCGCCCAGGTTACGGCGGTCAGGGCGCGGGAGCCCACTGCATGAGCAGCGCTTCGGTGGTGGTGATGGCGGCCACCAGCGAGAGGGAGTTGCGGATCACCTCGCCGGTGCAGGAGGCGGGCACCCCGGCGATGGCGTCGGCCGGGACCACGACCCGGTAGCCGTGGTTCACGGCGTCGAAGACGGTGTTCGGAATGGCGATGTTGGAGGACACCCCGGTGACGACGAGGGTGCGGATGCCGAGGTTGCGCAGCAGGGCGTCGAGGTCGGTGCCGGCCATCGGGGAGAGCCCGTGCAGCCGCCGGACCACCAGGTCCTGTTCGGCCACGACGATGGGGGCCGCGACCTCCACCGCCGGGCTTCCGGAGAGCTGGCGCACGGGCAGCTTCCCGGCGGCGCGGAACAGGCGTGCGTTGGTGTTCGCCCCGCGGCCGTCCGGCCGCCGCTCCGCGACCGCGTGCAGCACTTGCACCCCGGCCCCCCGCGCGGCGTCGGCGAGCGCCGCCACCCGCCCGAGCATCCCGGAGTCACGGGCCTCCTTCGCGAGCTCGGGCAGGGCGCTCTCCCCGCCGACGACGCCGTTCTGGCATTCGACGGTGAGCAGCGCCGTGGTGGCGTTGTCGAGATCCGGCATGACTCCCCCTGGCGTGACGGCCATCGACCCCGCATGATTCCTGACACACAGTCAGATGTGAAGGGGCGCGGGACGGATGGACGGGACACGCGGGGACAGGGCCCAGCGGCGGGGCCGCCGCATCATGATGAGCGACGAGGAGGTGGACGCCTTCCTGCGCGAGCAGCGCACCTGCCGGGTGGCCACGGTCTCCCCGGACGGGCGCCCGCACGTGGGCGCCCTGTGGTTCGCCTGGGACGGCACCTCGCTGTGGCTGTACTCGATCACGCGCAGCCGGCGCTGGTCCGACCTGCACGGGGATCCTCGGATCTCGGTGGTCGTGGACTCCGGCGAGTCCTACGACGAGCTGCGCGGGGTCGAGCTGTCCGGCAGCGCCGTCTTCGTCGGCGAGGCCCCGCGCACCGGCGAACCGTGCCCGGAGCTGGCCGAGGCCGAACGGATCTTCCCGGCCAAGAACTTCGGCGTCGAGCAGATGCCGCACGACGGACGGCACGCCTGGATCCGCCTGACCCCCGAGTCGGTCGTCTCGTGGGACTTCCGCAAGCTTTAGGCAGGGCCCGGGGGTGGGCTCAGAGCGCGGCGGCGGCCTGCCGCAGCGCGTCGACGGCGGCGCGGATGGAGGGCCGGCGGTCGGCGTCCGCACGCCAGACCGCGTACACGTGACGGCGTACCGAGTCGCAGACGGGCAGCAGCCGGACCCCGGGCGGCACCGGGCCGCGGCCCAGCTTCGGCGCCACGCACACCCCGAGCCCGGCCTCCACGAAAGCCAGCTGGGTGTGGTGCTCCTCGGCGATGTGGGTGATGCGCGGCTCGATTCCCGTACCGCGGAGGGTGAAGACCAGCCACTCGTGGCAGAACTGTCCCTCGTTCCAGGAGATCCAGTCGTCGTCGGCGAACTCGGCGAGGGAGATCCCGGTCCGGTCGGCCAGCCGGTGGCCGGCCGGGACCGCGATGTCGACGGAGTCGTCCAGCAGGTGCGTCCGGGTGAGTTCGGCGGGCACCGGCATGCGCTTGTTGTACCAGTCGATGGCCAGCGCCAGGTCGAGGTCCCCGCGCACCACCGCGGCCATGCTCTCCTCGGGCTCCTGCTCGCGCACCAGCGCCCGCAGGTCCGGATGACCGTCGCGCAGGGCGGACAGGGCCTGCGGCAGCAGTCCGCGCATCGCCGTCGGGAATGCCCCGATGCGGAGCTCTCCGACGGCGCAGCCCCGCTGGGCCTCGACATCTGCCTGGGCGAGCTCCACCTGGGAGATGATCCGGGCCGCGTGATCGGCGAGCAGCCGCCCGGCGTCGGTGAGCCGGACCCCGCGCCCGTTCTTGGCCAGCAGGGGCTGGCCGACCTCGCGCTCCAGCTTGGCCATCTGCTGGGACACGGCGGAGGTGGTGACGTGGAGACCGTCGGCAGCGCCGCTGACCGAGCCGTGGCGGGCGAGGGCGTCGAGGGTACGCAGCCGCTCCAGGTTCAACATGTAAGTGATGCTACGTCGTCACTCTGAGAAAGTCTCGCTTGTCCTACGAGATCGGCGGGAGCAGAGTAAGGGCCATGAGCGCACCCACGGCCCCCCGACCCACCCTCACGGCCCCTTCGCCGACCCCCACCACGACCACCCGGCGGGGCGTCCTCCTGGACTGGCGCCTCCGCTTCGCGATCCTCTCGGTCGTCTGGGGCTTCAGCTTCCTGCTGATCAAGGTGGGCACGGAGGCGTACGCGCCCTTCCAGGTGGCGATGGGCCGGGTCATGTTCGGCGCGCTCGCCCTCCTCGCCGTGCTCCTCGTCCGGCGCGAGCCGCTGCCGCGGGGGCTGCGCACCTGGGGCCACCTGAGCGTGGCGGCGCTGCTGCTCAACACCGCCCCGTTCTCCCTCTTCGCCTACGCGGAGCTGAGCATCCCCTCCAGCCTGGCCGGCATCTGCAACGCCACCTCCCCGCTGTGGGGGATGGCGCTGTCCCTGGTCGCCCTGTCCGAGGACCGCCCGACGCGGCGCCGCTTCGCCGGCCTGGGCCTGGGCTTCCTCGGGGTCCTCACCGTCCTCGGCGCCTGGCAGGGGTTCTCCGGGGTCGACGCGAAGGGCACCGCCTTCGCCCTGCTGGCCTCGCTCTGCTACCCCATCGGCTGGATCTACGTCCGCCGTACGCTGGCCGGGACCCCGGGCTCCCCGGTCGCCCTGACCGGCGGCCAGCTCATGGTCTCCACGCTCCAGCTCGGGCTCATCAGCGCCCTGTTCACCTCGGCCCCGGCCTCGTTCCCGCTGTGGCCGACCCTGTCGGTGATCGCCCTGGGCGCCCTCGGCACGGGCATGGCCCTCCAGATGCAGTACGGCCTGGTCTCGGAGGTCGGCCCGACCACCGCCCAGATGGTCACGTACTTCATCCCGGTCATCGCCACCACGGCGGGCGTCCTGGTCCTCGGCGAACAGCTCCACTGGAACACCCCGGTCGGCGCCGCGATCGTCCTGGCGGGCGCCGCCCTCACCCAGACCCGCCCCGCCCCCGGCAAGCCCGCCTGACGCCTGCTACCGTCCGGGCGATCACCACACGTCCCGGGGGAAACCACATGAGCACCGCTGCCGTCCTGCTGACGTTCGGCCTGGCCTGCGCCGTCCCCGGCGGCTGGATCGCCTTCAACGTACGGGGTTCGGCCGCCTCACTGGAGCGCTGGGGCGACAGCAACGCCGAACTGCGCATGCACGCCCGGGGCGACTTCAGCCCGGTGCAGCGCCGGATGTCAGCCCGCCTCCACCGTCTCCTCGGCACGGTGATCGCCCTGTGCGGATGCGTCCTCATCCTCGGCGGGCTGCTCGAACTCGCCTGACCCACCCCCGGCCGGCCGGTGCTGCGACCGGCCGGAACCGCGGTCAGACGTACCGGACCCCCGTCGTCCCCGGCCGGACCGCCGCGGCCACGGCGTCGGCCAGGCCGGGCACCTCCGGCAGCGACAGCTGTGACACCGTCAGCCGCACGCCCGGTCCCGCCTCGACGCGGAACCGGGCGCCGGCGGTCACCGCCCAGCCCGCCGCCAGCAGCCTCGTCACCACACCCGTCTCGTCGGCCACCGGCACCCACACGTTCATCCCGCTCCGCCCGTGCGCCGCCACACCCCGCTCCCGCAGCGCACCGACCAGCGCGTCCCGTCGTTCCCCGTACGAGCGGGCCACCGCGGCCCGGTCCACCACGCCCGAGGTCCACAGCTCGACCACCGCGTACTGCAGCAGCCGGCTCACCCATCCCGGGCCCAGCCGCTGCCGTCCCCGCACCCGGTCCAGCGTCACCGCGTCGCCCGTCAGCACCGCCAGCCGCAGGTCCGGCCCGTACGCCTTCGCCGTGGACCGCACCAGCGCCCAGTGCCGGGTGACCCCGCCCAGCGGATGCAGCGGCAGATCCACGATCCCGTGCCCGTGGTCGTCGTCGATCACCAGTACCCCGGGGTGGCGCGCCAGCAGCTCCCGCAGTTCCCCGGCCCGCGCCCCGCTCACCGCGGCCCCGGTCGGGTTCTGCGCCCGCGAGGTCACCACCAGCGCCCGCGCACCGGCCTCCAGGGCCCGCTCCACCGCGTCCGCACGGGGCCCTTCGTCGTCCACCGCCACCGGCAGCACCCTCAGGCCGAGCGCCGGCACCAGGTCCAGCACGCTCCCCCAGCCCGGATCCTCGACCGCGACCGCGTCCCCCGGCCGCAGATGGGCGGCCAGCACCCGTTCGATGCCGTCCAGGGCGCCCGAGGTCACCGCCACCGGCCCGGCCGGAACCCCGTCCGCGTCGAGATCGGCCCGGGCAAGCCGCGCCAGCTCCGGTACGACCGGGTCCTGCCCGTAGAGGGTCGGCGCCTGCGCGTACCGCCGGGCGGCCGCCGCCAGCGCCCCGTCCAGCGCGGGGAGCAGCGACACGTCCGGATTGCCCTCCGTGATGTCCCGTACGCCCGCCGGCACCGCCATCCGCAGGGCGTCCCGGGGCGCGCTCGACGGCCGGGCCCGGACCCGGCTGCCGCGCCGCCCGTCGGTCTCGATGACCCCGCGCTCGCGCAGCGTCCGGTACGCGGCCGCCACGGTGTTGGGGTTCACCCCCAGCTCCGCGGCCAGCTCGCGCATCGGCGGCAGCAGCGCTCCCGGCGCGAGCGCGCCCGCCCCCACGCCCGCTTCGACGCTCGCCGCGATATCCGATGCGCGACGCCCTGTGATTCGATAGTCTCCTAGCACAAACCAGAGTATGCACTAGTACAACGGAGTCCGCATCATGACCGCCTCGCCCGCTTCGCCCGCCACGACCGAGCCGGCCACCTCGACCGCCTACGAGCCCACGGACCGCACGGTGCCGACCCGCTCCCGCGAGCGCGCCCGCTACGACCGCGAGACGGTGCACTCGATACTCGACCAGGCCTACATCTGCCACCTCGGCTTCGTCCGCGACGGGGCGCCGGTGGTCCTGCCCACGCTCTTCGGCCGGGTCGGCGAGGCGCTCTACATCCACGGCTCCACCGGCTCCCGCCCGCTGCTCGCGGCCGGCCGGGCCGACCCGGGCCTGCCGGTCTGCGTGACCGTGACCCATGTGGACGGCCTGGTGCTGGCCCGCTCGGCGTTCCACCACTCGCTCAACTACCGCTCGGTGGTCGTGCACGGCACCGCGTACCAGGTCACGGACGAGGAGGAGTGCCGGATCGCCCTGGACGCCCTCGTCGACCACGTGGTCCCGGGCCGCTCCGCCGACTCCCGGCCGGCCAGCGCCAAGGAGCTCGCCGCCACCGCGGTGATCCGGCTGGACCTGACCGAGGTGTCCGCGAAGCTCCGCACGGGCGGGCCGAACGACGACGCCGAGGACCTGGGGCTGCCCTACTGGGCGGGCGTGGTCCCGGTCGCCCCCGTGTACGGGACGCCGGTCCCGGCGGCCGACCTGGCCCCCGGGACCGCCACCCCGGACTACCTCGCGGCGCTCTGACCCGACAGGACGGGCCCGGGGGCGGGCCGCGTCCCCGGCCCCTCGGCCGGGCCGTCGGCCAACCCGTCGGCCGGCCCGTTCCCGGGCCCGTCACCGGCCACGTCCGCCGGGCGTCGCCGCTCCGCCGCGATCAGGGCCCCCACGGCCGTGAGCAGCAGTGCGGTGCCCAGCACCACGGCGCCGGTCAGCCGCTCCCCGAGCAGCAGGACGGCGATCACGGCCGCGCTGACCGGTTCGATCAGCATGATCACGGACACGGTGGCGGCCCGCACGGCGGCGGCTCCGGTGAAGTAGAGCGCGTACGCCAGCGCCGTCGGCACGGTCGCGACGTACAGCAGCAGCCACAGCACCCGCCCGAGCTCGGCGGTGTGCGGCAGCAGCCCTTCGACGGCGGCCAGCGGCAGCAGGCACACCGCTCCCACCGCGACCGACCAGGTGGTGGTGACCAGGGGGTCGCCGCCCGCTCCGCGCCGCCCGAGCGACCGCGCCCGCAGGGTCATCGCCGCGTATCCGGCGGCCGACAGCAGCGCCCAGAGGACGCCGAGCGGGCGCACCTCACCGCCACCGCTGCCCAGCACCAGCACGGCCAGCCCGGCCAGCGCCCCCACGACGGCGGCCGCGCCGCCCCGGCCGAGCCGCTCGCCCATCCAGTACCGCGCCCCGAGCGCGATCAGCACGGGCCCGGCACCGAGGGTGACCACCGTCCCGACGGCGAGGCCGGTCTCGCGCACGGCGGCGAAGTACGCGGCCTGGAAGAGGGTGAACAGCAGCCCGGTCGTGATCAGGGAGCCGGCCGACGGCCACGTCCGCCCGCGGCCGGAGCGGGAACCGGGCCGGGACCGGCGGACGGCCAGGACCCCCAGCAGTACCACGAGCCCGCCCGCGCACCGCCAGAACGACAGGGCGAGCGGACCGAGGTCACTGGCGAGGAAGAGGAGCGAGGCGGCCGCGCCGGCGGTGCCCCAGGCGGCTCCGGCGATGACGAGGTACAGCAGACTGCGCCCGGCAGCGGGCGAATGGTTCGACACGTGTGTCTCCGCGCATGCGTGAAGGATGAAAAGAGCAGGTCATCGCTTCGCGGGCAGCGCGCACCCGCCCGGGAACTCCCCGGGCAGGGGTCTCGTTCGAGGAGGTGCCGCCCGCGCTAGGCGGCGGGCGGCGAAAGCACGGTCGAAAGCATGACCAGCACCTTATGCCGTCGTGGGCTCGCGGTCCAGCACGGCCGGGTCCGCCGCGGCCGCCGGGGCGATCGCCGGGGCCTGCCTGGAGGACTGCGCGATGAAGGCACCGCCCAGCACCAGGCCACCGCCGACGATCTGCCACGTCGAGAGGTGTTCGCCGAGCAGGATCCAGGCCAGCACGGTGGCCACCACCGCCTCCAGGCAGGCCACCACGCCCGCGACCTGCGGCGAGAGCTTGCGCACCGAGACCACGCCGGTCAGGTAGGCGAAGACGGTCGCCACCAGCACCACCCAGCCGAGCAGCACCGGTGCGGGCACCGTCGACCCGCCCACGGCCGCCTGCCCGCCGAGCACCTGCCAGTCCATCTCCCAGGGCCGGGCGACCACCGTCATGACCAGCGTGCCGACGATCATCCCGTACGCAATCACCCCGAGCGGGTCGGGCACGTCGTCGCCGTCGGCCCCCTGGTCCGCGAAAACGAAGTAGAAGGCCTGGCAGCAGGCCGCGCAGAGGCCGAACAGCACGCCGAGCAGGTCCAGCCGCAGGCCCGCCCAGATCTCGACCACGCAGGCCAGGCCCACGACCGCCACGGCGGCACCGGCGGCGGCGCCGCGCGTCACGGGCTTGCGCTGGACGAATCGGATCCAGCCGAGCAGCAGCGCCGGGCCCAGGTACTCCAGCAGCAGGGCCACGCCCACCGGGATCCTGGACAGGGAGGCGAAGTAGAAGGCCTGCACGCCCGCGACGGCTATCAGCCCGAAGCCCGCGATCAGCGCCGGTTTGCGCAGGACGAGGCCACGGTGACGCCAAGCCAGCGGTGACAGCACGAGCGCCGCCCCGGCCACCCTGAGCCAGACCATGTGGAGGGGGTCCAGACCCGCTTCGATCAGCGGTTTCGCCGCCACTCCGGAACCACCGAACGCAACCGCCGAGACGAGGGCGAGGCCCAGTCCGGCATTCTTCCCTGACGCTTGCATCGGGCCATCATGGCAGGGCCGGTCAGGACCGTCACGAGCGTGACACCTGTTGAGACGCGACCGAGATCGCGGGTCGCCGGACCCGCCAAATCTGACAGGTCGTCAGTATTGAATGTTCCGCCGGCCGGGGTTACGTTCCGCCGCACGTAGCCCGACGAGAAGGGGTGGTCGCATGGCCGAAGTCACCGCGGAATCACGCATCGAGGCGTCCGCCGCGAAGCTCTGGTCCCAGCTGACGGACTGGGACGCGTACGGACGGTGGAGCATGACCCACACCGATTTCCCGAAGGGCGGACCGGAGACCCTCGCGATCGGCTCCACCTTCGCCGAGAACATGAAGATGATGGGCTTCCCCGCCGAGGTCGTCTGGACCGTCTCGGAACTGGAGGACGAGCGCCTCTTCGCCATCACCGGCAAGGGCCCGATGGGCGTGGCAGTCCTGACCCGGTACACCCTGATCCCGGACGGCGCGGCCACCACCGTCCGCATCGACGGCGAGTTCACCGGGGCCGCCGTCTCGCTGATGGCGGGCAAACTCAAGGACTCGGCCACCGCCGCCCTGAACGAGTCGCTGCGCAAGCTGGCCGACCTGGTCGCCTGACCCGTACGGCCCCGCCCCACGACCCGCCCCGCCCCACGACCCGCCCGGCCCCGCCCGGCACCTCGTCGCACACGACACGGCGTGCCCCGCGAGAGTCTCGCGGGGCACGCCGTGTCGATCGTCCGGTCCGGGGGCCTGTCGTCAGTGCTCGTCGGCCAGGATCAGGTAGAGCTTCTTGCGGGCGTCGTTGATGACCGCGACGGCCTTGTCCCGCTGCTCGGGGGTGCCGGTCTTCCAGACCTGGCCGAAGGCCTCCATCAGGCCGAAGCCGGCCGTCCGGATCTCGCTCATCGCCTCGAAGTCGAAGCCGCGGCCGGCATCCGCCCACGGGGCGTCCGGTCCCGACTCGGCCTCGGCGCTGCCCGCGTCGGTGAGCGTGAACAGCTTCTTGCCGCCCTCGCTCTCGCTGGTGATGAGCCCCTCGTCCTCGAGCAGCTGCAGGGTCGGGTAGACCGAGCCCGGGCTGGGCTTCCAGGCCCCGCCGCTGCGCTCGCCGATCTCCTGGATCATCTCGTAGCCGTGCATCGGCCGGTCGGCGAGCAGCGCCAGGATCGAGGCGCGCACATCACCGCGCCGGGCCCGGCCCCGCGGTCCCCCCCGGCCGCCGCGCCCACCGAAGGGGCCTGCGCCGAAGGGCGGTCCGAACGGGCCGAAGGCGGCACGCCGCCCCTTGAAACCCTCCCGACGATCGGGCCCGCAGTGGTCGTGGCCCCGTCCGTGCTCATGCCCGTGGCCGTGTCCGTGCTGTCCGTGTGAACGCATGACTGCGCTCCTTTCGTCACTTCGTGGTGTCGTATCGGTTGTCCGATGTCTTTACTATCGGTGATCCATCGCGATGCGTCAACGATATATCGGAAACCTTCTGAGCGAACAGCTTCGAACAAGGCCGGTCATCTCCGATTGGCCTTTGTCTGCGATCAAGGAATCGCCCTACCGTCGGAGGATGCGCATCCGAATCGTCGACGCCTTCACCGACCGCCCCTTCCACGGGAACCCCGCCGGGGTCCTGCTCCTCGACACCGGGTTCCCCCCGGACTCCTGGCTCCAGCAGGTCGCGTCCGAGGTGAACCTCTCCGAGACCGCCTTCGCCCATCCCCTGCCGCCCGGCGGGGACGCCGACTGGGCGCTGCGCTGGTTCACCCCGGCGGCCGAGGTGGACATGTGCGGCCACGCCACGCTCGCCACCGCTCACGTGCTGGCGACGGAAGGACTCGCCACGGGCCGGATCCGCTTCACCGCGCGCTGCGGCGTCCTCACGGCCGAGACGGCCGGGGACGGGACGATCACCATGGACTTCCCGACGTCCTCGCTCACCCCGATCCAGGCTCCGGCGGCGGTGGGCCACGCCCTCGGGGGCGCGCCGATCCTCTCCGTGCACGACACCGCCGCCCACATCGGGGACCTGCTGATCGAGCTCGCCGACGAGAAGACCGTCCGCGAACTGGAGCCGGACCACGCAGCCCTGCGCGCCTTCGCCAAGCGCGGGGTGATCGTCACCGCGCCGGCCGACGATCCCTCGCTCGGGTACGACTTCGTGTCCCGTGGCTTCTTCCCGGCCTTCGGGATCGACGAGGACCCGGTCACCGGCAGCGCCCACACCGCGCTCGCCCCGTTCTGGGCCGAGCGTCTGGGCCGCACCGAGCTCACCGGCCTCCAGGGCGGCGCCCGCAAGGGGCTGGTGCGGGTGACCCTGGCCGGCGAGCGCACCCTGCTGACCGGCCACGCGGTCACCGTCCTCGACGGGGAGCTGCTCACCGCCCCGTGACCGCCCCGCCGCCGCGGGGGCCGCGGCGGGCCGGCTCCGGCCCGCCGCCGGTCACGGCGTCGGCAGCCAGCCCACCTTGCCCGCGAGCAGCGCGTACCCGCCGAAGGCCACGATGTCGAGCAGCGCGTGCGCGACCACGAGCGGCGCGACCCGGCCCCAGCGGCGGTAGGCCAGCACGAAGACGACGCCCATCACCACGTTGCCGATGAAGCCGCCGATGCCCTGGTAGAGGTGGTAGGAGCCGCGCAGCACCGAGCTGGCCAGCAGCGCGGCCATCGGCGACCAGCCCAGCTGGCCGAGTCGGCGCAGCAGGTAGGCCAGCACGATGATCTCCTCCACCAGGGCGTTCTGCACCGCCGAGAGGATCAGCACGGGGAACTTCCACCACACGTCGGGCAGCGCCTCGGGCACCACCGTGAGGTTGAATCCGCCCGCCCGGGCCCCCAGGTAGAAGAGCAGCCCGGCGCTCCCGATCCCGGCCGCCACGAGAGCGCCCCGCCCCAGGTCCCAAGCGGGCCGGGTCCGGTCGAAACCGAGCGTCCGCAGCCCCGGCACGCCCTCGCGGGTCAGCAGGTGCGCCACCAGCAGTACGGGGACCAGTGCGGTAGCGATGCCGAACAGCTGCCAGGCCAGGTCGAGCCAGGGCCGGCCGGGCGCGTAGGAGCCGTTGAGGGTGGCGGCCTGGTCCCGCAGGCCGCCCGGCTTGGTGAGCGAGCCGATGAAGCTGATCAGCGCCGAGACCGCGCTCGCCCCCAGCGAAAGCGCCAGTACCAGCAGGGTTTCCGTGCGCAGGACACCCCGCCGCCCGTCCTCGCGCAGCTCCACGACCACCGGCTCCGGCTCCACCCGCACGCCCGACTCCCGTCCCGCGATCCCGTTCCGACCACCCCATACTGCCCCTTCGGCGGCGGAACGGGATCACCGGACTCAGCGCACGGCCGGCACCGGGGTGCTCACCTCCGCATCCCCCAGCCCCACGGGCCAGGTGTGCACGGGGTCGCCCTTGTGCATCAGCTCGCTGTAGCGCCGGGTGGTGGCGGCCAGCGCCTCGTCCCGCGCCAGCCCGGAAGCCAGCGCCCGGTGGTAGGTGTCCACCTGCCAGGTGGCCCCGTTCACCCGCCGTCGGCAGCGTTCCTCGATGATGCCGAGGTAGCGGTCCCGGTCCGCCGGCTCGATGCCCCAGGCGTCCAGTCCGGCCGCCGCCATCGGCAGCAGCTCGTCCAGGACCAGCCGGACGGCGGGCACGCTCGCCAGCCCCCCGGCCCGGCCCCGGCGCGGCCAGCGCAGCCGCGCGTCGATCCCGTACCGGCAGGCCGCGTCGAAGTTGGCCTCCGCCTCGGCGAAGGGCAGCCGGGTCCACACCGGGCGCGGCTCGTCGGCGAGCGTGCGTACGAGCCCGTAGTAGAAGGCGGCGTTGGCGACGACGTCGGCGACCGTGGGCCCGGCTGGCAGCACCCGGTTCTCCACCCGCAGGTGCGGCGCCCCGTCGGCGACCCCGTACACGGGCCGGTTCCACCGGTAGACGGTGCCGTTGTGCAGGACCAGCTCCTGCAGCCGCGGTATCCCGCCCTCGCCGAGCACGCGCAGGGGCTCCTCCTCGTCACAGATCGGCAGCAGCGCCGGGAAGTAGCGGACGTTCTCCGCGAAGAGCTCGTACGCCGAGTCCACCCAGCGCTCCCCGAACCAGGTCCGCGGCCGCACCCCCTGCGCCTGGAGCTCGGGCGGCCGGGTGTCCGTGGCCTGCGTGAACAGCGGCGGCCGGGATTCCCGCCACAGCTCGCGCCCGAACAGGAACGGCGAGTTGGCGCCGACGGCTATCTGCGCGGCCGCCACCGCCTGCGCCGCGTTCCACACGTCCGAGAACCGCGCCGGGGTCACCTGAAGGTGCAGTTGTACGGAGGTGCAGGCGGCCTCGGGCACGATCGACCCGGAGTTCCAGACCAGCCGCTCGACGCCGTCGATGTCGAGCGTGAAGTCCTCGCCCCGCATCATCAGGATCTGCTCGTTGAGCAGCGAGTACCGGTCGACCGCCGAGAGGTTGGCGGTGACCAGGTCCTCGCGGGAGATCGTGGGCAGAATGCCGATCATCACGACACCGGCGTCGATCTCCGCAGCCTGCCGGTGGGCATAGCCCAGACCCGCGCTGAGTTCCTCGGCGAGCTGGTCGAATACCCGGCCGCCGAGCCGGTGCGGCAGTACGTTGACCTCCAGGTTGAACATTCCGAGTTCGGTCTGGAAATCAGGGCTCGCAATCCGCTCCAGCACCTGCGCATTCACCATTCTCGGCATGCCGTCGGCACCCGCGAGATTCAGCTCGATCTCCAGCCCCATCATGTTCTTCGGGCGATCGAACCTCTTCTCCGCCAGAAGCTGCTCCAGCCCCTCCAGGCACTCGTGAAGCTTCCTTCGATACCGCTGCCGATCGGACAGGTCGAATCCGCCTGCCACGACCTTCTCCCCCATCGAAGCGTCCCTCCTCGAGTGGGCCTGGCCCGTTGCACCCAGGCGCGCGTTACGGTCGATGATGCCCCGGCAGAGCGATCCATAACGCGGAGGGGCGTGCGTGGCGGGGAGCGCGCGCCGGTTTGGCCGACGGGCACTCCGGCACATTCACCTGGCAAGTCGCTTTGCGCAAATTCCGCATCGACTTTGCCTCTTTCGGAAAACCGGCGCTTTCCAGCCGAGCGCCTGTCCGGTAACCTCCGAGGTCAGCGCGGCATGTCCGCGTGCATCCGGCATGAATGCCACGTGAGCGGGGCCGGTAAGCGCCTTGCCGGCAATAGGCGGGACAGCTAGCCGAAACACTGCGTGAACACATGTCGTATAAACTCCGCAAACGAGGCAGAGAGTTGGCGCGCGGCCATTGCCCCTCAGCCCCCCTCTGGCCCCAGAATGCGACAGCGCCGTCCGCACCTCCCCCCTTCCACAGGTCTCCCAAGTGAGAGGCGACCCACCATGCCGCTGCATGTCCCTCCGGCTCCCGCGCCCGCCCTCCGCTGCGTCCTCGCGGCCCTCGGCTCCCCCACGGCCGTGCACGAGGCGCACACTCCCGCCCTGCGCGCGATCCAGGGGCCCCTGACCGCCGAACTCCCGCTCCCGGTCCACGTCCTCGACCGGCTGGACGTCTCGAACCTGGCGGTCGGCGGCAGGCCGACCCGCACGCGCCTGACCGGCTGGCGGTTCCTCGTCCGCAGCGGGGACCGGTACGTCGCGGCGGCCGACACCCGGCTGACACCGGACGGCTGGGCCTTCTCGCATTTCTTCGAGGGCCCCTACGTGACCGCCACCGAACGCGCGCTGCGCCAGGCCGAGTCGCTCGGCGATGCGTACCAGCCCCGGCTGCTGTCCGTACCGGAGCTGTACATGCTGACCCTGTGGCTGCACGGCGCCGTGGGTGCCGACGCGTCGGCCGGCCTGCTCGCCGCCGAGGACCTGCTGGTGCCCCTGGCACCGGCGCCGCCCGGCATCGCCCCGTACCGGCCGCATCCGGTCTCCGAGTTGCTGCCGGTGCTGACCCACCGGCTGACCCCGGCGACGGCGCCGGTCCCGCCGTCGCTGGCCGCTCCCGCCGCCTGACCCGAGTGACCATTCGGCCTAGTCCTCTCGGGCCACGTGCGAACCATCCGAAATGACAGGGGAGTTGGCCTGAACCGCCCGCACGAGTGATGCGTCATCAATCAGTGAGGACAGCCGGCGGGAAATGCCTGCGAAGTGGCTGTCGTGGGGGAAGACTGATGACAAGCTCCCCGCGGGTGCGGGGATGACCCAGGGGGACGGCCATGAACCACGCATCGAGCCGTAGCACACAGACCACACCGCAGCGAAAGAACGCATCCATGTGCCAGCACCAGCCAGCCTGCCCGTCAGCCGAATCCGCCGACCGGGAGGCAGCGCTCCCGGTGGCCAACCACCCGGAGCAGGGCTGGAGCCTGCTGTGCAATGGCGTCCTGCTCTTCGAGGACACCGGCGAGCTGCTGCCGGACGGCCAGATCATCGCCCCGCACCGCCCGCTCGCGGGGGCACAGGCGGCCTAGCCGGCAGCGCGACCGAGGAACGGCGAAGGGGCCGGTCCGGGAGAAGATCTCCCGGACCGGCCCCTTCTGTCATGCTCAGTTGTCGTACTCGTCCAGCGGCGGGCAGGAGCAGACCAGGTTCCGGTCGCCGAAGGCGCCGTCGATCCGGCGCACCGGCGGCCAGTACTTCTCGGCGGCCGTGACGCCACCCGGGAAGACCGCCTCGTCACGGGTGTACGGGTGGTTCCACTCGCCGCCCAGCGCCGCTGCGGTGTGCGGGGAGTTGGCCAGCGGGTTGTCGTCCACCGGCCACTCGCCGGCCGCGACCCGCTCGATCTCGCCGCGGATGGCGATCATCGCGTCGCAGAAGCGGTCGATCTCGGCGAGGTCCTCGGACTCCGTCGGCTCGATCATCAGCGTGCCGGCGACCGGGAAGGACATCGTCGGGGCGTGGAAGCCGTAGTCGATCAGACGCTTGGCGATGTCGTCCACGCTCACGCCCGTCGCCTTCGACAGCGGGCGCAGGTCGATGATGCACTCGTGCGCGACCAGGTTGCCCGGGCCGGTGTAGAGCACCGGGTAGTGCGGCTCCAGGCGCTTGGCGATGTAGTTGGCGCCCAGCACCGCCACCTGGGTGGCGCGCTTGAGGCCTTCGCCGCCCATGAGGCGCACGTACGACCAGGAAATCGGCAGGATGCCCGCGGAGCCCCACGGGGCGGCCGAGATCGGGCCGACGCCCGTCTCGGGACCGGCCGTCGGCTGCAGCGGGTGGTTCGGCAGGTACGGGGCCAGGTGGGCCCGGACACCGACCGGGCCGACGCCGGGACCGCCGCCGCCGTGCGGGATGCAGAAGGTCTTGTGCAGGTTCAGGTGCGAGACGTCGCCGCCGAAGTGACCCGGCTTCGCCAGGCCCACCAGGGCGTTGAGGTTGGCACCGTCCACGTAGACCTGGCCGCCGGCCTCGTGCACCTGGGCGCAGATGTCGGCGACGTGCTCCTCGAACACACCGTGCGTGGAGGGGTACGTGATCATCAGCACGGAGAGCTCGTCACGGTACTGCTCGATCTTGGCGCGCAGGTCGGCCGCGTCCACCTCGCCGTCGTCGGCGGTCTTGACGACGACGACCTTCATGCCGGCCATCACGGCGCTGGCCGCGTTGGTGCCGTGCGCGGAGGACGGGATGAGGCAGACGGTGCGCTGCTCGTCGCCGTTGGCGCGGTGGTAGGCGCGGACGGCCAGCAGGCCGGCGAGCTCACCCTGGGAGCCGGCGTTCGGCTGGATGGAGACCTTGTCGTAGCCGGTGACCTCGGAGAGACGTTCCTCCAGCTCGGTGATGAGCGTGAGGTACCCCTCCGCCTGCTCCACCGGGGCGAACGGGTGCAGCTGGCCGAACTCGGGCCAGGTGACCGGCTCCATCTCGGTGGTCGCGTTGAGCTTCATGGTGCAGGAGCCCAGCGGGATCATGCCGCGGTCCAGCGCGTAGTCCTTGTCCGAGAGCTTGCGCAGGTAGCGCAGCATCGCGGTCTCGGAGCGGTGCTGGTGGAAGACCGGGTGCGTCAGGTAGTCGTCCGAGCGCAGCAGGCCCTCGGGCAGGGTGTCCGCCGTGGTCTCGTCCAGCGCCTCGATGTCCGCGCTGACACCGAAGGCCGCCCAGACGGCGTCGATGTCGGCGCGCAGGGTGGTCTCGTCGCAGGCGACGGAGACGTGGTCCGCGTCGGCCTGGTAGAGGTTGACACCGCCCTGGCGGGCCGCGGCGACGACCTCGGCCGCGCGGCCCGGGACGCGGGCCGTGATGGTGTCGAAGTAGGCGCCGTGCACGATCTCGACGCCGCCCGCCTGCAGGCCCGCGGCGAGCAGGGCCGCGTAGCGGTGGGTCCGGCGGGCGATCGTCCGCAGGCCGTCCGGGCCGTGGTAGACGGCGTACATGGCGGCCATGACGGCCAGCAGCACCTGAGCGGTACAGATGTTGCTGGTGGCCTTCTCGCGGCGGATGTGCTGCTCACGGGTCTGCAGCGCCAGCCGGTACGCCTTGTTGCCGTCCGCGTCGACGGAGACGCCGACGAGGCGCCCGGGCAGCGAGCGGGCGTGCTTGGCCTGGACTGCCATGTAACCGGCGTGCGGTCCGCCGAAGCCCATCGGGACGCCGAAGCGCTGGGTGGTGCCGACGGCGATGTCCGCGCCGAGCTCGCCCGGCGAGGTCAGCAGGGTCAGGGCGAGCAGGTCGGCCGAGACGGTGACGATGGCACCGAGCTCGTGCGCCTGGTCGATGAGCGGCTTGATCTCCCGTACGGCACCGGAGGCGCCCGGGTACTGCAGGAGCACGCCGAAGACGCCGCGCTCGGCGATCTCGGCCGGGATGCCGTCCGACAGGTCCGCGACGACGACCTCGACGCCCGTGGGCTCGGCGCGGGTCTCGATCACGGCGATGGTCTGCGGCAGCGCGTCGGCGTCGATCAGGAAGACGCCGTCCTTGACCTTGCCCACCCGGCGCGCGAGGGACATGGCCTCGGCGGCCGCGGTGCCCTCGTCGAGCAGCGAGGCGCCCGAGGTCGGCAGCCCGGTGAGGTCGGCGACGACGGTCTGGAAGTTCAGCAGCGCTTCGAGGCGGCCCTGGGAGATCTCGGGCTGGTAAGGCGTGTACGCCGTGTACCAGGCCGGGTTCTCCATGACGTTGCGCAGGATCACCGGCGGCGTGAAGGTCCCGTAGTAGCCGAGACCGATCATCGACGAGAGGACCTGGTTGCGGTCGGCGAGGGAGCGCAGCTCGGCCAGCACCTCCGCCTCGGTCCGCGCCTCGGGCAGGTTCAGCGCTTCGGCGGTCTTGATGACATCCGGCACCGCGGCGGCGGTCAGTTCGTCCAGGGAGCCGTAGCCCACCTGGGCGAGCATCTTCGCCTGCGCCTCGGCATCCGGACCGATGTGGCGCTGCTCGAAGGGGATGCCTCGCTCCAGCTGGGAGAGCGGAATGCGGTTGGCGGTCATGTACGGAGGCCTCCTGGTCGTATGACCTGCGAGGGGCACCACGGCGCGGGCACCCGGACGGCCTCCCCCTCTGTCATCTCAACCTGAGAGTTTCACCGGCCGCTCGAGGGTCGCTCGAAAAGAACCGGTTTTCACCGTCGGTGAGGAGAGGAACCGGCACTGCGTCCGGTACCTGCCCCTGCTTTCCAGAGTGGCCTCGTCCGTGCGGTACGTATGCCTGAGAGATTCCGGGGAGGATTTGCTCCTTCGGCGCCTCCGTCAAGATCACTCGGAGGACTCTCCCGCACAGGGTCGACAGCCATCACCCAGCCTACCAGCGAGGATCTGGACACTCCCCGAGTGGCCTCAGCTAACGAAATGCACTTCTGTAGTCATTACGGAGGAGTTGCGACCATTTGGAGGGACCGTGCAGACCGACATCGATCCGCGCAGCCTGATCGGCCGCAAGGCGTTCGACCGCAACGGCACCAAGATCGGCACCATTGACGAGGTCTACCTCGACGACGCCACGGGCGTCCCGGAATGGGCCGCCGTGCGCACCGGTCTGTTCAGCCGGGACGCCTTCGTCCCGCTGGAGCCCAGTGAGCTGGTGGGCGACACCCTGCGGGTGCCCTTCGACCGCTCCCTGATCAAGGACGCCCCCGATTTCGGTGTCGGCCGCCACCTCTCCCCGGAGCAGGAGCTCCAGCTCTACCACCACTACGGCCTGGACGTGACCCTGCCCACGGACTTCCAGCGCGACTTCGGCCACCTGGCGGGCGACGAGGGCTGAGTGCCCGCCCGGTCCCCGCCCCGCTGCTCCCCCGGGGGCTTGCGGGGAATCACGGTGTCGCCTCCCCCAAGCCTCAGCCCTCCGCTGCCGCCGGCCCCTCCCCCACCAGCGGCAGCGGATCGGACGGCTCCAGCTCGGGGTCGTCCACCCGGAAGGTCCGCACCCGGCCGGGCTGCGATCCCGGCTGCTCGAACCGCACGGTCACCCGCCCGACCCCGCTGCCCTGCACCCACCCGGGCCCGTACACCGCGTGCCGTACGTCGCTCCCGGCCGCCCAGCGCCGCTCCGGGGCGGGCTCCGGCTCCCCGGATGGCTCCACGTGCTCCGGGGCCGTGACAGCGGCCGCACCGGCCTCGGCGGTCACGTCGGGCTCGGTGGGCCCGCCCTGCGGCCGTTCGCCCAGCGACTGGGCGAACAGATCCTCCTGCGTGTAGTCCGCCAGCCCGGTCACGCCCACCCCCAGCAGCCGCACCCCGCCCGTGGTGTCCACGCCCTCCAGCAGCCGCGCGGCCGCCTCACGCACCACCGCGGGGTCGTCCGTGGGCCCCCGCAGCGTCTCGGAGCGCGTCAGCGTCGAGAAGTCGTAGCGCCGGACCTTGAGCACGATCGTGCGCCCCGAGTGCCCGGACGCCCGCAACCGCTGCACGCACCGGTCGGCGAGCCGCTGCACCTCGGTCCGGATCCGCACCCGGTCGTGCAGGTCCACGTCGAAGGTGTCCTCCACCGACACCGATTTCGCGTCCCGCTCCGCGACCACCGGCCGGTCGTCCAGGCCCAGGGCCATCCGGTGCAGGCCCACGCCGTGCGCGCGCCCGACCATCCGGACCAGCTCGTCCTCCCCGGCCTCCACCAGGTCTCCCACGGTGGTGATCCCGGCGCGGCGCAGGTGCTCGCCGGTGGCCGGCCCCACCCCGGGCAGGGTCCGTACCGACATCGGCGCGAGGAGCTCCCGCTCCGTCCCCGGCTCGATCAGCAGCAGACCCGCCGGCTTGGCCTCCTCCGACGCCACCTTGGCCAGCATCTTCGAGCCGGCCAGCCCCACCGACCCGCTGAGCCCCGTCACGGCCCGGATGTCCGCCCGCAGCCGCTCCCCCGCGGCCCGGGCGCCCGGCCCGTCGAAAGCGACGCCGCCCGCCTCCAGATCCACGAAGGCCTCGTCCAGGCTGAGCGGCTCCACGAGTGGCGACAGCTCCCGCAGCAGGGCCATCACCACGTCGCTGACCTCGCGGTAGAGACTGAAGCGCGGGATCAGGCAGGCTCCGTTCGGGCAGAGCCGCCGCGCCTGCGCCATCGGCATCGCCGAGTGCACCCCGAACCGCCTGGCCTCGTACGAGGCGGTGGCGACGACCCCGCGCGGCCCGAGGCCGCCCACGATGACGGCCTTGCCCCGCAGGCTCGGCTTCGACGCCTGCTCGACGGAGGCGTAGAAGGCATCCATGTCCAGATGCAGGATGGTCGGCGCGGCTCTCACAGCACCGATGCTGCCCTACGCCTCTGACAACGGGACCGGTCCGGCCGGGTTCACACGGCCCGGTTGCGACGGGCGGCCAGTTCGTCCGCCGGATTGTGCCCGACCAGGGTCTCGCCGGTGTCCACCCGCTCCCCGTGCAGCTGGGACAGCGCGTTCTCCACGTCGCGCCACACCACGCCCACGGCGATCCCGAAGATGCCCTGACCGCCCTGGAGCAGGCTCACGACCTGGTCCGGCGAGGTGCACTCGTACACGGTGGCGCCGTCGCTCATCAGCGTCATCCGCTCCAGGTCGCAGAACCCGCGGTCACGCAGGTGCTGCACGGCCGCACGGATGTTCTGCAGCCCCACCCCGGTGTCCAGGAAACGCTTGACGATCTTGAGGACGACCACGTCCCGGAAGCTGTACAGCCGCTGCGTGCCCGACCCGTACGCGGGCCGCACGCTCGGCTCCACCAGCCCGGTCCGCGCCCAGTAGTCGAGCTGCCGGTAGGTGATGCCGGCCGCGGCACACGCCGTCGGCCCGCGGTATCCGATCTGCTCGGGCGCCGGCTCGCCATCCACCGGTCCGACCGGCGTCGACTCCGGCTGACGGCGCGCGGCACCGGCCGCACCACCGTGCAGCGGGTACGAGCCACCGTCACTCCGTGCGGGGGTGCCCCCGGTCGTACCGTCGCCCGTGATCCTCACGCCGACCCTCCGTCCTTGACCTGCCACCTTGAAGGTAGGCAGTCACCAGGGGTGCGTCAACGATCGCCACACTCGGCACGCCGAGTGATAATCACCCTGAGAGTGGTTTCCCGTATCCGATTGCGGGGAAAGGCTACTCGAATGGGCTGGTACTTCCCCGTGGACGACGCGGCCTGCGCGTCACTGCGGGCCGGTGCCGAAGTCCTCGGGCGAGATCTGGTCGAGGAACTCGCGGAACTTCTCCACCTCGTCCTCCTGCTCGTCCGGGATCGCGATCCCGGCGTCGTCGAGCACACCGTCACTGCCGTAGATCGGCGTCCCCGTGCGCAGGGCCAGCGCTATCGCGTCCGAGGGCCGCGCGCTCACCTCGACCCCGCTGGCGAAGACAAGCTCCGCGTAGAAGACGCCCTCCCGCAGATCCGTGATCCGGACCTCGGTGAGCTCCTCGCCGATCGCCTCCAGCACGTCCTTGAACAGGTCGTGCGTCAGCGGTCGGGCAGGGGCCATTCCCTGTTGCGCGAAGGCAATGGCGGTCGCCTCCCCAGGGCCGATCCAGATGGGGAGGTACCGGTCGCCTCCCACTTCACGCAGGAGCACGATCGGTTGGTTGGAGGGCATTTCCACCCGGACACCCACAACGTCGAGCTCGTTCACACAGCAACCCTAGGACCTGCTCGGCCGGTTTGGGTAGTCGGGGGCCCCTGGGTCACGGCAGCCGGACCCCGAGGGCGGTCTGCACGAGGGCCTCGTGCAGCCTGACGGAGAGCCCGGCGAGCTCCTTCGTCGTGGCTTCCGCATGCGCCCTGGTCTGGGGGTTGCGGTGCCGTCGCAACGGCGACACGACCTGCTCGATCAGGCCCGCCTCTCGGTCCGCGGCGGCCTTCATCGCGCGCAGGTGCCGCGGCTCCAGCCCGAACCGCCCCAGATCGGCCACCAGCCGGGCCACGGTGACCGCCTCGGCGTCGAATCCGCCGCCGGGCAACTCGGCGAGCAGCCCGTACGACTCCCACTCGACCAGCTGGACCTCGTCCACGTCGGCGGCCGCGATCAGCTCGGCCCGGCCCACCCGGGCCGCGGTGGGCCGCTCCCGGCCCACCTCGCCGTACACGGCCACGGGGCTGGCGGGATCGACGGATTCGCCGTGCGGCGTGGGCGCCGGGATGCGGACCTGCTCACCGCGCGCGAGCGCGTCGAGTTGCTCCCGGATGACTTTCAGCGGCAGGTAGTGATCGCGCTGCAGGCGCAGGATGCGGGCCAGCCGCTCCACGTCCTCGGTGCTGAACTTGCGATATCCCGAAGGTGTGCGCCGGGGCTCGACGAGCCCTTCCGCCTCCAGGAAGCGGATCTTCGAGATCGTGACCTCGGGGAACTCGTCACGCAGCGTGGTGAGCACCGTGCCGATGCTCACCAGCCGCCCGGCCGGGCCGGAGGTGCCGGCGGTGCCGTTCTTCGCGGCACCGCCGGTCGGGGTACGCAGCATGGAACCTTCCCTCTGGGCCCCTGGACACCTCCCGGCGACGGCCGGGGGAAGGAGTCCGGGGGGCGGGTCAGATGCCTCGCAGGCTCGCGTAGAAGACCAGCCGGTACTTGCCGATCTGCACCTCGTCGCCGTTGTGCAGCGCGACGGAGTCGATCGGCTCCCGGTTCACGTACGTGCCGTTGAGGCTGCCGACGTCGGCGACGGTGAAGCCGCCGTCCTGGCTCCGGCGGAACTCGACATGACGCCGGGAGACGGTGACGTCATCCAGGAAGATGTCGCTCTGCGGGTGCCGTCCGGCCGTGGTCAGCTCGCCGTCCAGCAGGAAGCGGCTACCGGAGTTGGGGCCGCGCCGCACGATGAGCAGGGCGGAACCGGGGGGCAGCGCTTCCACCGCGGCCTGGGCCTCGGGGGACAGCGAGGACGACACGTGCGGTTGTCCCGACACCTCGGCCTCGTAGGCCTCAAGACCCGAGATCGAGATGGTGGACGTGGTCTCCGAGGCACGCTCCGGCGTCAGACCCGCCCGCAGCGGCGCGCCGCAGTTGGAGCAGAACCGGCTGGCCGCATCGCTGCGGTGTCCGCACCTGCTGCAAATCTGCTCGGCCGACATGGACGGCTCCTCGCGCCGCGGCTGCCCCGCGGAGGCATTGGTGGCATACGGGTCGGGGGCAAACCCTCCACCCGCACTTGAGGTTGACGGATCACCGAAACCTATGCGTCCGGTACCGGCAGGGTCAACAGCCGACGCGCCGTGGGCGCCCGAAATGTCACCCCCGCCCGCGACCTCGTCGCGGAAGAGCGGCCGGTCGCCCTGCCCTTCGGCCTCACCCTGGCCGGCGCGGTGACGTGCCGCGCCGCTTTCCTCACGGCTCTTCTTGCCGAACAACTTCTCAAACAACTTCACGGGCGATTCCCCTTGACCGAAACAGACCCGCCCGTGGGGCAGGACGAACTCCGAATGCAACACCTGCCGACCCGGACATTCTCACAACGTCCGTAACCACCAGACAGTTTCCACCACACACCGCGACTTCTGTGCGCCGACCCCCCGCAGGCCTGCGCCCGCGTGAACCGGTCCACTCTCCGCCCCGCATCATCACGATGACGACCGAGCGTAGTCAGGCTGCTTCGCAGCCCGCAAGGCATCCACAACGATCTTCGCCGACCGTGTGACGGCGACGGTCGCCTGTTCCTTCTCCAGCGTCTGCACGACACCGCCGGGGATGTTGAGGGCGGGCTCCAGATCCTGCGGCTTGCCGATCACCCTGAATTCGTAGGGTTGTGTGATCTTCTTACCGTCGATCCCGACCCCGCCGTTCTCGTCCGAGAAGTACGAGCCCGCCACCACGCGCACACCGTTGATCTGGATCGCCTCGGCGCCGGCCGCCCGCAGCTCCTGAAGCGTGTCCAGCAACTGGTCGGACCGCACCTGACCCTTGGGATCGGCGATCTTCAGCGTGATGCCGGGCCCCTGAGCTGCCACCGTACCGGCCAGGATGCCGAGTTGGCGTTCTTTCTCCACCGTCTGCTTCCGGGCCTCCTCGGCCTGGTTGGAACTGCTCTCCAGCTCCTTGCGCTGATCTTCCAGCCGCTGCTTCTCGTCCTCCAGGCGCTTGGTCCGCCCGTCGAGCTCGTCGAGGATCCGCACGAGGTCCTCCTGGCGGGCCCCGCGCAGCGCGCTGGAGTCGCTGTTCGACCGCACCTGGATGGCCAGCCCCAGGCCCAGCACGAACAGCAGCAGCGCGACGATCAGTTGTGCCCTGCTCACCCGCGGCGGCCACAGCCCGGCCGCGAGACGCTCCCGTCCCGTCTCCTGGGGCGCCGGCGTCTCGGTCGGGGCCTGCGGCTCGGTCGGGGCCTGCGGCTCGGTCTGCTCGGTCTGCTCGGGCGGGACCGGGTGCGCGGGCGGAACCGGCTGCGCGGGAGCCCCGGACCCCTTGGAACCGTTGGTCTGGTCGGGCCCGACGGGCCCCTTCGACCCGCCCGGCCCTTCGGACCCCTCGGAGCGCTCCGGCGGAGTGCCGTTCGTACTCATCGGCCTCACGCCCGGAACACGTGCCGGCGGATGGCCGCGGCGTTGGAGAAGATGCGGATGCCGAGGACCACGACCACGCCCGTGGACAGCTGCGAGCCGACACCCAGCTTGTCGCCGAGGAAGACGATCAGCGCCGCCACGACCACGTTCGACAGGAACGACACCACGAAGACCTTGTCCACGAAGATGCCGTCCAGCATTGCGCGCAAGCCCCCGAACACCGCGTCCAGCGCCGCCACCACGGCGATCGGCAGATAAGGCTCCACCACGGCCGGCACTTCGGGGCGGACCAGAAGTCCGACCACCACTCCGGCCAAGAGGCCCAGTACCGCGATCACGATGCACCCTTCTGCTGCTCTGCTGTAGCTGTACGTACGGTCAGGCTCGACGCGGCCGGCAGCCGCACCTCATCCGCGGCGGACAGCGTGTAGCGGATCCCGTAGCTCTCCTGCAGCACGTGCAGGTACTGACCGTCCGCCGAGTCCTGGAACGCGGGGCCGAGCCGCTTCTTGTCCCCCACCGCCAGCACCTCGTACGGCGGCACGAGCGGCCTGTTGTCGACCAGTATCGCGTCACCCGCGGCCCTGATCGCAGACAGCGCCGTCAGCCGCTGTCCGTTGATGGAGATCGCCTCCGCCCCGGACTGCCACAGCCCGTTGACGATCTTCTGCATGTCGCGGTCGCGGACCCGCCCCGTGTCCGAGAAGCCCGAGCTCTCGCGCGGTCCCCCGCCTTCACCCGGCGAGGCGCCCTTCGCGTCGTCCACGACCAGCTTGACCCCGGGACCGCGCACCTCCGTGGCACCGGACAGCAGCGCGACGAGCTCCTCCCGGCCCCCGCCGGGCTGCTTGAGCGCGGCACGCTGGCGGTCGGCGACATCGGTCCGCAGGCGCTCGATGTCCCCCTCCAGGCCCTTCGCGCGATCGTCGGCCCGCTGCACGCGGTCGATCAGTTCCTGACGCTCCTTGGCCAGCACCGGCGCGGCTATCCGCGCCTCGGCGGCACCGAGCGTGACGACCATGGCGGCCAGCACGAGCCCGGCGGCGAGCGCCAGCTTGGCCTTGAGGGTGCGCGGGAGCCCCGCCGTACCGTCCGCCTCGCGCCGGGCCGAAGCCTCCGCATATCCCTCGTCGAGGCCGTGGTCCATCACGTGCGTCAGCAGCGACATGGAGGCGTCCGGGCGCCCGGGCCCGGGAGAGGCCGAACTCCGGCTGAGGGGCGGCTGCGACATGCCGCACATCGTCGCATGTCGGCGCCGCACACACCCAATGCACCCGTCCCGCGGGCCGGGCGGGGAACTCTCCCCCGCCCGGCCCGCGGGACGTCGGTCATGTGCGGATCACCGCACGGCACTCAGTGCCCGGCACCGTCCACGACGCCCGCCCACTCGTCGAGCAGGGCCTGCGCCGAGGCGTCGTCGGGGCCTTCGGCCCACAGATGGGTGACGGCCTCCGCCGGATCCGGCAGGACCAGCGCCCACCGTCCGTCGGCCTCCACGACCCGCACCCCGTCGGTGGTGTCCACTTGCCGCTCGCCCGCGGCTTCCACGACCCTGCGCATCACGAGCCCCTTGACCGCCCACGGCGTCGGCACGTCCCGCTTGAGCACGTGGGCCCGCGGAATGCGCGCGTCGATCTGGCTCAGGGTGAGCTGGGTGCGCGCCACCAGCCCGAGCAGCTGCACGAAGGCCGCCGAACCGTCGATGACGCTGCCGAATTCGGGAACGATGAATCCGCCACGCCCGTCACCGCCGAAGATGGTGTTCTCCGCCCGGCCCACCCGGGTCAGGTCGTCGGGCGAGGTCGTCGTCCACTCCACCTGCGTGCCGTGGTACGCCGCCACCTGCTCGGCGACACGCGTCGTGGTCACCGGCAGGGCGACCTTGCCGCTGCGCTTCTCCGCGGCCACCAGGTCGAGCATCACCAGCAGCGCCCGGTCGTCCTCGATGATCCGGCCGCGCTCGTCCACCAGGGAGATGCGCTCGCCGACCGGGTCGAAGCGCACGCCGAAGGCGGCCCGCGCCGAGGCCACGATCTCGCCGAGGCGCACCAGCCCGGCCCGCCGGGACTCGCTGGTCTCCGTCGGCCTGGTCTCGTCGAGCCCGGGATTGATCGTCAGCGCGTCCACTCCGAGCCGGCCGAGCAGGCTGGGCAGGACGAGTCCGGCGCTGCCGTTGGAGGCGTCCACGACGACCTTGAGCCCTGCGTCGCCGATCCCGGTGGTGTCGACCCGGCGCAGCAGCGAACCCGTGTAGGCGTCGAAGACGCTGCCCGGGAACTGCAGGTCACCGATCTCTCCGGGGAAGGCACGCCGGTACTCCTGGCGCGAGTACACCCGGTCGAGCTTGCGCTGTCCCTGGAGCGAGAGGTCCGCTCCGCGCTCGTCGAGGAACATGATGTCCACGGAGTCCGGCACTCCCGGCGAGGTCCGCAGCACGATCCCGCCCGCGCTGCCGCGTGCGGTCTGCTGCCGCGCGACGGGAAGCGGCACGTTCTCCAGGTCGCGCACGTTGATGGCGCTGGCCTGGAGCGCCGAGATCACGGCCCGCTTGAGCGCTCGGGCGCCTCGGGAGTGGTCGCGGGCGGTGGTGACCGTCGCGCCCTTCTTCAGCATCGTCGCGTAGGCGCCCGCGAGCCGGACGACCAGCTCGGGGGTGATCTCCACGTTCAGGATCCCGGAGACACCGCGCGCACCGAACAGATGTGCCTGCCCGCGGGACTCCCAGATCACCGACGTGTTGACGAAGGCGCCGGCCTCGATCGTCTTGAACGGGTAGACCCGGACATTGCCCTGGATGATCGACTCCTCGCCGACGAGGCACTCGTCGCCGATGACCGCACCGTCCTCGATCCGGGCGGACCGCATGATGTCGGTGTTCTTGCCGATGACGCAACCGCGGAGATTGCTGTGGGGTCCGATGTACACGTTGTCGTGGACGACGGCCTTGTGCAGGAAGGCACCGCTCTTGACGACGACGTTCGATCCGATGACGGTGTGCTCGCGGATCTCGACGCCCGCCTCGACCTTGGCGTAGTCCCCGATGTACAGCGGCCCGCGCAGCACCGCGTCCGGGCTCACCTCGGCGCCTTCGGCGATCCACACCCCGGGCGAGATCTCGAAGCCGTCCATGTCGACCTGGACCTTGCCTTCGAGCACGTCGGCCTGGGCCTTGACGTAGCTCTCGTGGGTGCCGACGTCCTCCCAGTAGCCCTCGGCCACGTAGCCGTAGATCGGCCGGCCTTCCTTCATCAGCTGGGGGAAGACGTCACCGGACCAGTCCACCGAGACGTCCGCGTCCACGTAGTCGAAAATTTCCGGCTCCATCACGTAGATGCCGGTGTTGATGGTGTCCGAGAACACCTGGCCCCAGGTCGGCTTCTCCAGGAAGCGCTCGACCTTGCCCTCCTCGTCCACGATGGTGATGCCGAATTCCAGCGGGTTGGGCACCCGGGTCAGGCAGACCGTGACGAGTCCGCCCTTTTCCTTGTGGAATCGGATGAGATCGCTGAGGTCGAAGTCGGTGAGCGCGTCGCCGGAGATCACGAGGAAGGTGTCGTCCTTCAACGCCTCCTCGGCATTCTTCACGCTGCCGGCGGTCCCGAGTGGCTTCTCCTCGTTGGCATAGGTGAGCTCCATTCCGAGCTCCTCGCCGTCACCGAAGTAGTTCTTGACGAGCGACGCCAGGAACTGCACGGTGACCACGGTCTCGCTGAGCCCATGCCGCTTGAGCAGCCTGAGCACATGCTCCATGATCGGCCGGTTGGCCACCGGCAGGAGCGGCTTGGGCATGCTCGAGGTCATGGGGCGAAGGCGTGTGCCTTCACCACCGGCCATCACGACGGCCTTCATGTCGGAAGAGTCCTCCTTGAGAGACGACGTTCTCGCCGACCTCACCCGGTCCGGACGGTGACTCCGCTACTCCTCCGCGTCATCAGGCGCCGAGCGAGCTCAATCGGCCGTGGTGTCCGCCTTCACCAGACGACGGACCTGCACCACGTACAGCACTCCTGCCCACCAATACAGAGTTGTACCCCATCCCGCGAACGCCCATCCGAAAACTGACCCCATCCAGGCCAACCAGCCGGTGCCATCACTGAGGAGAAGCAACGGGAACGCGTACATCAGGTTGAACGTGGCGGCCTTGCCGAGGAAGTTCACCTGCGGCGGGGGATAGCCGTGGCGGCGCAGGATCCACACCATCACCAGCAGCATCAGCTCGCGCGCGATCAGGGCGCCGGTGAGCCACAGCGGCAGAATCTCGCGGTACGTCAGACCGAACAGCGTCGACAGGATGTAGAGCCGGTCCGCGGCCGGATCCAGCAGCCGTCCGAGGTTGCTGATCTGATTCCAGCGCCGGGCGAGCTTCCCGTCGAGGTAGTCACTGATCCCGCTGAGCATGAGGACGGCCAGGGCCCACCCGTCGTACTCGGCCAGGATCAGCCACAGGAACAGGGGTACGCCGGCCAGGCGAGCCATGCTCAGGATGTTGGGAATGGTGAAAATTCGGTCAGTCTGAACCCGAGTCTCCTGGACCTCCACCCGGGGGCCTCCACTGTGACTGTAGAAATGTCGAACGATGCCCCTTGACCCTACAGGAGTCCGCACAGGTGTCCTGAACGCAGAAAAGCCCCGCACCGGACCCCGGAGGGTCTGGTGCGGGGCTTCCGCAATGATTGTTCGGCGGCGTCCTACTCTCCCACAGGGTC
>NZ_JBHJTK010000025.1:0-100637 GCF_042267665.1 Streptomyces sp. NPDC056224
CTTTTTTTTTTAACCTCCCCCCGCCGGGGGCCCCCCCCCGCCCCCCCCCCCAACAACCGGGGGGGGGGGTTTTTGGGGGGTTTGTGCGCCCCGGGTCCGGGCAGCGCCCCCGGGAGGTACGGCTCCGGCGGTGGCGGAAATCGGTCGCCCGGCCGGGGCAAGATCCAGCCGGGCCGCTACCACCCGGTACCCGTACGCGGCACGGCGCGACCGCCAGTCATCCGGCGGGTTCCGGCCAGCGACGGGCCCGAGCCCGCCGTCGCACCTGAGAGAATGAAGCCATGGCTTCTGATCGTCCTCGCGCGCTCTCCGGCATCCAGCCCACCTCCGGTTCGTTCCACCTCGGGAACTACCTCGGAGCCATCCGCCAGTACGTCGCCCTGCAGGAGACGCACGACGCGTTCTACATGGTCGTCGACCTGCACGCGATCACCATGCCGCAGGATCCGAAGGATCTGCGCGCGAACACCCGCCTCTCCGCCGCGCAGCTGCTGGCCGCCGGCCTGGACCCCGAGCGCTGCACGCTCTTCATCCAGAGCCACGTGCCCGAGCACGCGCAGCTCGGCTGGGTCATGAACTGCATCACCGGCTTCGGCGAGGCCAGCCGGATGACCCAGTTCAAGGACAAGTCCGCCAGGGGCGGCGTCAACAACGCCACCGTCGGCCTGTTCACGTACCCGATCCTCCAGGTCGCCGACATCCTGCTCTACCAGGCGAACGCCGTCCCCGTCGGCGAGGACCAGCGCCAGCACATCGAGCTGACCCGCGACCTGGCCGAGCGCTTCAACCAGCGCTTCGGCCAGACCTTCACCGTTCCCGCCCCGTACATCGTCAAGGAGGTCGCGAAGATCTACGACCTCCAGGACCCGACGATCAAGATGTCGAAGTCCTCGTCGTCCCCCAAGGGCCTGATCAACCTCCTCGACGAGCCCAAGGTCACCGAGAAGAAGATCAAGAGCGCGGTCACCGACACCGAGGCCGAGGTCCGCTTCGACTTCGAGAAGAAGCCCGGCGTCAGCAACCTGCTCACGATCTACTCCACCCTCACGGGCGACACGATCGCCGCCCTGGAGGAGAAGTACGAGGGCAAGGGCTACGGCGCGCTGAAGACCGACCTGGCCGGCGTGATGGTCGATTTCGTCACACCGTTCAAGCAGCGCACCCAGGAGTACCTGGACGACCCGGAGACGCTGGACTCCATCCTGGCCAAGGGCGCGGAGAAGGCCCGCGCGGTCGCCGCGGAAACCCTGGCGCAGACGTACGACCGCCTCGGATTCCTGCCCGCGAAGCACTGATTCGGGCTCGAACGACAGACGCCCTGGCGATACGGGGGGTGCTGCCCGCACACTGGGTCGGCAGCGTCCATGCAGAGCAGACAAGCGGAGGAGAGATACGTGGGGACCGTAACGCTCGGCGTTTCGATCGCGGTCCCGGAGCCGTACGGCAGCCAGCTCCAGGAGCTGCGCGCAGGCTTCGGGGACGCCGCCGCGCACGGCATCCCCACGCACGTCACCCTCGTCCCGCCCACCGAGGTGGAGGCGGACCGGCTGCCGGGGATCCGCGCCCACCTCTCCGAGGTGGCGGCCGCCTTCCGCGGCTTCACGATGCGGCTGGGCGGGACGGGAACCTTCCGCCCCCTCTCGCCGGTCGTCTTCGTCAAGGTCGTCGAGGGCGCCGCGGGCTGCACCCGCCTCCAGGACGCGGTCCGCGCCCCCGACGGGCCGCTCAGCCGTGAGCTGGCCTTCCCGTACCACCCCCACGTCACGGTCGCCCACGGGATCTCCGAGGAGTCGATGGACGTGGCGTTCGCGGCTCTTGCCGAGTACGCCGCCGACTGGGTCTGCGAGGGCTTCGCGCTCTACGAGCAGGGCTCGGACGGGGTCTGGCGCAAGCTGCGTGAATACCCTTTCGGGACGGGCCCGACCGGGGTCCCGGCGCAGCCGGGCTCACCCACGGACGAGACCGTACGACGCTCCTGACGGAGCGGCCGCAGGGCCTGGCGGGTGCGGAACCTGAGCCTGCGCAGGACCAGAGTGTGGAACGGACGGTCCGTCCGGGGCACTTCGCGAAAAGTCACAATCGACGACCGTAGTGCCCAAAAGCGACAATCCCGGCCATTTCCGGCAGCTCAATTACGGTGACCCCATGGACTGGCTGACGAAACTCCCGGTGATCGGGCCACTGGCGGCCCGTCTGATGCAGACGCACGCGTGGCGTTCGTACCAGCGCCTCGACCGCGTCCACTGGACCCGCCTCGCCGCGGCGATCACCTTCATCAGCTTCCTCGCCCTCTTTCCGCTGATCACCGTGGCCGCCGCCGTCGGCGCGGCCCTCCTCAGCCAGGAGCAGCTCGACCGGCTCCAGAAGAACCTCGCCGAACAGGTCCCCGGCATCTCCGACCAGCTCAACCTCAACGCGCTCGTCGAGAACGCGGGCACGGTCGGTCTCGTCGCGGGCGCCCTGCTGCTCCTCACCGGCATCGGCTGGGTGGGCTCGATGCGGGACTGCCTGCGCGCGGTGTGGGAGAAGGACGACGAGGACGAGGGGAACCCGATCGTCCGCAAGGGCAAGGACGGGCTGGTGCTGCTCGGTCTCGGCGGCGCGGCCCTGGCCTCGGCCGCCGCCTCGATCATCGGCGCCAGCGCCGTCGGGAAGTCCGCCGAGTGGCTGCACATCCCGCGCGAGGGCGCGGGGGGCGTGCTGCTGCGCACGGGCGCCTTCCTCGTCGGCGTCGTGGCCGCGTTCCTGCTGCTGATCTACCTCCTGACCCTGCTCCCGGGCGTCGAACCGCCGCGCGGCCGCCTGATCCAGGCCGCCCTCATGGGCGCGGCCGGCTTCGAGCTGCTGAAGCTCCTGCTCAGCGGCTACATGCGGGAGGTCGCGACGAAGAGCATGTACGGGGCCTTCGGCGTGCCGATCGCCCTGCTGCTCTGGATCAACTTCACGGCGAAGCTGCTGCTCTTCGTCTCGTCCTGGACGGCGACCCGCGACGACACCGGGCGCCCGTCCTGACCGTGCGGGCCGGTTCCGGCCGCAGGGGGCCCGGCTACACCCAGTCCTCGTCCCGCCCCCTGCGGCCACGGGGCCACCGGCGGTTGATGACGAAGGCGCCGCCCGCCAGGACCGCCAGCGCACCGCCCGCGACACCGAGCGCGGTGCCGAAGCCGCCGCCCGAGCCGCCGCCGGCCGCCGCCGCGTTGTTCTCGTGGGACTGGGCCGGCGACCCGTGCGGGCGGGTGTCCGCGCTCTTCGGCGGCACCAGCTCACCCACCGGCTTGACCTTCCCGGCCGCCGCGAACCCCCAGTCGAACAGGGCGGCGGTCTCCTCGTACACCGAGTTGGCGCCGCCCGCGCCCGGGTTCATCACCGTGACCAGGAGCTTGCGCGCGCCCTGCTGCGCGGCGCCGGTGAAAGTGGCGCCCGCCATCGTGGTGTTGCCGTTCTTCACCCCGGCGATGCCCTTGTACGGGGAGATGCCGCCGGCGCCCGTCATCAGCCGGTTGGTGTTCTGGATCTCGAAGTACTCGCGCGGCTTCCCGGGCTCCTGCTTGCCGGGGAACTTCGCCCCGACCGTGCCGCAGTACTCCCGGAAGTCCTGCTTCTGCAGTCCGGAGCGGGCGACGAGGGTGAGGTCGTACGCGCTCGACACCTGCTCCGGGGCGTCGTACCCGTCAGGGGAGACCACATGGGTGTCCAGGGCCTGCAGTTCCTCGGCGTGGGCCTGCATGTCCTTGACGGTCTTCTCGATGCCGCCGTTCATCGCCGACAGCACGTGCACGGCGTCGTTCCCCGACCGCAGGAACACCCCGAGCCACAGGTCGTGGACGCTGTACTCCAGGTCCTCCTTGACCCCGACCAGGCTGCTGCCCGGCCCGACGCCCTCCATGTCCTTGTCGGTGACCTTGTGGACCTTGTCCTTGGGCAGGCCCGGCAGCACCGTGTCCGCGAAGAGCATCTTCATGGTGGAGGCCGGGGGGAGCCGCCAGTGCGCGTTGTGCGCGGCCAGGACCTCGCCGGACTCCGCGTCGGCCACGATCCACGAACGCCCCGTGAGGCTCGTGGGCAGGGCGGGCGCGCCGGGCAGCAGGTTCACCTGGGTGCCCGGCTGGCCGAGCAGGGTTCCGCCGACCGTGGACATCGACACGGGGGGCGCGGGCGCCGCCTTGGCGTCCGGGGCCTTCGGCGGCTGTGCCTTCCCGTCGGCCGGCTGCGCGGGCGGGGTCGGCGCGGCGTGTGCGGGGGCCATCAGCATCGTGGGGACCAGCAGCGCGGCGGAAAGGACCGTCAGCGCGGTCTTCTTTACAGACACGCAGGTGAAAGTACCTCCCGATGGGCTGGGTACGGTCGCTGACCGGCCAATCCGGCGAAACGACCGCCGGGACAGCCCACCCCGCCGCGTCGGTGCCGGGGACGAATCCGATACTGGGGGCATGAGACTCAGCCGTACCGCCTCCTGGTTCCTGCTCGCCTTCGGAGTGTGGAGCTGGTTCATCTGGGTGTCTTTCGTCCGGAACCTGTGGAGGGACGGCAGCGGCCTGGCGTTCGACGCGGCGGGCGACCCCACGCCCTACTTCTGGGTGCACCTGACGCTCGCGGTGACGTCCTTTCTCCTGGGGACGGCCGTCGGAGTGATCGGGTTGCGTGGGGTCCGCGCCCTGCGGCGTGAATCACGTACCGGCTCGAACGCGTGAAAATCGTCCTCTTCGGGCTGGTCGCGCTCGCCGTTCTCGCGCTGCTCGCACTGGTCCACCGGTGGCTCTGGACCCGTCTGGTCCGCGACACCACCGCCCCCGGCGGCCTGCCCCGCCGCATCGGCACGGTCCTCGCCATCGCCCTGCCCCTCCTCTCCGTGGCCGCGCTGACCGCGGGCCACGCCGGAGCTCCCTTCCGGCTCCAGCAGGCGGTGGCCTGGCCGGGGTTCCTCTGGCTCGCGGTGCTCCTCTACCTGACTTTGACGATGCTGGTGGCGGAGCCGGTCCGCGCGCTGCTGCTCCGCCGTCCGGCCCAGCGGATCCCCTCCGGGGAGGACGGCGGCTCCGCCCGGGGCGGGCGCAGCCCGGGGGAGTTCGGGGTGCGGGCGCGCAGCGCACGTGCGGGGTCCGCGGCGATGTCCGGGGCGATGTCCGGGGCGGAGCCCCATCACGCGGCGGAGCCCGGCGAGGCGGTGCAGCGCGACGGGGCGGGGTGGGGGACAGCCCCGCGGGCCACCGGCCCCGGCCCCGGCGACCCGGCAGCCGCCCCGGAGCTGGACCGCCGCAGGTTCGTCGCGCGAGCCATCGGCGGGGCGGCTGCCGCCGTGGCCGTCGGGACCGTGGCGAACGGCACCCACGGGGTACTGCGCGGCCCGCGCGTCAAGCGGGTCCAGGTCCCCCTGGCCAAGCTGCCGCGCGCCGCGCACGGCTTCCGGATCGCCGTCGTCAGCGACGTCCACCTCAGCCCGGTCCTCGGCCGCGCCCACACCCAGCGCATCGTGGACACCGTCAACCGCACCCAGTGCGACCTCATCGCGATCGTCGGCGACCTCGTCGACGGCAGCGTCCACGACCTCGGGCCCGCCGCCGAGCCGCTGCGCAGGCTCAGCGCCCGTCACGGCACGTACTTCGTGACCGGGAACCACGAGTACTTCTCGGGCGCCGGGCAGTGGGTGGACCACGTGCGCGAACTCGGCCTGATTCCGCTGGAGAACGCCCGCCGCCCGCTCCCGTACTTCGACCTCGCCGGGGTGAACGACATCGCGGGGGAGAGCGAGGGCCACGGCCCCGACTTCCGGGCGGCCCTCGGCGACCGCGACCGCAGCCGCAGCGCCGTGCTCCTCGCCCATCAGCCCGTCGTCATCCACGAGGCGGTCCGGCACGGCGTCGACCTCCAGCTCTCCGGCCACACCCACGGCGGCCAGCTCTGGCCGGGCAACTACCTCGCCGAGCTCGCCAACCCCACCGTCGCCGGCCTGGAGCGCTACGGCGACACCCAGCTCTACGTGTCCCGCGGAGCGGGCGCCTGGGGTCCCCCGGTCCGGGTGGGCGCGCCGTCCGACATCACCGTCGTGGAACTCGCCTCATATCAGGCCTGACCGCCCCGAACCGGCAGCGAACCGCAAAGATTCAGCCTTCCGGAGGCTGAAATTCCGTGATGGGATGTCCGATAACCGGACAGCACATCGCTGTCAGCGGTACAGGGGTGGGGTTCAGGGGCAATGCGGTCTGTCCGTTCGAAGATCATCGCGGCCGGGGTGGTCCTCGGCCTGGCCGGCGTGGGGACCTGGCAACTGCTGCCCGTTTCCGGCGGCGGCGGCAAGTCCATCCGGGTCGGAACGAGCGACGTCGTCTCCGCCCTCGACCCCGCGGGGGCGTACGACGCGGGCTCCTGGGCCCTGTTCAGCAACGTCTACCAGTCGCTGCTGACCATCAAGTCCGGCTCCGACACCCCCGTGCCGGACGCCGCGTCCTCCTGCGGCTTCGTCGGCCAGAAGCTCACCGCCTACCAGTGCGAGCTCCGCCCCGACGCGAAGTTCGCGGGCGGCCGCGCGATCACCGCCGAGGACGTCAAGCACTCCTTCGACCGGATCAAGGCCATCAACTCCGACCAGGGTCCGGCGCCGCTCTTCAACACCCTGGAGTCGGTCAGGGCGGAGGGCCGCACCGTCACCTTCAACCTCTCCGCAGGCGACGCCACCTTCCCCTTCAAGATCGCGACGGGTGCCGCCTCGATCGTCGACAAGGACAAGTACCCGGCGAATGCGCTGCGCGAGGGCGGCAAGGTCGACGGCTCCGGCCCGTACACGCTCGGCGCCTACAAGGCCGGGACGAGCATCGAGCTGAAGCCCAACGCCCGGTACAAGGGCCAGGCCAAGCCCGCCCACGCGCCCGTCACCGTCCGGTACTTCAAGGACTCCGCGGAGCTCGACAAGGCATGGAACGACCGCCAGATCGACGTCGCCCACCGGGAGATGCCGCCGGCCGTGCTCGCATCCCTCAACCCGGGCATGAAGGACACCCGCTACCAGGCCTCCGGCGGCACCGAGATCCGCTCCATGGTTTTCAACGTGCGCCCCGGCTCCACCGCCGCCCCGCTCGCCGTCCGCCAGGCCGCGGCCGCCGTACTCGACCGCGCCAAGGTGGCGACCGAGATCTACTCGGGCACCGTCACCCCGCTGTACTCCCTGGTCCCGGCGGGCATCGCCGCCCACAGCACGCCGTTCTTCGACTCCTACCCGACGCCCAGCGGCGCCGCGGCGAAGAAGCTGTTCAAGGACGCCGGGATCACCGCCCCCGTCTCCCTCACCGTCGGGGTCAACGCGCGCGGCGCGAACCTCGCGGAGGCCGACGAGATCAAGCGGCAGCTGGAGGCGACCGGCCTCTTCCAGGTGAAGATCAAGCCGGTGGAGGAGTGGACCGACTTCCAGAAGGGCTACGCGGCGGGCGAGTTCGACGCCTACACCATCGGCTGGATCGCGGACTTCCCCGACGCGGACAACTTCCTCGCCCCGCTCGTCGGTGCGGACTCGTCGATGAACAACGGTTTCTCCGACAAGGCCGTCGACGGCCTGATCACCCGCACCCAGTCCCACTCGGAGCGGGGTGAGGCGGCCGCCGACTTCCGCGAGCTCCAGAAGCTGGTCTCCCAGCAGGTCCCGATGGTGCCGATCTGGCAGAAGAAAGATTACGTGATGACCCGCGAGGCCGTCACCGGCGCCCAGTACCTGTCCGACGGGACCGGCGTCTGGCGCCTGTGGGAACTCAACTGGCTGTAAACCCGGCCACGGCCACGGCCACGGCTGCGGATCCGGCTACGACTTCGGATCCGGCTTCGGGTCCGAGGCCCGCTTGCGGGCGCCCGCCGTGGCCGTCTGCGCCATGCCGGGCAGGAAGTCCGCGAACAGCTCGTGCACCTCGCGCACCAGCGGCCGCAGCACCTTGAACCGGGCCAGCACGATGCCCCGCGTCGTCAGCTGCGCGCCGCGCTCCGCGAGCCGCCGGGTCTTCTCGCTGTTCGGCGAACGGTCGAAGACCCAGTACAGGACCAGGCCCATCTGCGAGAGCCACATCAGCTCCGGCAGCACGTCGACCAGCTCGGCCGGCACCTTTGTCTTCGCCCCCGCCAGCACCTCGCGGTGGATGTCGATGGCCGCCTGCCGCGCGTCCTCCGACTCCGGCGAGAAGGGGCTGAGCGGACTTTCGGGGTCCGCCGCGTTCTTGAAGAACTGGGAGGCGAACTCGTGATACGGAGCCGCGATGTCCATCCAGCTCGTCAGCACGCCGGCGAGCCGCTTCTGCAGGTCGGTCTCGCTGTCCAGGATGGGCCGGACCGCCGCCTGGTGAGCGGCGCCGATCCGGTCGTAGAACCCCTGGACCAGGTGTTCCTTCGATTCGAAGTAGTAATAGGCGTTGCCGACCGAGACACCGGCCTCCTTCGCGATACCCCGCATCGTCGTCTTGTCGAAGCCGCGCTCCTGGAAGAGGCGGAGCGCGGTTTCGAGGATGAGCGTGCGGGTCTGCTCGCTCTTGGGAGCCTTCTGATCAGTCACGGTGCACGAGCCTATCGGGGCACGGAGCACTGGTCGTCACAGGCCGGTTCCTCCGGCCCCTGAGGCTGGCCGTCGGTCCGTACCGCCTGCCGCCACCTGGAGGCCGTGTACATGGCGGCCCGGGCGAAGGGCCGCCCGGCGGGCGTGGAGAGCCAGTTGGCCCTCGGCCGGTGCTCGGCCAGCGCCCACAGGCACACGATGAAGGCGTCCGTCCCGGTCCACACCTGCCCGGAGTCCCCGACGACGGTGATCTCCTTCAGCGTCGAGGCGTGGTCGAGCTGCGGGAACCGCCGCCGCGCCTCGTACGACGCGGCGGGGACCAGGGCGAGCCGGACCAGCCAGCGCTGCGCGAGCAGCCAGTGCCGGATGTGGACGCAGAGCGGGCAGTTCGCGTCGTACAGGACGGTCAGGTGGCGCACCGCCCCCGAGCCCGAGGTGGCCATGGCTCAGACCCCGGCCGGAGCGGTCCACCCCTGGGGGCTGACGGGCGGGGTCTGCTGGCGCTCCATGATTCCCCGGCGGCGCATCTTGTTGAGCACCCACACGTTGCCGAGGTGCATGACGCCGAGGACCAGCAGAACGACGCCGAGCTTGACCGAGAGCGCCTCGAAGAGGTCGCGGGCCCGGACTATGTCCTCGGCCGACCGCAGGTAGAGGGTCACGAAGCCGATGTTCACGAGGTAGAACCCGACCACGAGGAGCTGGTTGACGGCGTCGGCCAGCTTCTCGTTCCCCTGGAGGACGTCACCGATGAAGACGCGGCCGTTGCGGCTGAGCGTACGGGCGACCCAGACGGTGAGCCCGATGCTGATGAGCAGGTAGATGACGTACGCGACCACGGTGAGGTCCATAGCCCTCAGCCCCCTTGAACGTGTTCAATACTGCTGACAGGGATGACTGTAGGGGCTTTTTTGAACAGGTTCAAGCGAACGTCTTCTCCAGCATCCCCGGATCCACGAAGGGCGCCGTCCGCGTCGGCACCGACCGCCACGCGAGCGGCCAGGTGATCCCGTACAGCGCGGGCACGCCGACGTAGGCGGTGGCGTAGCGGGTGCGCGAGGTGTACCGCTGCGTGTACGAGGGCCAGCTGTGCTCCCGCGCGGTGCCGGGCGGCAGCAGGAAGTACATCCAGCGGAAGCCGTTGAGCTCGTAGACGATCGGCCCGGCGTCGTGGTCGGTGAGCCCGCACAGCAGCTTGGCGGCCTCCTCGCCGAGCTGGCCCTGGATGCGCAGCGCGTCGAAGTGCACGCCCGCGAGGCGGAGCTGGAAGCCGGCCTCGGGGACCCAGTCGGGGATTTCGTCGTTCATGGGGCACAGGGTGGTGGCTCGGCCCTAGCCTGGAACAGTAGTCGCGCCGTTACAGACGGCGATCCGTGAAGGGCTGTGACGCCGGTGTCCGAGGCCGTGAACCCCAGTGAACCCCTCCCGTCACCGCTGCGCCGCGGCCTGGGCGCGCAGATGCGGACGCTCCGGGAGAAGCGCGGGGTCTCGCGCCAGGAGTTGGGCGGCCGGACGAACTTCTCGTCGTCGGCGATCGGGGCGTTCGAGCGCGGGGACCGGGCGATGGATCCGGGGATGGTCGAGCGGGTCGATGAGCTGCTCGCGGGCGACGGGCTGCTGAAGGCGGTGCTTCCGTACCTGGAGGAGGAGGGGCGGTACGCGCCGCAGTTCCGGGACTTCGCGCCGATCGAGAAGAAGGCGGTGAGCCTGTGGGTGTACGACACGCACATCGTGAACGGCTTGCTTCAGACACCGGCCTATGCCCGACAGGTCTTCCGTGACCACTGGCCGCCGGTCGACGCGGCCGAGATTGAGCACCGACTGGAGGTTCGGATCGGCCGCCAGGTGCTGCTGCATCGGGATCCGCCCCCAGTGCTGTGCTTCGTTTTGGAGGAGTCCTTCCTGCGGCGCCGGATCGGTGGGGAGGCCGTGTGGCGTGAGCAGCTCCAACATCTTTTGGAGTGCGGGCGTTTGCCGCATGTGTCGATCCAGCTGGTCCCGCTGGAGTGCGAGGAGCACGTCGGTGCGCCGGGACCGATGACCATCGCGGAGACCCCGGAGCACCGCATGCTCGGCTACGTCGAAGGCCAGCTCCAGAGCTGGGTGATCTCCGCTCGGGAAGTGGTCAGCGAGATGATCCAGCGTCATGCGAATATTCGTGCAGTGGCGCTGAGCCCTAGGGCTTCGGCGGAGCGGCTCGAACAACTGCTAGGAGAGCGATGAACACCGAACTGGCGTGGTTCAAGAGCAGTTACAGCGATGGCTCCGGCGGCCAGTGCATCGAAGTGGCCCTGGCCTGGCACAAGTCGACCCACAGCGGCGGCGATGGCGGGGACTGCGTCGAGGTGGCGTCCTGCCCCTCCGCCGTCCACGTCCGGGACTCCAAGGACACCACCCGCCCCGCCCTCACCGTCACCCCCGCGGCCTGGGCCGCCTTCACGGCGCAGGCGTCGGCCTAGGTTCCACCCACAGGGCCTCGGCGAAGGCGCAGAGGTCGCCCTCCGCCGTGGCCAGGGCCGTGCCCACCCGGTACTTGCGGCCCTCGGACCCGAGCATCCAGGAGTACGAGACCAGGCCCGAGCCGACGGGTACCGGCCGCACCAGCCGCGCGGACAGCGAGGCCGTGACGGCGCCGGCCGGGCGGCCGCCGAGGAGGCGTCCGGCCGCGTTCCCCGGGCAGTCCAGCGCGCCCCACACCAGCTCGGGGGGCAACAGGCCGTCCGGACCTCCGAGTCCGGCGGCCGGGGTCCAGGCGGTGGCGACCATCGCGCCGCCCGGCACCAGCCCGCAGTGCAGGCGCAGTCCGGTGGCGGGCGTACGGTCCAGGCCGCAGCCGAAGCAGTCGGCCGATCCGTCCGGAGGCGCCGCCCGGTAGGCGTCGGCGGCCGCCGACGCCACCGTCCAGGAGGGCGCGTCCGGTACGTCCGTGTCCAGCCCGGCGGGGGTCGCGGCGGCCAGCAGCAGTTCGCCGGAGGTCAGTTCGGCGCCCCCGCTCGCCGTCTCGGTGAGCCGTACCGGCTCACCGGTCGGCACGGGCCGCCTGAAGTCCACCCGTACGGTCTTCGCCGTCGCCCGCCCGGCGAGCACGCCCGCCACGTAGCCGCCGAATGCCACTCCCGGATAGCCGCACAGGTGGTCCGGAACCGTGATCGTCTCGAAGTCGTCGGTCATGACCCCCACTCCATCACAGAGCGCCCCCGGTCCAAATCGTTGGACAGGTGTCGAGGGCCTGGCAGATAGTGCCGCCCATGGCCTCTCTCGTACGACACCTCACCTTCGACTGCTCCGACGCCTACGCCCTCGGGCAGTTCTGGGCCGCCGTCCTGGACGGCTCGCTCGCCGACGACGACTTCCCGGGCGACCCCGAGGCGCTGGTCACGGCGCCCGGATCCGCGCTGCTGTTCGTCACGGTGCCCGACGCCAAGACCGTCAAGAACCGCGTCCACATAGACCTGCAGCCGCAGGACCGGACGCGCGACGAGGAGGTGGAGCGCGTCCTCGCCCTCGGCGCCACCGTCGTCGGCGATCACCGCAAGCCCGACGGCGCCGGCTGGGTGACCCTGGCGGACCCCGAGGGCAACGAGTTCTGCGTCGAGCGCAGCGCCGCCGAGCGGGCCAAGTGACCTCGAACTGGCCTCGAACTGACCTCGAACTGACCCCGAACCGACTCTGAACCGACCTCGAACCGACCGACAACCGAACGGCGTCCGGAGGGGACTCAGCCGGCGATCGGGTACATCGACCCGCGCCGGCCCTCCGGCGACGTCAGCCACTCCAGCTTCTCCGCCGTCTCGGTGCCCGGCAGCGGGGTGTGGAGCACGATCGCCAGGTCGGGGCGGGCGGGCACGCGCAGCTGGGTCGACTCCACGTGCAGCGTGCCGACGGCCGGGTGCTCCATCTGCTTCTGCAGCTGGCCGCCGGGCTCGACGTCGCGGCGCTCCCACAGCTCGGCGAACTCCGCGCTCAGCTCCCGCGCCTCCTCGACCACCGCCCGGAACCCCTCGTCGTTCGGACGCTCCGAGCAGGCCGCCCGGAACTGGGCCACCACGTTGCAGGCGACGTCTTCCCAGTGCGGGGAGCGGGCCCGGTAGATGGGGTCGGTGAAGAAGGCGATCAGGCAGTTCTGCACGATCTCCGGGCGCATCCCGAAGACGAGCGCGGCCGCCTCGTTGTACATCACCGTGTTCCAGTACGCGTCCATGATGTGCGCGGGGAACGGCATCCAGGCGTCGATCAGCCGCTTCAGGCCATGGCACATGTCCCGGTGGGCCGGGGCGACCTCCAGGGCGGGCGGATTGAGCCCGGCCAGGACGTACAGGTGCCGGCGTTCGGCGCTGCTGAGCTTCAGTACGCGGCCCACCGAGTCCAGGACCTGCGAGGACACCGTGATGTCGCGGCCCTGCTCCAGCCACTGGTACCAGGAGACCCCGACCCCGGCGAGCACGGCGACCTCCTCCCGGCGCAGGCCCGGCGTCCGGCGCCTGGCCCCGCCGTCCGGCAGGCCGGCCTCGGCCGGGGTGATCCGGGCCCGTCGGCTCATGAGGAACTCGCGCAGCTCGCTCCGCCGGTGCTCGTCGATCCGCGTCGCCACGAAGTCCCCCTGTCAGACTGCCTGGTGGTGCCGCCAACAGGATAAGTTCCCACTCTCCACCGGCATTCCCGGGCCGCGAGGGTAGTGGCCATGGCGATCGACACACAGACGACAACCACCGGGCCGCGCACGGCGGCCCCCGAGGACGCCCGGCTCTCCGGCCGGGCCAAGTTGGTCCTCTTCGTGCTCTGCGCCGCCCAGTTCATGGTGGCGCTCGACTTCTCCGTACTGAACGTGGCCCTGCCGGTGCTCGGCAAGGACCTGGGGCTGAGCCGGTCCGCCCTCCAGTGGGCGGTCACCGCCTTCGCCCTGCCGTCCGGCGGCTTCCTGCTGCTCTTCGGCCGGATCGCCGACCTGTACGGCCGCAAGAAGCTGTTCCTGACGGGCCTCGTGCTCTTCGGCGCGGCCTCGCTGCTCGCGACCCTCGCCTGGGACCCGGCGTCCTTCCTGACCGGGCGCGCCCTGCAAGGCCTGGGCGCGGCGGTCATCGTGCCCACCGGCATGTCCCTGCTGACCACGACCTTCCCCGAGGGGCCGCTGCGCGACAAGGCGCTCGGCATCTCCGGCACCCTGCTGTCCCTCGGCTTCACCATCGGCATGGTGCTCGGCGGCGTCATGACCGACACCCTGGGCTGGCGCTCCACGATGGGCCTGCTCGCGGTCGCCGCGGCGGTCGTCCTGGTCCTCGCCCCCGGGCTGCTGCCGGAGTCCCGTACGCCCGAGCGGCCGCGGCTCGACGTGCCCGGGGCCGTCACCGTCACCGGCGGTCTGCTCGCGCTGATCTACTCGCTGTCGACGGCCGCCCAGCGCGGCTTCGGCGACGCGGACGTCTGGGGAACGCTGGTCGTCGGGACCGGCCTGCTCGCCGCGTTCGTGGTGGTCGAGTCGAAGAGCGCGGCGCCGCTGGTGTCGCTGCCGATGCTGAAGCGGCGTACGGTCGCGTGGGGCAACGTCGCCGGGCTGGTGACGTTCTCGATGATGTCGACGGTCATCTTCGTGCTGACCCTCTACCTCCAGGAGACGCTGGAGCTGTCGTCCTTCCGGACCGGCCTGGTGTTCGGCGTCCAGGGCGTCGCGTCCGTCCTCGCCGGCTCCTACGCCCCCAGGGTCATCGGCCGCTTCGGCGCCCGCCGCGTCCTGGTCGGATCGCTGCTCGGGCAGGGCGCGTTCGGCGCCGCGCTGCTGGCCGTGGGCACCGGCTCCGGCGCACTGGTGGCGACCGTCGCCGTCTCGCTGGCCAGCATGTGCCACCTCGGGGCGATCATCTCGTACGGGCTGGTCGTGACGAGCGGCGTGCCCGACGAGGAACAGGGCCTGGCGACGGGCCTGGTCACCACCACCCAGCAGGTCGGCCTCACGATCGGCATCCCGCTGCTCGGCGTCCTGGCCACCACCCGGGCCTCGCTCTTCGACGGGGTCCGCACGGTCCTGGCGACCGACGCGGCGATCGTCCTCGCGGCGGCCCTCCTGGTGGCCGTGGGCCTGGGCCTGAGCCGCAAGCGCGGCTAGGCGTCCGGGGCGGGCGGCGCGGCCTTCTTGCGGGGCTGCGGCCGGCCCGCCGCCAGCAGCTCGTCCACGTCGAGGGTGACCTTGGCGCCGAGGGAGTCGGGGAGGGTGGCGAGCTCGCCGGATGCGTACACCCGGTGGGTGCCGTAATCGCCGCTCTCGGGATCGGTCAGCACGTGGAGCCGCTGGTGCTGGCGGTTCACGATGACGTAGACCGGGACCCCGGCGCTCGCGTAGGCCCCGACCTTGGAGCGCAGGTCGGTGTTGTAGTTGCTCGACGTCACTTCGAGGACGAGGCGGAACACGACCGGGTCGTAGCAGTTGTTCCTGACGAGGTGCTCATCGCTGTCCGCGTCGACCACGACGAGGTCCGGGATGGCGTAGTCCTCCGGTCCGCCCGGCAGCCACAGCCCGATGCCCTGGTGCACCTCGGTCTCGCCGTCGTCCAGGCCTGCGGCGACGAACGGACGGGTGATCTTGTTCAGCACCCTGGAGTGGGGCAGGTCCGCGGGCGGCGTCACGGTGAGCTGACCTCCGATGATCTCGACGCGGTAGCCAGGGGCCTGCTCCATGAGCCGGTTGGCCGCTTCGAGCAGGGTCGGCGGCCGGTCCTCATTCGGGTACGCGGAGTACTCGACGGGTGCTGCGGGCATCTCGGGCCTCCCGTGGGCTGGGTCGAGAGCATCATCGTAGGACGGCGGCCGGCCCGCGTCCGGCAAGCGCCCGCGTCACCGGATCGGGTGGAGGAACTCCAGGAGGAGCTCGGTGATCTCCGCCGCGCGGCCCTCCTGGCGGCGGTGGGTGCACCCCACTTCCCCGAGGCCGCTCAGCCCGCGCTCAGCCCTCCGAGGCCGGCGGCGCGGCCTTCTTGCGGGGCAGCGGCCGCCCCGCCGCCAGCAGCTCGTCCACGTCGAGGGTGACCTTGGCGCCGAGGGAGTCGGGGAGGGTGGCGAGCTCGCCGGCGGCGAGGATGCGGTGGCTGGCGTACTGCCCTTCGGCGGGGTCGGTCAGGACGTGCACCCGCTGGTGCTTCCGGTTGACGATGACGTAGACGGGGACCCGGGCCTGGGCGTAGGCGACGGCCTTGGCACGCAGGTCGTTGTTGTAGTTCGACGAGGTCACTTCCAGGACCAGGCGGAAGGCCGCCGGGTCGTAGCAGTTGAACTCGATCAAGTGGTCGTCGATGTCGGCGTCGACGACGGACAGGTCGGGAATCGCGTAGTCCTCGGGACCGTCGGGCAGCCACAGGCCGACACCCTGCACGACATGAGACTCCGGCCCGTGCAGGCCGGCGCTGAGGAACGGCAGCATGAGGTCGGTCAGGACTCGTGCGTGCGGGAGGTCTGGGGGCGGGGTCACGGTGAGGATGCCTCCGATGATCTCGACGCGGTAGCCGGGGTTCCGCTCCATGAGCAGGTCGGCCTCTTCGAGGAGAGTCAGCGGCTTCTCCTCGTCGGCGTACTCAGGGTGCTCGACGGGTGCTGTGGACATTCCGGGCCTCCCGTGGGCTGGGTCGAGAGCATCATCGTAGGGCGGCGCCCGGCCCGCGTCCGGGAAGCGCCCGCGTCACCGGATCGGGCGGAGGAACTCCAGGAGCAGCTCGGTGATTTCCGCGGGGCGCTCCAGCGAGGGCAGGTGGCCCGCCCAGGGGAGCTCCAGGTGGCGGGCGCCGGGGACGAGGGAAGGGAGTTCGGCGGCGACGGCGCGGAAGTCGGGGAGGTCGTGGGCGCCGCCGACGGCGAGGACCGGGGCGGTGATCGCGGCGAAGTCGACGTCCGGCTCGGGGAGTTCGTGGTCCTCGGCGAGGCACGCGGAGCCCTGGAAGTTCCGCAGCTGCATGGCCCGTACCAGGGTGTGCGCGGCCTCGTCGGCGTCCGGGCCGAGCCAGGTGCGGGCGTTCAGCGCGGCCGCCCCCTCCAGGTCGCCGGCCTCCAGCAGCGCGTCCTCCGCGGCGCCGAACTCCCGCACCTGAGGCGAGCCGGGCCGGTGCCCCGGGCGGCCCGCGCAGAGCAGGGCCAGGCGGGACACGCGTTCCGGGTGCAGGGCGGCGATCCGCAGGGCGACCCGGCCGCCGTAGGAGGAGCCGACGAGCGCGGCGCGCTCGATCCCGAGCCGGTCCAGCAGCGCGACGACGTCGCCGTCGTCGCTGTACGGGGCCCGCGCGGCCGGGGAGTCCCCGCAGGTCCGGAAGTCGGGCCGGACCACGCGGAACCCGGCCTCGGCCAGGGCCCCGTACGGGGAGTCCCACATGCGCCGGTCGCAGACGGAGGAGTGCAGCAGGACGACGGCGGGGCCGTCGGAGGGTCCGTCCACGTCAAAAGAAACGATCATGCGCTGATCCTGCCGGGTGGGGGCGGAGGCCGCCACCGTGTTCCGGCCCCGCCCGGACGCCCCCTCAGAGGCTCAGCGACCGTGCGAAGTTGAGCTGGGACATCACCCACGGGAAGGTGCTCTGGTCCTGGGCCGGGATCATCGTGGAGTGGTGGCGGCCGCCGCTGGTCACCGAGACCTGGATGTAGCCCGTGGTCTTCTTCTCCTTCATCAGGAGGAACAGCAGGCCCAGCAGGCAGAACAGGAAGAAGATGACGGCCAGGATGATCGCGTGGGTCGGGATCTTCTCCTCGGTGCGCGAGAAGTCCGTCGCGTTCCAGACCGCGCCCCGCAGGGGCATGTTGCCCGACGGCGTGATGATCTGGTCCCCCACGACCGTGATGTCGCCGAGGGACACGCCTGCGCCGTTCATCGGCGCCGGGGCGGGAACGGGGGCCGGGATGCCCGCGCCCATGGTCGGCTGGTAGGGCGCGTGCCCGGCCGCCGGATAGGGCTGCGGGTAGCCGTAACTGGCCTCTCCCGGGCCCCACTTGTAGTCACCCTGGCCGGGCATGCCGGGCTGCCCGCCCTGGCCCGGGTCGCTCGCGTACGGGTTCGGCTGCTGCTCACTCATGCCGCCGATCCTTCCACAGCGACCCCCCGGGCTGTACCCCGTCCGAGCACCGCGCTGCGGAGACGGCCGCACGCCTGCCGCGAGGAAGACCCACCGGTCATGGGGGACACCCCGCCCCCGACGGGCCCCGGGTACGCGTGAAGCCCGCACCCCGGGAAGGGGTACGGGCCTCACCGCGTCAAGGAGGGGGAATCAGAAGCGACGCGTGATCAGCGCGCGCTTCACTTCCTGGATCGCCTTCGTGACCTCGATGCCACGCGGGCACGCGTCGGTGCAGTTGAAGGTCGTGCGGCAGCGCCACACGCCGTCCTTGTCGTTCAGGATCTCCAGCCGCTGCTCGCCGGCCTCGTCGCGCGAGTCGAAGATGAAGCGGTGCGCGTTGACGATCGCCGCCGGGCCGAAGTACTGGCCGTCGTTCCAGAACACCGGGCACGAGGACGTGCACGCGGCGCACAGGATGCACTTGGTGGTGTCGTCGAAGCGCTCGCGGTCCTCGGCGGACTGCAGGCGCTCACGCGTCGGCTCGTTGCCCTTGGTGACCAGGAACGGCATGACGTCGCGGTACGCCTGGAAGAAGGGCTCCATGTCGACGACAAGGTCCTTCATCACCGTGAGGCCCTTGATGGCCTCGACCGTGATCGGCTTCTCCGGGTTGATGTCCTTGATCAGCGTCTTGCAGGCGAGCCTGTTCTTGCCGTTGATCCGCATCGCGTCGGAGCCGCAGATGCCGTGCGCGCACGAGCGGCGGAAGGTCAGCGTGCCGTCGAGGTCCCACTTGATCTTGTGGAGACCGTCGAGCACGCGCTCCTTCGGGTCGATCTCGATCTGGAAGTCCTGCCACTGCGCCTCGTCCGAGATCTCGGGGTTGTAGCGGCGGATCCGGAAGGTGACCGTGATGAAGGGCGAAGCCGCGGCCGCGGCCTCCATCGTGTCCGTCTTGCTCAGGGTCGGGGTGCCCATCAGTACTTACGCTCCATCGGCTGGTAGCGGGTGACGACGACAGGCTTGTAGTCCAGCCGGACCGAGTCCGTGCCGTTGTCGTCGACCTCGCGGTACGCCATGGTGTGGCGCATGAAGTTGACGTCGTCGCGGTTCGGGTAGTCCTCGCGGTAGTGACCGCCGCGGGACTCCTTGCGCGCCAGCGCGGACACGGCCATGACCTCGGCCAGGTCGAGCAGGTTGCCCAGCTCGATGGCCTCCAGCAGGTCCGTGTTGAAGCGCTTGCCCTTGTCCTGGACGGACACGTTCTTGTAGCGCTCGCGCAGTTCCGCGATCTTCTCGACCGCGGTCTTGATGGTCTGCTCCGTACGGAACACCATCACGCACGCGTCCATCGTCTCCTGGAGCTCCAGGCGCAGGTCGGCGACCCGCTCCTTGCCCGTGGAGTTGCGCAGACGCTCGACGAGGTCGATGACGTCCTGCGCCGGGTTCTCCGGCAGCTCGACGTAGTCGTGTCCGTGCGCGTACTCGGCCGCGGCGATGCCCGAGCGCTTGCCGAAGACGTTGATGTCCAGCAGCGAGTTGGTGCCCAGGCGGTTCGCGCCGTGCACCGACACGCACGCGACCTCGCCGGCCGCGTACAGGCCCGGGACGACGGTGGTGTTGTCGCTGAGGACCTCACCCTCGACGTTGGTCGGGATGCCGCCCATGGCGTAGTGCGCGGTGGGCTGGATCGGGATCGGGTCCGTGTACGGCTCGATGCCCAGGTACGTACGCGCGAACTCGGTGATGTCCGGGAGCTTCGCGTCGAGCTGCTCCGGCGGCAGGTGCGTCAGGTCCAGGTACACGTGGTCACCGGCCGGACCGCAGCCGCGGCCCTCACGGATCTCGGTGTAGATGGAGCGCGAGACGACGTCACGGGACGCGAGGTCCTTCATGACCGGCGCGTACTTCTCCATGAAGCGCTCGCCGTCCTTGTTGCGGAGGATGCCGCCCTCACCACGGGCGCCCTCCGTCAGCAGGATGCCCATGCGCCAGATGCCCGTCGGGTGGAACTGGAAGAACTCCATGTCCTCCAGCGGCAGGCCGCGGCGGTAGCAGGCCGCCTGGCCGTCACCCGTGAGGGTGTGCGCGTTGGAGGTCACCTTGAAGAACTTGCCGGTGCCGCCCGAGGCGTAGATGACGGCCTTGGCCTGGAACACGTGGATCTCGCCGGTGGCGAGCTCGTACGCGACCACACCGGCCGACTTCTTGACGCCGTCCTCCTCGACCAGGAGCTGGTCCAGGACGTAGAACTCGTTGAAGAACTCCACGCCCTCCTTGACGCAGTTCTGGTACAGCGTCTGGAGGATCATGTGGCCCGTGCGGTCCGCGGCGTAGCAGGACCGGCGGACCGGGGCCTCGCCGTGGTTGCGCGAGTGGCCGCCGAAGCGGCGCTGGTCGATGGTGCCGTCCGGGGTGCGGTTGAACGGCAGGCCCATCTTCTCCAGGTCGAGGACGGCGTCGATGGCCTCCTTCGCCAGGATCTCGGCGGCGTCCTGGTCGACCAGGTAGTCACCGCCCTTGACCGTGTCGAAGGTGTGCCACTCCCAGTTGTCCTCTTCCACGTTGGCCAGCGCGGCGGCCATGCCGCCCTGCGCGGCGCCCGTGTGGGAGCGGGTGGGGTAGAGCTTCGTCAGCACGGCGGTGCGGCTGCGCTTCGTCGACTCGATGGCGGCGCGCATGCCCGCGCCACCGGCGCCGACGATGACGGTGTCGTACTTGTGGATCTTCATGTGGTTCGCCTCAGCCCCGTTGCCTAGCGGATGTTCGGGTCGAAGGTGAAGATCACCAGCGTGCCCAGAAGGATGGTGAACACCGTGGCGGTGTAGAGCAGGCCCTTCAGCCACAGCCGCGTTCCGGCGCGCTCCGCGTAGTCGTTGATGACGGTACGCAGGCCGTTGGCGCCGTGCAGCATGGCCAGCCACAGCATCAGCAGGTCCCAGACCTGCCAGAACGGGGAAGCCCACCGGCCCGCCACGAAGGCGAAGCCGATCTTGGAGACGCCGCCGTCGAGCACCAGCTGGATCAGCAGGTGGCCGATGACCAGGACGACGAGCACGATGCCCGAGAGGCGCATGAAGAGCCACGCGACCATCTCGAAGTTGCCGCGGGTCGAGCGCGGGGTCTTAGCCGTCCGCTTGCGCGGGGCCTCGATGTAAGGCGCCGGGTTCTCGGCGTCGTAGAGGGATGCGCCCTCGACGTCGCCGATGGCCTTGGCGGAAGAAGTGTCAGAAGACATGCGTGTCACTTCCCGAACAGTTCAAGGTAGGCGTGGCCGAGTACGGGGTACAGGGCGCCAGCCATCAGCACGACCCAGATGCCCACGACCCACCAGAGCATCGTCTTCTGGTGGCGCGGGCCCTTGGACCAGAAGTCCACGGCGATGACACGGAGACCGTTGAGCGCGTGGAAGAGGATTGCGGCGACGAGGCCGTACTCCAGCAGCGCGACGATCGGAGTCTTGTAGGTAGCCACCACGTCGTCGTACGCCTCGGGGGAGACGCGGACGAGTGCGGTGTCGAGGACGTGTACGAACAGGAAGAAGAAGATGAGGACGCCGGTGACTCGATGAGCCACCCAGGACCACATTCCTTCCCGGCCGCGGTACAACGTTCCAGCCGGCACGGAAAACCCTCCGGAAGCGGGGCGGGGGCCAGCCGGCTTCTTTGTCGGTCGGGCCCGGCCGGGTACGGTCCTCCGGCCCCGGACATCGTAGCGACGCTTTGTCGGTTCCTTCGCGCGGGGGCCATCGGTGTGATCAAACAGGCTCGGACGGGCTATCCCACAGGGGCGAATAGCCCCATTTCCGCCCCAGACAGACCATCCGCCGACGTCAGCCAATGTGTCAGGTCGCACAGTCGGGCCTGCGCGACGCGGCGCAGCTCGTCGGCGGAGATCGAGCGTTCCTCGTCCGCCTCGTGCCCCATCCGCCGCCGGATCGCGGCCAGCAGGTGGGCCGCCCGTTCTTCCGGGGGATGCCCGTCGAGGCAGATCACGAACGCGTGGCCGAACTTCCGTTCGTACGCGGAGTGGGCCGCGTCGAGGGCCAGCAGCGCCGCGTACGGGGCCCCGTGGCCCAGCTCCTGCGAGCACTCGGCGGCCAGTGCCTCCGTCAGGTCCGCCTGGGAGAGGTCGTACGAGGCTTCGCCCGCGGCCGCGACCAGGGCGTCGAGGTCGGGGTAGGGGCGGTGCGCGGCGACCCGGTGCGCCCAGCGGCGGCTTCCGCAGCACTGCTTCAGGGCGGCCAGGGCCGCCTCGGGGGGCAGGGTGTTGAACCGGGCCAGTCCGGAGCCGTGGGACGGGCCGGGACCTCCCCCGGACCTCTCCCCCGGACGCTGTCCGGAAGGTGCCCCCGGGGAGGTGCGCCCATGGGACTGTGCCGGAAGGTGGCTGGACAGCGGGGGGCTCCTCGGGGCGCGGCGCGGGTGTGCCGCCACGCTATAGACGCGGGGCAGGGCGTGTCGTACCCATTCGGGGATTTCACCCGGAAGTGAGCCGAAAGGATGACGTGGGTACCGTGGACCTCGACGGGGCAGCGCCCGGGAACGGGACAAGGAGGGCGGCCGAGGCCGCCACCCCCCACAGGAGAGGCCCCGGCCGCCATCCGTCACGGGCTCGTGCGACAAGCCCGTATCCCTGTCAGCGTCCTGAGTGCGTTTTGTGTCACACCTCGCTCTGCGCAGGATTGGTTGCTCGTTGTACAACGCGTGGACGAAGGTGCGGGAAAGCCGTAACGTGCTGATTTGCGCCAGACGTACAGGACAGTGAACGGGTTGGGGACTTTGCTGGGGGACGACGCGGAGCTGACCGCCGCGGTGCTCGCGGCACAGGACGGCGACGAGAACGCGTTCCGTGCTGTGTACCGTGCCGTGCACCCACGCCTGCTCGGATACGTACGCACGCTCGTCGGGGACGGCGACGCGGAGGACGTGACCTCCGAGGCCTGGCTGCAGATAGCCCGCGACCTCGACTCCTTCGCCGGTGACGCCGACCGCTTCCGGGGCTGGGCCGCCCGCATCGCCCGCAACCGGGCCCTCGACCACATACGCATGCGCGGCCGCCGCCCCGCCATCGGCGGCGACGACACCGAGCTCACCGGCTGGGCCGCCGACAGCGACACCGCGGGCGCGGCGATGGAGGCCCTGTCCACCAGCTCGACGATGGCGCTCATCGCGCAGCTCCCGCAGGACCAGGCGGAGGCCGTCGTCCTTCGGGTCGTGGTCGGCCTGGACGCGAAGAGCGCGGCCGAGACCCTCGGCAAGCGCCCCGGCGCCGTGCGCACCGCCGCCCACCGCGGCCTGAAGAAGCTCGCGGAGCTGCTCGGAGCGCAGGACGCGGAGGGCGGCTTCGCGCCGGACCCGGTACCGGACTCGGACCGGGGCACGCGCGTCGGCCATAATGCCGGTGGCCATTCACGGGGCGGCGGGGGCGGGAGGGATCTCGACGCCGTACCCGCGCAGCGTGGCCACGGCGGGGGCCTCGTAGAACAAACCGGTGTGACGCATTCACGTTGGCGGACGCAGAAGGACATGTGATGGCCGACGAGCGCGACAGGTGGCTGGACAGGGCCGCGGCGGACAAACTGCTGCGCGGCGAACCGGCGGAACCTGCGGGACCGGACGCCGATCCGCGGGCCCGGCGCGAAGCCGCCCGGCTGCGCGCCGCCCTCGACGCCCTGGCCGGCCCGCCGCCCGCCACCGCGGAACTGCCCGGTGAGGCCGCGGCGGTGGCCGCCTTCCGCGCGGCGCGCGGCGCTTCCGCCGCCACGTCCGGACGCCCGGCACGCCCCGAACGGGCCGGTTCCGCGGCTCCCTCCGGCGAACCCCTGATCGACCTCGGCCGCGCCTCCGCCGGCTTCCGCGTTCCCGCGCCCCGGCGTGCCCGGACGGTGCGGTTCGGTCTGGCGGCGGCCCTCGCGAGCGTCGCGGTCGGCGGACTGGCCGCCGCGGCGGGCGCCGGACTGCTGGACCAGTCGCGGCACGACACCGCCGGGCCGGGCCCGGCGATGTCGGTGAGCGCCGACGGCGCGCCCACCCCGGGCGACGGCGGCGGGGCCTCGACGCTCAGCCCGCAACTGAGCCCCACCCCCCTGCGGGACGGCGCGAGCCCGTCGGCCTCCGCGGGCCCGACCCAGCCGCCGGGCACGTCCGCGGGCGGTACGGCCTCCGCCGGCGGACTCTCGTCCGGTACGTCGGCGACCGGCGGCCCGGGCAAGGGCGACAGGGACGGCAAGACCGCGACGGACGGGTACCAGGACCTCTTCGGAGGCGCGAGCAAGGACCGCGACCAGGACCGGGAGAACGCGCGCCGGGCCGTGGACCTCTGCAAGGACTACCGGTCCGGCAAGCTCAACGACGACCGGCGCGAGCGGCTCTCCCGCCTGGCCCACGGCCTCTCGCGCATCCCGCACTACTGCGAGGCGCTGCTGGACGGCGTGGTCGACGGCGGCAAGAGCATGGACTCCCCGGGCACGTCCGCGGGCGGTACGGGCTCCGGGGCGGTCAGGAGCCCGAGCCCGACACCGGCGCCGGGCGCCTCGGTGACCCTGCCCGACCGGCTCTGAACGGGGCCGTGTCCGCCTCCGACGGGGCTGCGTCCGCCTCCGACCGGCTGCGCCGAGCTGCCTGTAACACTTTTCGAACCGGTGACGCAGTACTAAGCGAGCCGACTGGTCATCGGCCGCGCATGAGCCGGGGTTCCCCCCGTACCCCTGGGCTCTGCGCACACGGCGCGGGCGGGGCACGTTCCCCCGGCCCTGCCCGCGCCTCTCACTTCCGACCCGCGGCCTGCGGCCGCCACCCGGCTCACCAGTAGACGACGACCTTGTCGCCGACCTGCACCTGGTCGAAGAGGGCCGACAGCTTCCCCTTGTCCCGGACGTTCACACAGCCGTGCGAGGCGCCGGCGTATCCGCGGGCCGCGAAGTCGGCCGAGTAGTGCACCGCCTGGCCGCCGCTGAAGAACATCGCGTACGGCATCGGCGTGTGGTAGATCGTCGAGGTCCACTCCTTGGCCTTCCAGCCCACGTTGAACACGCCCTCGCGGGTCGGGGTGTTCTCCGAGCCGAAGCGCACGTCCATCGTGGAGACGACCTTGCCGTCGATCATCCAGGCGAGGGTGCGGCTCTCCTTGCTGATGCACATGACCCGGCCCTCCATGCAGCGCGGGTCGGGCGCGTCCGCCTCGTTGACCGTCGGCGGGCGCAGCTCGTCGGCGGTGGGCTTCTTGGTGGAGCTCTGGATCTTCTTCCAGGTGGTCTCGTCGACCGAACCGGTCGCGTTCAGACCGTGCTTCGACTGGAAGGACTTGACCGCCGCGGTGGTCTTCGTGCCGTAGAAGCCGGTCGGTGCGACCGACATCAGCTTGAGCTGCTTCAGGCGTGCCTGGAGCTCGCGGACCTGGTCGCTGTCGTCACCGTTGGCCATGATCTGCTTCACCGTCGGCGAAGGCGAGGCGGACGGGGACGCCGACGCCGACGCCGAGGCGGACGGCGAGGCCGAAGGCGAGGCGTCGCCGGGCTTGGCGTCGGTGGTCGGAGAGGCTTCGGGGGTGGCGCCCGCCATGGGCGAAGAGGGGGCCGAGGAAGCGGAGCCGGCGGACTCCGACTTCTGCGGCCCGCAGGCGGTCGCGGCGAGCGCGACGGCGGTTGCCACCCCGATCGTGCGGATTATGAGTCTCTGGCGCTGCATTGCAGTCCCCCGATTTCTACGTCGTGTATCTAGGTGATGCCTCGCGTGCGTGGAGAGTTGCGCTCGGACCCGGGATGTTGCGCCATTGTGACCAGGGGTCGTCCGCAGCCTTACGAAGCGATGAGTGGTGGGGGTCGCCCCCAGCGGTAGCAGGGGGAGTTGTATCAGTCCCGGGCGCGGTCGCTCTATGGAGGGTTTCGTCACATGGCAGGTACCGAGAGCGGCATCCCGATCGAACCCGTCTACGGGCCTCGCGACCTGACGGGGTGGGACCCGGAGACCGAACTGGGCGAACCGGGTGAATTCCCCTACACCAGGGGGATTTATCCGACCATGTACACCGGTCGGCCGTGGACGATGCGGCAGTACGCCGGATTCGGCACGGCGTCCGAGTCCAACGCGCGCTACCGGCAGCTCATCGCGGGCGGCGGTACCGGCCTGTCCGTCGCCTTCGACCTGCCGACCCAGATGGGCCACGACTCCGACGCGCCCCTCGCGCACGGGGAGGTCGGCAAGGTCGGCGTCGCCATCGACTCCCTCGACGACATGCGGACCCTGTTCGACGGGATCCCCCTCGACCGGGTCTCCACCTCGATGACCATCAACGCGCCCGCCGCACTGCTCCTGCTGCTCTACCAGCTGGTCGCCGAGGAGCAGGGGATCGCGGGCGCCCAGCTGACCGGGACGGTGCAGAACGACGTCCTGAAGGAGTACATCGCCCGCGGGACCTACATCTTCCCGCCCGGGCCCTCGCTCCGGCTCACGGCCGACACCTTCCGCTACTGCCGGGCCGAGATCCCCAAGTGGAACACCATCTCCATCTCCGGCTACCACATGGCCGAAGCGGGGGCCTCGCCCGCGCAGGAGGTGGCCTTCACCCTCGCCGACGGCATCGCCTACGTCCGGACGGCCCTGGCGGCGGGGATGGCGGTCGACGAGTTCGCCCCCAGGCTCTCCTTCTTCTTCGTCGCCCGCACCACCCTGCTGGAGGAGGTCGCGAAGTTCCGGGCCGCCCGGCGGATCTGGGCCCGCGTCATGCGCGAGGAGTTCGGGGCGCGGGACCCGAAGTCGCTGATGCTGCGTTTCCACACCCAGACGGCAGGGGTCCAGCTGACGGCGCAGCAGCCCGAGCTGAACCTCGTACGGGTGGCCGTGCAGGCGCTGGCCGCCGTGCTGGGCGGCACGCAGTCGCTGCACACCAACTCCTTCGACGAGGCGATCGCGCTGCCCACGGAGAAGTCCGCCCGCCTCGCGCTGCGCACCCAGCAGGTCCTCGCGTACGAGACGGACGTGCCGCACACGGCGGACCCCTTCGCCGGTTCGTACGCGGTGGAGCGGATGACGGACGACCTGGAGGCGGCCGCGCTCGACCTGATGCGGCGGGTCGAGGCGCAGGGCGGCGCGGTGGCCGCGATCGAGGCCGGTTTCCAGAAGGGCGAGATCGAGCGGAACGCCTACCGCATCGCGCAGCAGACCGAGAGCGGGGAGCGGGTGGTGGTCGGGGTGAACCGCTACGCGCTGGAGCGGGAGGAGCCGTACGAGCCGCTGCGGGTGGACCCCGGGATCGAGATGCGGCAGTGCGCGGCGCTGGCCCGGCTGCGGGCGGAGCGGGACGCTGCGGCGGTGGAGGCCGCGCTCGCGGCGGTGCGGGAGGCGGCCGCGGGGACGGAGAACGTGCTGTACCCGATGAAGGAGGCGCTGCGGGCCCGGGCCACGGTGGGGGAGGTGTGCGGGGCGCTGCGGGCGGTGTGGGGGGCGTACGAGCCGACGGATTCCACCTGGTGAAACGGCCGGCCCGACAGGTGCAACCCTATGGGACACTCCTGCCCATGCTGGGTGTGACAGATCTTCCGACTTATCTCGCCGGCCTGGTACTGATCGTTCTGCTGCCGGGGCCCAACTCGCTCTACGTGCTGTCCGTCGCCGCTCGCCGCGGGGTGCGTACCGGGTACAAGGCCGCCGCCGGGGTGTTCACCGGCGACGCCGTGCTGATGCTGCTGACCGCCGTGGGCGCCGGGGCGCTGCTCAAGGCGAGCCCGCTGGTCTTCACGGTGGTGAAGTTCCTCGGCGCCGGGTACCTGGCGTGGCTGGCCGTGGGCATGATGCGGGGCGCCTGGGCGCTGTGGCGCACGCGCCGGACGCGGGCCGAGGAGGAGGCCGGTGCCCCGGCGGACCCGGAGGAGACCGAGCGGCCCTACCGGCGGGCGCTGCTGATCAGCCTCTTCAACCCGAAGGCCATCCTCTTCCTGATGTCCTTCTTCGTGCAGTTCGTGGACCCGTCCTACGCCTACCCGGCCCTGTCGTTCCTGGTCCTCGGCGGGCTGCTGCAGACGGGCAGCTTCCTGTACCTGACGCTGCTGATCTTCGGCGGCACCCGCCTCTCGGCGGCCTTCCGGCGCCGCAAGCGGCTGTCGGCCGGGGCCACCTCGGCGGCGGGCGTGCTCTTCCTCGGCTTCGCGGCCAAGCTCGCCGTCGGCTGAGGCATCGGCTGAGGCACCCCGGCCGGGGCCCGCTCAGCCGAGGACGCGGCGCAGCCTGCGGGCCACGCGCCGCACCGCCCGGCTCCGCGGCAGGAACGCCAGCTGGGCGGGGATGCCGCCCGGCAGGCCGAGCGCGGTCAGCCGGCGGCGGGTGAAGTAGCGCCAGGTGCGGGCGGTCAGGTGCCGGGCCAGGTAGGCCTCGGCCATCGGGCGCCGCGCCGCGAGGATCTGCGGCTGCATGGTGAACCCGACCGCCGTCAGCAGTCCGGCCGCCTCCGCCCGCACCCGCGCGGGCGTCGGGGGCGTCCAGGAGCGCACCGCCTGCGCGTCCGCGAGGTCGGGGAGCAGCGCGTCCACCAGGACCAGCGGGACGCGGTTGCTGTTCGGGTACGGGGTCAGGCGGGCCAGTACGGCGTCCGTACCGGTCCGGGCCACCGGCAGCCCGTACAGCGTGGCGGCGGTCAGCAGGCCCGTGGAGAAGCAGCCGACCACCAGCGCCGGGCGCAGCCGCTGGTAGAGGACCTCGGCCAGGACCGGGGTGTCGATCACGGTGATGCGCGCACCGAGCCGCTCGGCCTCCGCCTCCGCGCGGCGCGAACAGGCGGCCGGGGCGCTGGGGTGCGGCTTGAAGACCAGCTCGGTGTGGCCCAGGGCGTGCGCGCCGCGGACCATCGAGGCGTGCAGCTCCTCCTCCTGCTCCGGCGTCATGAGGTCGAGCGCCGAGAGGTACTGGCCCAGCAGCAGCGCGGGGGACTCCCCGATCCCGTCCAGGTCCGCGTCGTGCGGGGGCAGTTCCGCCAGGACCTTCAGGAACGGCTCCGAAGGCACCAGCTCGACCCGCGCCCCGAACTCCGTCAGCAGCAGCGGCTCCAGCCCCGGCACCAGGTCCAGGTGGAGTACGCGCCGCACCCGCATCCCGAGCTGCGGGTCTAGGCGGAAGCGCGTGGGCCCGTAACTCATCAGGCCGTCCGCGTAGACGTCGACGGCCGCGCCCGGGAAGAGCCGGCACAGGGTCTGGGCGGGCGGTACCTGGAGCGACTCCACGATCAGCTCGACGCGGTCCTCGCCCAGACCCCACAGGGTGCGCAGCTGCCGTTCCCACAGGGGGACGTCCTCCGCGCGCGGGGCCCAGATGCTCGGGTGCTGCGGCTCGATGACGCGGTTCCAGTCGAGCACCTCGTCGAAGCGGGTGCGCAGGGCGGCGAAGCCCGGCATGTCCGCGACGCCGGGGCTGACCTCGGCGGTGACGGAGTGGTTGCTGGTGAGCAGGATGCGGCGGTCGGCCGGCGGGAAGGAGCCCGCGTCGATGCCCGCCGCGAGGGTGGCGGCCCCGTAGAGCGTGGAGGCCAGGAAGATCTGCGTGGGCATCAGGCTGCCGCTCCCGACGTGGTGCGACGGCGGCCGCGCACGCGGCGCAGCAGGGTGGCGCGTTGCGTGTCCATCGAGTCCAGGACGTGGTCGAGCACGTCCTGGGGCATGCGCCCGAGCGCCGCCGTGCTCATCGACCTGAGTTTCCTGGCCACGGCCGGTTCGTACCTCTCGACGGAACCGAAATGGTGCGCGATGATCGCGCAATACGTTCGGACGGCTTTCGGGAGAAGGAGATCGGATTCCCGGTCCGCGATGACGTCGGACATTACCTGATCGAATGCGCGGATGAAATCGAGCTGCCGTTCGTCACCGATTTGTGTCAACGAGGTGGCGACGCCGCGCCGGTAGAAGATCCCGGGCAGTCCGACCGCGGCGAAGGACCGCGCCTCCCGGTGCAGCCGCCAGATCCACGGCCGGTCCTCCGCCGTCCGCAGCCCGTCGGTGAAGTGCAGCACACCACGGTCCAGCAGACGCCGGTGGTACATGCCGGCCCAGGCGTACGGGTAGTCCACCGAGGTGGCCCGGTCGGCGGGCAGGATCGCGGTGCGCGGATCGGCGACGACCGACTGCGGTCCGTACGGGACCCGCTGCACGCTGCGGGACCTGCCCGTGCACTTCACGTGGTCGGTACGGACGAAGTCGCAGTCCAGGGCCTCGATGGCGGCCAGGGTGCGGGTCAGGTGGCCGGGGGCCAGCCAGTCGTCCCCGTCCAGGAAGGCCACGTACTCGCCGCGGGCCGCGTCCAGGCCGGTGTTCCGGGCGGTGGCCAGACCCCCGTTGTGCTCGTGCCTGAGGTGCACCGCCCCGGGCAGCTCGCGCGCGGCCCGCTCCAGCAGGCCGGGAGTCCCGTCCGTCGAACAGTCGTCGACGAGCAGGAACTCGAAATCGTCCCGGGCGTTGAGTTCGAGACTCTTCAGGGCATCCGGCGCAAATGTCTGCACGTTGTAGAACGGCACGACAACAGAGAGCTTGGGCACCCGCGAGACGTTAGGGCGCCGTTCGGCATTCACCATGGCCCGGATGCGGATTCCATGTGAACGACGCGGGGCGGACGCGTTAACCCGGGCGCCTTCTTATTCAGTCGACGCTTTGTTAACCCGCTGTTGTGCGCTCGTTGGGCCGGTCACCGGAATTGCGGAATAGCTTCTGCCGCGTGCCAGAACGCAAACGCGTCGCCGTACTCGCCGATTCCGACACGCGATGGAAATGGGGCGCACTCACCGCCCGCCGTCTCGTGCCCGACCACCGTCTCGCCGGATACCTGCTGCGCGGCCGAGCCACACCCACCGCCCGCCAGCTCGGCGAAGTGGGGGTCCAGGGCGACCGGCCGACCGAGGTGACCTGCGCCGAATTCCTCGCCGAGATCGGGCGGGAGCAGTACGACGTGGTGGTCCTCGCCCTCGTCGGCGGGGCCGTCCAGGCCGTCCTGCACGGGGCCCGCGCCCTGTGGCCCGAACCGGCGGCCCGCCCCGTCCTCGTCACCGGCTACGTCGGCGTCGTGTACGAGAAGCTCGCCGACGGGCTGCTGCTGCGGCACGGCGCCGACCTCGTCCTCGCCAACTCCCGGCACGACGCCGGGCGGTTCCGCGCCGTGTACGAAGGCGTCGGCGCGGACCCGGGCGCCGTCACCGAGACGGCGCTGCCGTTCCTCGGCGGGGCCCCGTACGAGCGCGCCGGGAGCGGGACCCGCACAGTGGTCTTCGCCGTCCAGCCCTCCGTACCCGAGAGCCGCGCCGACCGCGCCTACCTGCTGGAGCGGGCGGCCGGGCACGCGCGGCTGCACCCCCGGCGCGAGGTGCTGATCAAACTGCGCAGCCGGCCCGGGGAGCACACCACGCACCTGGAGGAACAGCCGTACCAGCGGCTCGCCGCCAGGCTGCCCGGCGGACTCCCGCCCAACTGCCGGCTGGTGTACGGGAACATGGGCGAGGTGCTGGACGGCACCGACCTGCTGGTCACCGTCTCCTCCACCGCCGCCCTGGAGTCCCTGAACCGCTCCATCCCGACGGCCGTCCTCACCGACCTGGGCATCCGCGAGTCCCTCGGCAACCACCACTTCCTGGGCTCCGGCTGCCTGGCCTCCTGGGACCAGCTCGACGCCGGACTGCTGCCGCAGGCCGACCCGCGGTGGCTGGCGGCGCAGGGCGTCCTGCCGGGCCCGCCCGCACCGGAGGCCGACGGGGCCGCTCCGGCCGCGCCGACGCTCGCCGCCCACGGCTCGGCCGGGCCCGAGGCCGAGTACGAGCCCGGGTCCGAGGCCGAGGCCGCTTCCGCGCGCGCCGGAGGCGGTGACGCGTACGCCGTCGCCCGGGCGAGGGTCGCCGGGCTGCTGGCCGGAGACCGGCTCCCGCCCGTCGCCCCGTACTACACGCTCACCACCGCCCCCGGGTACCTGCCCGGGATCCTCGCGCGGCAGCACCTCGCGCCCGACGGCACCCCGCTGCCCGGCGCGGTGCGGCAGAGCGCCGGGCAGTCCCGGCTGCGCCGCCGGCTCCGCGCCCACCTGCGCGAGGCCGCCCGCGGGGCGTACCGGCACGGCGTGCAGCGCGTGGCCCCCGTGATCCGCCGGATGGGGGAGCTGTGAGCCCCCGCGTCCTGGCCGTGATCCCCGCCCGCGGCGGCTCCAAGGGGGTCCCCGGCAAGAACCTCGCAGCGGTCGCCGGCGTCCCGCTCGTCGCCCGCGCCGTCCGGGCCTGCCTCGGCGCGCCGACCGTCACCGACGTGGTGGTCTCCACCGACTCCCCGCAGATCGCCGCCGTCGCCCGCGCCGCGGGCGCCGACGTGATCGCCCGCCCCGCCGCGATCTCCGGCGACACCGCGAGCAGCGAGGCGGCCCTGTTGCACGCCCTCACCGCCTTCGAGGAACTGCACTCCCTCACCGTGGACGTGGTCCTCCTCGTCCAGTGCACCAGCCCCTTCCTGGCCGCCGCCGACGTCGAATCCGTCGCCGCGGCGGTCGCCTCCGGCGCCGCCGACTCCGCCCTGACCGTGGCCCCCTTCCACGGCTTCCTCTGGCGGGAGGACCCCGACGGAGGAGGGACCGGCGTCAACCACGACACGGCGTACCGACCCCGGCGCCAGGACCGCCCCCAGGACCTGCTGGAGACCGGCGCCGCCTACGCCATGGACGCTCCCGGCTTCCGCACCGCCCGCCACCGCTTCTTCGGGCGCGTCCTGCCCGTCGCCAGCGACCCCGCACGGGTCCTGGAGATCGACGACCCGCACGACCTGGAGCGCGCCCGCCTCCTCGCCCCACTGCTCGACGTACGACCCGACCCGCGGCCCACACCCCGTGACCCGGCAACGCCCCGTGACCCGGCAACACCCCATGACCCGGAAACACCCCGCATCCCCGCACCCCCGCACCGAAGGACGTCACCTGCCATGACCGCCTCCCCCAACAGCCGCCTGCGCTCGTTCGGACCGCGCACCGCAGGCCCCGGCCGGCCCGTCTACGTGGTCGGAGAGATCGGCATCAACCACAACGGCGACCTCGGCAACGCCTTCGCCCTGATCGACGCCGCCGCCGAAGCCGGCTGCGACGCGGTCAAGTTCCAGAAGCGCACCCCGGAGATCTGCACCCCGCGCGACCAGTGGGACATCGAGCGCGACACCCCCTGGGGCCGGATGACCTACATCGACTACCGCCACAAGGTCGAGTTCGGCGAGTCCGAGTACCGCGCGATCGACGAGCACTGCGCCGAGCGCGGCATCGACTGGTTCGCCTCCCCGTGGGACACCGAGGCCGTCGCCTTCCTGGAGAAGTTCGACCTCCCCGCCCACAAGGTCGCCTCCGCCTCGCTCACCGACGACGAGCTGCTGCGCGCCCTGCGCGCCACCGGCCGCACCGTCGTGCTGTCCACCGGCATGTCCACCCCGAAGCAGATCCGCCACGCGGTGGAGGTGCTCGGCAGCGACAACATCCTTCTCTGCCACGCCACTTCGACGTACCCGGCCAAGTCCGAGGAGCTCAACCTGCGGGTGATCAACACCCTCCAGGAGGAGTACCCCAACGTCCCGATCGGCTACTCCGGCCACGAGACGGGCCTGCAGACCACCCTCGCCGCCGTCGCCCTCGGCGCTGCCTTCGTCGAGCGCCACATCACCCTCGACCGCGCGATGTGGGGGTCCGACCAGGCCGCCTCCGTCGAGCCCGGCGGCCTCGCCCGCCTGGTCCGCGACATCCGCACCATCGAGACCGCCCTCGGCGACGGCGTCAAGCGGGTCTACGCGTCCGAGCTGGGCCCCATGAAGAAGCTCCGCCGCGTCCAGGGCGAGCTCGCCGCCGTCTGACCGGGTCCGCGGTCCGGCGCGCACGAGGTCCCGTCCCGTCCCCTGCCGAGGAGTACGTGATGCCCACTTCAGCCCCCACCCTGGCTTTCGTCGAGAGCCCGGTCCAGCTCCTGAACGTGCTGGAGTGGGCGTACGCGCACCGTGCCGCACCCGGCGGCCCGCTGCTGGACGGGGTCCCGCGCCAGCCGGCCGGTGGCCCGGGCCGCCCGGCCGGGGCCGCCGCCGCGCCCGCCCTGCGGATCGTCGTCCTGCCGCCCACCGACCCGATGTCCCGCGGTCAGCTGCGCCGGATGGCGGCGCTCGCCCGGGACGAAGGCCACGAGGTCCGCTGGCAGGAGGCCCGCGGGGGCCGGCTCGCACCGCTGAAGGCGCTCGCCGCGCTGCGCCGTGACGTACGGGCGGCGCGCACGGTCGTCGTCGGCGACCCCTTCTCCCGCTACGTGCAGCTGCTGCTGACCCTCGTACGGGCCGAGGAGCTCGTCGTGGTCGACGACGGCACCGCCACCATGGAGTTCATCGCCCAGACCGCCCGCGGCGAACGGCTCGTCCGCTGGCACCGGGCCGGCGGCGGCGGACTGCCCGGCCGGGTGCGCGAACTGGCGTACGCACCGGTCTCGGCGACCGCGCGGCGCCGCTTCACCCCGAGCGGGGGCAGCGGCCGGCGCGTCGAGGTGTTCAGCTCGATGCCCGTGACCGCCCACGGCGCGATGACGCTCCGGGTCAACGACTTCGCCTGGACCCGCGCCCGCTTCGGCCCGCCGCGCCTGACCAAGGGCACCGACCTCGTCGGCACCTCGCTCGTGGAGACCGGCGTGGTCGACCGGGCGTGCTACCTCGACGCCGTGCGCGCCCTGACCCGGGAGCACGGCGCCACCCGCTACTTCGCGCACCGCCGGGAGTCCCCGGAGAAGCTGCGCGCGCTGAGCGAGGCGACCGGGCTGGAGATCGTCCGCCCGGACCTGCCGCTGGAGCTCATCGCCCGGCGCGGCCCGGTCGGCCGTACGGTCGTCAGCTTTCCGTCCACGGTCGTCCACACGCTGCCCTACGCACTGACTGGTACGGGAGTGACGGTCGCCGTATGCGATATCGACCCCGCCTGGCTCACCGGGACCGCCTCGCCGCGCGCCCGCGGATTCCTCGCCGGGGTCACCGACACCGCCCGTGATGTGCGCAGACTGCCCGCGCAGGCGGCTCCGGCGGCCGGGTGAGCGCCGCAGTTTACCCCCGGGTGCATCCGGTCATGCGTCCAGACGCCGGTTTCTTTCCCCTAACGGCATGAACTTTTCGTGATCCCCGGCCAGTTGACCCATGGGTGCGCCTACCCTTCAACAGGTGACCCAGTTGATGTCCCGCGAGTCCCAGACCGACCAGCCCGCCGTGTCCGAGCGGCCCGAGCTGCCCGGCAAGCTTCCGGATCACCTGCGTGCCGAACTGATCGCCTTCCGCCGGGACTTGCACATGCACCCGGAGCTCGGGCACCAGGAATTCCGCACCACGGCGGCGATCAAGGCCCGGCTGGAGAAAGCCGGCCTGCGACCACGGGTCCTGGCGGGCGGCACGGGCCTGGTCTGTGACGTCGGGACCCGGGACGAAGGGGCGCGGAGCACGTTCGAGGGCGGTGGCGGGCGACGGGACGCCGGGGTACGGCCGATGCTGGCCATGCGCGCGGACATCGACGCCCTGCCGATCCCCGATGCCAAGACGCACGTCTCGTACCGCTCGGTCTACCCCGACCGCGCCCACGCCTGCGGCCACGACGTGCACACCACCGTCGTCCTCGGCGCCGGACTGGTGCTCGCCGAGCTCGACCGCCAGGGGCTGCTGCCCCTTCCCGTGCGGCTGCTCTTCCAGCCCGCCGAGGAAGTGCTGCCGGGCGGAGCCACCGAGGCCGTCGACGCGGGGGTCCTGGACGGCGTGGGCAAGATCATCGCCGTCCACTGCGACCCGCGGGTGGACTCCGGGCGCATCGGGCTACGGCCCGGCCCCATCACCTCGGCCTGCGACCGGCTGGAGGTCACCCTCTCCGGCTCCGGCGGGCACACCGCCCGCCCGCACCTGACCACCGACCTGGTGACGGCCGCCGCCCGGGTGGCCGTGGACGTTCCCGCCCTGCTGACCCGCCGGATGGACGCCCGCTCGGGCATGTCGGTCACCTGGGGCCGGATCGAGGCCGGGCACGCCTGCAACGTCATCCCGATGCACGCCGAGCTGTCCGGCACCGTGCGGTGCCTGGACCTGAACGCCTGGCACGACGCCCCGGACATGATCCACGCGGCGATCGACGAGGTCGCGACCATGCACGGCGCCAAGTTCGAGATCAACCACGTCCGCGGAGTGCCCCCGGTGGTCAACGACCCGGTGGTCACCGAACTGCTCCGCGAGGCGATGTCGGTCCGCCGCGGCGCCGAGTCGGTCGAGGACACCGAGCAGAGCCTGGGCGGCGAGGACTTCTCCTGGTACCTGGAGCACGTCCCGGGCGCCATGGCCCGGCTGGGGGTGCGCACGCCGGGCGACACCGCCAAGCACGATCTGCACCGCGGCGACTTCGACGTGGACGAGTCCGCGATCGCCGTCGGAGTGGAGTTCTTCACGGCCGCCGCACTGCTCGACGGGCGCCGGGCGAGGCCGATCGGCTGAAGGCCGGTACAACATCCGCGCGCCGCCCGCCGGAGGTGTCCAGCCCTTGGTACACAAGGGCTGGGTGCAAGGACAGTTACCGATCGGTCACTGTCCGGTTCGCGACGATCCGATAACGACTCATGAACGGGCCTTTAACTGACATCTACGCGCGTTACGATCGCCGCGAAACCAGCGCCGGTCGTGGCGCTTCGGTCAGGTTTTGAAGGAGCCTCCCCTTGCGCCGGATCACCAGGATCGCCACCGTGGGCATCGCGTCCGCGGCGCTGGCCCTCTCGGCCACCGCCTGTGGCGGTAAGAAGTCCTCGGACACCTCTTCCTCCCCGTCGTCGTCCTCGTCTGCCAAGACCTCCAGCGTCGCCATCGCGTACGACATCGGCGGCCGTGGCGACCAGTCGTTCAACGACGCCGCCTACGCCGGTCTGCAGAAGGCCGAGAAGGAGCTGGGCGTCAAGGGCAGCGAGGCCGAGCCCACCGAGGGTGAGGGCGAGGCCGACAAGGTCCAGCGCCTCACCGAGCTTGCCCGCAAGGGCAACAACCCGGTGATCGGCGTCGGCTTCTCGTACGCCCCGGCCATCAAGAAGGTCGCGCCGAAGTTCCCGAAGACCACGTTCGGCATCATCGACGACACCTCGGTGACCGGCGAGAACATCGCCAACCTGGTCTTCAACGAGGAGCAGGGCTCCTACCTGGCCGGCGTCGCCGCCGCCAAGGCGTCCAAGACCGGCACCGTCGGCTTCATCGGCGGCGTCGAGGTTCCGCTGATCAAGAAGTTCGAGGCGGGCTTCACCCAGGGCGTCAAGGACACCAACCCCAACGCCAAGGTGCTCTCCCAGTACCTGACCCAGCCGCCGAACTTCGACGGCTTCTCCAAGCCCGACCTCGGCAAGGCCGCCGCGCAGGGCCAGCTCGACGCCGGCGCCGACGTGGTCTACGCCGCTGCCGGTCTCGCGGGCTCGGGTGCCATCGAGGCCGCTTCGGCCAAGGGCAAGTGGGCCATCGGCGTCGACTCCGACCAGTACAACCAGGCCGGTCTGGCGAAGTACAAGGACCACATCCTGACCTCGGTCACCAAGGACGTCTCCGGGGCCGTCTTCAACGAGATCAAGTCGGTCGTGGACGGCAAGCCGACCATCGGTGAGATCCGTTACGGCCTGGACGCGAACGGTGTCGGCCTGGCCGACTCCAACCCCGAGTACAAGAAGATGACCGAGGTCCTCGCCGCCGTCGAGAAGGCGAAGGCCGACATCATCGCCAAGAAGATCACGGTCAAGACCGCTCCGTAAGGCCGTCTCTGACATGCTGTAGTGGTCTCCGGGGTCCGGGAAGCGGTCTCTGCCGCTCCCGGGCCCCGAGCCGTGTTCCGGGAACTTGTGGCCAGTTGGCCGCAAGTTTTCACTTTCGACAGTGCTACGCGCGTAGAGGCATCGTGGACGCGGTACCGTCCTGCTCCCGCCCACCCGCCCGGCCGATCCCGCCCTGTCCCCCTGCCAACTTGGCTTTCCAGCTCCTTCCGCGCCAAGGAGAGTGCGTCATCAACGCGTCCAGCCCGCCCCCCGCCGTGGAACTGCACGGCATCACCAAGCGCTTCCCCGGCGTCGTCGCCAACAAGGACATCGCGATCACCGTCCGCAAGGGCACGGTCCATGCCCTCGTCGGTGAGAACGGCGCCGGCAAGTCGACCCTGATGAAGATCCTCTACGGCATGCAGAAGCCGGACGAGGGAACCATCGCCATCGACGGGGAGCAGGTCTCCTTCAACAGCCCCGGCGAGGCCATCGCCCGCGGCATCGGCATGGTGCACCAGCACTTCATGCTCGCCGACAACCTCACCGTCCTGGAGAACGTCGTTCTCGGCGGCGAGAAGCTGTACGGCATCGGTGCCAAGGCCCGCAGGAAGATCAAGGAGATCTCGGACGCGTACGGCCTCGGCGTGCGCCCCGACGCCCTCGTCGAGGACCTCGGCGTCGCCGACCGCCAGCGCGTGGAGATCCTCAAGGTCCTCTACCGCGGCGCCAAGATCCTCATCCTCGACGAGCCGACCGCCGTGCTCGTACCGCAGGAAGTGAACGCGCTCTTCGACAACCTGCGCGAGCTCAAGGCCGAGGGTCTGACCGTCATCTTCATCTCGCACAAGCTGGGCGAGGTCCTGAAGGTCGCCGACGACATCACCGTCATCCGCCGCGGCACCACGGTCGGCACCGCCGACCCGCGCAACACCACGCCCAAGCAGCTCGCCGAGCTGATGGTGGGCGCGGAGCTGCCGTCCCCGGAGACCCGCGAGTCCACGGTGACGGACGTCCCGATGCTGACCGTCGAGCACCTCACCCTCGCCGCGTCCGACGTCGTCGTCGCCGAACCGGAGATCATGGTTCCGTCGGTCCCGCAGGACTCCGCCCTCCTCGAGAGCGTCGAGACCGGCCGGCTCCTGCTCGACGACATCAGCTTCACCATCCACAAGGGCGAGATCCTCGGCATCGCGGGTGTCGAGGGCAACGGCCAGACGGAGCTCATCGACGCCCTGATGGGCATGCACTCCGCCGACTCGGGCGTGATCACCCTCGACGGCCGCGACATCACGAAGGCCCCGGTGCGCAAGCGCCGCGAGGGCGGCATCGGGTACATCCCCGAGGACCGCCACCGGCACGGCCTGCTGCTGGAGTCCCCGCTGTGGGAGAACCGCATCCTCGGCCACGTCACCGAGAAGCCCAACTCCAAGCGCGGCATCATCGACCCGAAGGCCGCCCGCAAGGACACCGAGCGGATCGTGCGCGAGTACGACGTCCGCACGCCCGGCATCGAGGTCACCGCGGCGTCCCTCTCCGGCGGCAACCAGCAGAAGCTGATCGTCGGCCGGGAGATGAGCCACAACCCGAAGTTCCTCATCGCCGCCCACCCCACCCGCGGCGTGGACGTCGGCGCGCAGGCGCAGATCTGGGACGCCATCCGCGAGGCCCGCCGCGAGGGCCTGGCCGTGCTCCTGATCTCGGCCGACCTGGACGAGCTCATCGGCCTGTCCGACACCCTGCGCGTGATCTACCGCGGCCGCCTGGTCGCGGACGCCGACCCCGCGACCGTCACCCCCGAGGAGCTCGGCACCGCCATGACGGGCGCCGCCTCCGGGACCCTGGACGCACCCGACAACCACTCCGCCGCCGGTACCGAGGCTGGTACCGACTCACCGGAGGACGAGGCCCGATGAAGAAATTCGACAAGGACCGGCTGCTCCTCGCCATCGCCGGGCCCGCGCTCGCCCTGGTCACCGCCTTCCTGCTGACCATGCTCGTACTGCTCGCGACGGGCGTCGACCCGATCGAGCCGCTGCGCCTGATGGTGGAGAACGCGAGCTACGAGGACGTCCAGGTCCTCATCGTGAACCAGGCCGGTACGTACTACCTGGCGGCCCTGGCCGTGGCCATCGGTTTCCGGATGAACCTCTTCAACATCGGCGTCGACGGCCAGTACCGCCTCGCGGCGATGCTGTCCGCAGTCGTCGGCGCGGCCGTCACGCTGCCCGGCCCGCTGCAGATCCTGCTGATCGTGCTCGTCGCCATGTGCGTCGGCGCCTTCTGGGCCGGCATCGCCGGTGTCCTCAAGGCCAAGCGCGGCGTCAGCGAGGTGGTCTCCACCATCATGCTGAACGCCATCGCGACCAGCGTGATCGCCTGGCTGATCCTGCCGAAGAACCTCGGCGTCCAGCCGGCGGGCTCCAACGACCTGACCACCGGCGACATCCCGGAGGCCGGCTGGTTCCCGGCCGTGGACCTCGGGGACGGCCTGGAGATCTACGGCTTCACCTTCATCGCCTTCGCCCTGGGCATCGTCTACTGGTTCGTCCTCAACCGCACCCGCTTCGGCTTCGACCTGCGCGCCACCGGCGCCAGCGAGTCCGCGGCCCAGGCCTCCGGTGTGGACGCCAAGAAGATGATCATCACCTCGATGCTCATCTCCGGTGCCGTCGCCGGCCTCGCCGGCATGCCGGTGCTGCTCGGCGAGAGCCACACGTACAGCCTGGCCTTCCCGGTCGGCATCGGCTTCACCGGCATCACCATCGCGCTGCTCGGCCGCAACAGCCCGATCGGCATCTTCTTCGCCGCCCTCCTGATGGCCTTCATCGACAAGGCCTCGGCCTCGCTCGACACGGCCGGGTACGCCAAGGAGATCGGCACGATCATGAAGGGCCTGATCGTGATCGCCGTCGTCGTCTCGTACGAGCTCGTCCGCCGCTACGGCATCCGCCGCCAGCAGCAGAAGGTCGGCGAGGAGCTGGCCGCAGGCCACGCCATCAAGACCGAGAAGGAGGTCGCGGCGTGAGCACCAGCACCGTCTCCGCGACGAGCGCCGCCCCGAAGAAGCCGGGCGGCCGCAAGAAGCTCACCCTGCCCTGGATCCTGCTGATCATCGCGGGCGGCCTCGCGCTGATCTCGCTGGTCCGCCTGATCAGCGGCGCCGACGACCTGACCTCCGTCGGCCAGGTCTCCGGCGCCCTTCAGCTCGCGGTGCCGATCGGCCTCGCCGGCCTCGGTGGCCTGTGGGCCGAGCGCGCGGGCGTCGTCAACATCGGCCTCGAGGGCATGATGATCCTCGGCACCTGGTTCGGCGCATGGGCCGGCTACCAGTGGGGTCCGTGGACCGGCGTCGCGATGGGCATCATCGGCGGCGCCCTCGGCGGCCTGCTGCACGCGATCATCACCGTCACGTTCAACGTCAACCACATCGTCTCCGGTGTGGCCGTGAACATCCTGGCCCTGGGCTTCACCCAGTACCTGTCGAACTTCACCTTCGCCGAGGCGCCGGGCGGCTCCTCCAAGCAGTCGCCGCGCGTCGAACCGATCTACAAGATCACGGTGCCGGGGCTGTCCGACTGGATGGCGGACCTCCAGGCGAAGCACTGGTTCTTCGTGTCGGACCTGGCCGGCGTCATCGGCGGCCTGGTCACCGAGCTGTCGCTGCTGACCGTCGTCGCGCTGCTGCTGATCCCCGGTACCTGGTGGGTGCTGTGGCGCACCACCTTCGGCCTGCGGCTGCGCTCCTGCGGTGAGAACCCCATCGCCGCCGAGTCGCTCGGCGTCAACGTCTACAAGTACAAGTACATCGCCGTGATCGTCTCGGGCGCCCTCGCGGGCCTCGCGGGAGCGTTCCTGTCGATCGTCGCCAGCCCCATCTACCAGGAGGGCCAGACCGGCGGCCGCGGCTACATCGGTCTCGCCGCGATGATCTTCGGTAACTGGATGCCGGGCGGCATGGCGCTGGGCGCCGGCCTGTTCGGCTTCACCGACAGCCTCAAGCTGCGCGGCGGTGCCGAGAACGTCCACGCGATGCTGCTGCTCCTCGCGATCCTGCTGGCGCTGCTCGCCGCCTGGCACCTGTACAAGAAGAAGCACTTCCAGGGCGCGATCGCGGCGGCGTGCGCCGCCGGTCTGTCCCTCTGGTACTCGCTGACGGACGCGGTGCCGAGCCAGTTCGTGGACGCGGCCCCGTACGTCACCACGCTGCTGGTGCTCGCGCTCTCCGCGCAGCGGCTGCGGATGCCCAAGGCGGACGGCATGCCGTACCGCAAGGGCCAGGGCAAGTGACGTCTGTGGACTGGGAAGCACTGCGGCTGGCCGCCCGGGACGCCATGTCCCGGGCGTACGCCCCCTACTCCGGTTTCCCGGTCGGTGTCGCCGCCCTCGTCGACGACGGACGCACCGTCATCGGCTGCAACGTGGAGAACGCCAGCTACGGGCTCGGCCTGTGCGCCGAGTGCGGACTGGTGTCCTCCCTCCAGGCCACGGGCGGCGGTCGCCTGACCCACTTCACCTGTGTGGACGGCAAGGGCGAGACCCTCGTCCCCTGCGGACGCTGCCGTCAGCTGCTCTTCGAGTTCGGCGGCCCCGAACTCCAGGTGGACACGCCGGAGGGCATCCTGCCGCTCTCGGCGATGCTCCCGCAGGCCTTCGGGCCGGACCACCTGAGATAGCCGTGCCGACGGCCCTTCGCCCTGCCGGGTGAAGGGCCGTCGTACTTCTTCGGAACCCCTCTCCCACACCCCTCTCTATGCGCGTAGAAGGAAGCACCACATGGACGTCATCTCCGTCATCCGTACCAAGCGGGACCGCGGTGAGCTGAGCCCCGAGCAGATCGACTGGGTCATCGACGCGTACACGCGCGGTGTCGTCGCCGACGAGCAGATGTCGGCGCTGGCGATGGCCATCCTGCTGAACGGGATGAACCGGACCGAGATCGCCCGCTGGACCGCTGCGATGATCGCGTCCGGTGAGCGCATGAACTTCGACTCCCTTTCCCGCCCGACCGCCGACAAGCACTCGACGGGTGGCGTCGGCGACAAGATCACGCTGCCGCTGGCCCCGCTCGTCGCCGCCTGCGGCGCGGCCGTTCCGCAGCTGTCGGGCCGCGGGCTCGGCCACACCGGCGGCACCCTCGACAAGCTGGAGTCCATCCCGGGCTGGCGCGCGCTGCTCTCCAACGAGGAGATGCTGCACGTCCTGGACACCACCGGCGCGGTCATCTGCGCGGCGGGCGACGGCCTGGCCCCGGCGGACAAGAAGCTCTACGCCCTGCGCGACGTGACGGGCACGGTCGAGGCCATCCCGCTGATCGCCTCCTCGATCATGTCGAAGAAGATCGCCGAGGGTACGGGCTCGCTCGTCCTGGACGTCAAGGTCGGCAGCGGCGCCTTCATGAAGAACATCGAGGACGCGCGCGAGCTGGCGCGGACCATGGTGGGCCTCGGCACCGACTCGGGCGTCAAGACCGTCGCACTGCTGACCGACATGTCCACGCCGCTGGGCCTGACCGCCGGAAACGCGCTGGAGGTCCGCGAGTCGGTGGAGGTCCTGGCGGGCGGTGGCCCCGCCGACGTGGTCGAGCTGACCATCGCGCTGGCCAAGGAGATGCTGGACGCGGCGGGCATCAAGGACGCCGACCCGGCGAAGGCCCTGGCCGACGGCTCCGCGATGGACCACTGGCGCCGGATGATCGCGGCCCAGGGCGGCGACCCGGACGCGGCGCTGCCGGTCGCGCGCGAGCAGCACGTGGTGACGGCCCCGGCCTCGGGCGTCCTGACCCGCCTCGACGCGTACGCGGTGGGCGTGGGCGCCTGGCGCCTCGGCGCGGGCCGTGCCCGCAAGGAGGACCCGGTGCAGGCGGGCGCGGGCATCGAGCTGCACGCGAAGCCGGGCGACACGGTGACGGCGGGCCAGCCGCTGATGACCCTGCACACGGACACCCCGGAGAAGTTCGAGTACGCCCTGGCCTCCCTGGACGGCTCCTACGACATCGCCCCGGCCGGCACGGCCTTCTCCGCCACGCCGATCGTCCTGGACCGCATCGCCTGACCTGCGGCTTCTCATTCGGGTGAACGGGACCGGTAGACCCTTGCCGGTCCCGTTCGGCATGCTGGGATCGGTGACGAAGCGATAGGAGCACACCATGAGCGCACTCGCAGTCGAGCACCAGCCTCCGAGCGGTGACGACTGGGATTCGGTCGTCCGCCTCTGGGAGGAGATGGACTCGCCGGAGGGCTGCAAGGTGGAGATCATCGAGGGGATCATCACCGTGGCACCACCGCCCGTCAACAACCACAACTTGATCGCGGAGTCGGTGCAACGCCGCCTGTACACGGTCATCCCCGACGACTGGGGCGTCCACCAGACCCTCAACGTGGCCGTCCCGAGCCGCAGCGGTCTCTACATCCCGGACCTCGCGGTCGTGCCGAGGGAGACGGTCCCGGAAGGGGAGAACTTCGTTCCCGCGGCCGCCGCCGAGCTAATCGTCGAGATCACCTCGAAGTCGAACGCCGTCAACGACCGCGTCTCCAAGCTGAACGGCTACGCCGCGGCGGGCGTACCGCTCTACCTGTTGATCGACCCGCACGCGACGGGCAGTCCCACCATCCACCTCTACGGCGAGCCCAGCGACGGCAAGTACCGCCTCCTGCACGCGGGCAAGTTCGGCGAGACCGTTCATCTCCCCGAGCCGTTCGACCTCACTCTCGATACCTTCGGCTTTCCTCGCCCGTAGGCGGCCACGGCCTGCCGATGAGTTCCGGTGGCCCGGGCAGTCACCCTCTCGTGGAGATCACCCGACTCGTCCTGCCCGGACCCAGCCCGACCGCGCGCGACGCCGTGCTGCTGTGCGCCAGCCTGGCCCGGCTGTACGACGCCGGGGCGGTGGCGGTGGTGTGCGATGCCGCCACCGTCACCATGCCGGACCTGGGCGCCGTCGAAGCGCTGGCCCGGCTGCGGCTCACCGCCCGGGACCGGCCGTTTCGGGTGACCGGCGCCGGACCCGAGCTACGCGCGCTGCTGCACCTCGTCGGTCTCGTCGAGCTGCTCGGGGAGCCCGAAGAGCGGGAACCACCGGGCGGTGTCCAGGAAGGCGTTGAGCCCGACGATCTTGCCTTCTGAGATCTCCAGTACCTGGAGCGCCCACGGCGTGTGACCCGATCCCGAGGCGGCCGGCCGGTACTGGCCGAAGGCCGGCATGCCGTTCGCCGTGGTCGGCACCAGACGGGAGCCCTTGCAGCCGATGCCCTGGTTCAGGTGCCAGGCCGCGATGTCCTCGTGGCCCTGGAGCCACAGGTCGAACGGCGGCATCGACAGCACCGCGTCCTCGTGCAGGAGCGTGGTGAGCCGCGAGATGTCGTACGCCTCGAAGGCGGTCAGGTACTGCTCCAGCAGTTTCGCCTGGTCGGCGTCCAGCGGGTCGGCGGGCTCGCTCGCGCGGATCCGGCCGCCGTCCAGCGTGGCCCGGGCCCGCTGCAGGGCGCTGTTCACCGACGCCACCGTGGTGTCCAGGAGCGTCGCGACCTCGTCCGCCTTCCAGGCCAGCACCTCGCGCAGGATCAGCACCGCCCGCTGCTTGGCCGGCAGGTGCTGGAGGGCCGCGACGAACGCCAGCCGCACGGATTCCCTGGCGAGCGCCATCTCCGCCGGGTCGGAGGTCTGCGGCAGGACCCGCCCGTCCGGCACCGGCTCCAGCCAGGTCACCTCGGGCCGCTCGTTCAGCACGGCGGAGGCCTGGTGCTGCGGGGCGGACAGGTCCATGGGCCGGGCCCGCCTGTTCCCCGCCTTCAGCAGGTCCAGGCAGACGTTGGTGGCGATCCGGTACAGCCACGACCGCAGCGAGGAGCGGCCCTCGAACTTCTCGAAGCTGCGCCAGGCGCGGACGTACGTGTCCTGCACCGCGTCCTCGGCGTCGAAGGACGAGCCGAGCATCCGGTAGCAGTACCCGGTCAGCTCGACCCGGTAGCGGTCCAGCGCGGCGTCCAGGTCCGTGTTGGTGGCGAGGTCGCTCATGTCCGTTCATCCCCCTGGTAGTTCCCGGTAGTCCGGAAACTACCGGAGGGGTCTGACAGCCGCAGCCGGACACGCGGTTTATCGACATCAAGTATCTTGACGTCAAGATTGATCTCGGGCAGGCTTCCGCAATGTATCTCGACGTCGAGATACATCGGCGGTGACGGGGGAGGCCCGGGATGCGGCGCGGCACGGAGACCCACAAGGCGAGGCGGGGGGAACCCGGCCTGCTGGCGCAGCTGCGCCGGCCGCCGGGAGGCCGCGACGCGCGGATCATGCTGCTGGCCCAGCTGCTGGACCGCGCCGGTACGGGCGTATGGGCCGCGTCCAGCGTCCTGTACTTCACCTTCGTCGTCGGACTGGACGCCGGACGGCTCGGCCTGCTGGTGGGCGCGGCCGGAGTGGCGGGCATCGCCGGATCGCCGCTGGCCGGCCACCTCGCCGACCGTTTCCCGGTGCGGTCCCTGCTGATCGGCTGCCACCTGCTCCGCCTCGCCACCCTGTGCGCCCTGCTGCTGGTCACCCGCTTCGACGTGCTGCTGCTCGTGGTCGCGGTCACGTACCTGGGCGACCGGGCGGCCAAGACGCTGGAGATGCTCTTCGCGACCCGGGTCGCGGGCGAGCGGCGCTCCACTTACCAGGCGCTGTCGCGCAGTTCGGCGAACGCCGGGTACGCGCTCGGCGCGGGCCTCGCCGCGATCGGCCTCGCCGTCGGGACCCGGGGCGCTTACCAGGTGCTGATCCTGGCCAACGCGCTGTCGTTCCTCGTGGCCGCCGCCCTGGTGTGGCGCACGCGTGAGCCGCGCGGCCGCGGGTTCGTGGCCGCAGGGCCCGGCGACGGGCCCCGTGAGGCGGCGGCCGGGACGGCCGGGACGGCCGAGAGGCGCGGGGCGCCCGGGGAGCCCGGGGCGCCCGGGGTCGCCGGGCGCAGTCCCTGGCGGGACCGCGGCTACCTCCGGTTCGCCCTGCTGGACATCCCGATGAACCTGGACGACTCGATCCTGGGCGTCGGCCTGCCCCTGTGGCTGGTGCACCACACCACGGCCCCGCACGCCCTGGTCCCGGCGTTCCTGGTCGTCAACACCGTCCTCGTCGTCGCCCTGCAGCTGCGCGTGTCGGCGCGGGTCCGCGGCCCCCGCCGGGCGGCGGGAGCCGTCGCCGCGTACGGGGCGACGACGCTCGCGTGCTGCGTCCTCCTCGCCACCGCCACCGGGGGCGGGGTCTGGACCGCCTCGGCGGCCCTGCTCGTGGCGGCCGTGCTGGCCACCGCGGCAGAGCTGATGCGCTCGGTGAGCTCCTGGGAGCTGGCGGTCTCCCTCGCGCCCCGGGAGGCGCGCGCCTCGTACCTCGGCGTGGCCGGCATGGCCCAGTCCGTCCAGAAGTCGGCCGGCCCCCTGCTGCTGACCGGCGTGGTGATGACGGCGGGCCCGGCCGGCTGGCTGGCCCTCGGGGCGGCGGTGGCGGGGCTGTCCCTCGTGCAACGACGCGCCAGCCTGCGGCGGTTGGACGCCCTGGCGGAGTCCGACAGGCCCTACGTGCCGGGCTTGCGGCCGTAGACGTAGACGTCCTCGCCGTTCCCCAGCAGGTTCCAGTACGCCTTGGCGTCGGCGGGCCGCATGTTCACGCAGCCGCCCGAACCCGGCGGGTTCCACATGCTCTTGGGGGTCGAGTGGAAGGCGATGCCGCCGTCGAAGAACTGTGCGTACGGCATGGCCACGTCGTAGATCGTCGACCAGTGGTCGATGCTCCGGTAGTAGATCTTCTTCAGGCCGGTCCGGGTCTCCGTGCCGTCCTTGCCCGTGCGGACCGGGACCGGACCGTACCTCAGGGTGGCGCCGTCCTGGATCCAGCTGAGCTGGCGCGTCAGGTCCACGCAGGCGATGCGCCCCCGGTCCACCGGGCAGGCACCGGCCCTGTTGGGAGTGCTGCCGGCCGCCCGCTGGGCCAGCATGGTGCTCATCGTCCGCCAGGTCAGCGGCCCGGCGTAACCCTGCGCCGGGGTGATCCCGTGGCTCGTCTGGAAGGCCCTGACGGCCGAGCAGTCGGCCGCCGACTGCCTGCCGTCCACCGGCCGCCCCAGGAACCCCTCCACCTGCCGCTGGTACGGCCCCGTGGTGAGGTTGCAGGAGGCGGCCCGCGCCCCTGTGCCGCCCGCGACCACCATCGGCAGCGCGAGCGCCACCGCCCCTGCGAACACCACGGCAGCCCGCCGCCCCGCGCCCAGGCGCGTCGTCAGCCTCCCCATCCGGTCCTCCCCTTCGCGTGTGCGTCTCCGTGTTGAATGCCCCGAAAACGGCGCGAGTTGCACGGGGGAGGGAGGTATTTCCCAGCCTTTGCCGCGAGTTGTTCAGCGCGCGGCCACCACCGGAGCCGGCATCCGCCGCTCCGCGCGGGCCGCGTGCGACCCGTACAGCGTGATCGAGACGACGCCGAGCACGGCCAGCAGCGCGATGCCGACGGTGGCCGCCCAGCCGGCCGAGTGGTAGGCGAGCGCGCCCAGGGTGCCGCCCGCGCTGGAGCCCAGGTAGTACGCGGACTGGTAGAGCGCGGAGGCCTGCGCACGGCCCGACCTCGCGGTCCGGCTCACCGCGGCGGAGGCCACCGCGTGCCCCGCGAAGAAGCCCGCCGTGATCAGGACCAGGCCGGTCAGGACCGCGGTCAGGGAGTCGGACAGCGACAGCAGCAGCCCGAGCGCCGTGGTGGTCACCGCCAGGTACAGGGCGCCCCGGCGGCCGGTGCGGGCCACGAGCTGCCCGGCGGCGGCCGAGGAGACCGTACCGACCAGGTAGATCAGGAAGACCGACCCGACCACGCCCTGCCCGAGCGAGAACGGCTCGTCCACCAGGCGGTAGCCGATCACGGTGTACACGGCGCCGAACACGGTCATGAACAGGGCGCCGATCCCGTACAGCCGCAGCAGCAGCGGATCACGCAGGTGACCGGCGACCGTACGCCCCAGCGCGTGCGGGTTCAGCGACGCCGGACGGAAGAACCGCGCCCGGGGCAGCAGCACCAGGAACGCCGCCGCGCAGGCCAGCGACATCAGCCCGACGGCCAGCAGACCCGCCCGCCAGCCGCCCAGCTGCGCCGCCCAGCCGGTGACCAGGCGGCCGCTCATCCCGCCGATGGAATTGCCCGCGACGAACAGACCGATCGCCCCGACCAGGGCCTTCGGCTTGACCTCCTCCGCCAGGTACGCCATCGCGGAGGCCGGGATCCCGGCGATCGCCGCGCCCTGGACGGCACGCAGCGCCACCAGCCACTCCAGGCTCGGCGCGAAGGGCACCAGCAGGCCGACCCCCACCGCCACCGCCATCGACCACGTCATCATCCGGGTGCGCCCGAACCGCTCGGACAGCGCGCTGAGCGGCAGGACGAACAGCGCGAGCGCGCCGGTGGCCGCGGACACCGTCCAGCTGGCCTGACCCGCCGTCACCCCGAAGCCGTCCGAGATCGCGGGCAGCAGAGCCTGGGTGGAGTAGAGGAGGGCGAAGGTGGCGAGTCCGGCGGCGAAGAGCGCGAGGCTCATCCGGCGGTATCCAGGACGGCCGGGCTCCCGGCCCTCGGGGGTGCTGGTCTCGGGGTCCGGAAACGACGCGGTGGAGGCACCCGGGATGACGGGTGCCCCGGTATGAGCGGGAGACATACCTCGAAGGTAGGCCCGTGTTTTTCATGCGTCCAATGCACGGATTCGCGATAATCGATGCACTCACGCATCAGTACAGCTCAGGGGGGCGCATGTCGATGAACCGTTACGAAGAAGACGTGTCGGTGACACGTTTGCTGGCCCCGCGCCTCGCGTACTTCGCGGCCGTCGCCCGGCACGAGCACGTCACCCGGGCCGCCCACGAACTGGGCGTCCCGCAGTCCACCCTGTCGCGGGCCATGGTCCGCCTCGAACAGGACCTCGGCGTCACGCTGTTCGCCCGCAAGGGCCGTACCGTCGCCCTCACCACCGCGGGACGCACGTTCCTGGCCTCCACCGAACAGGCCCTGGACGGGATCGCCCGCGCCGCCGAATCCGTCCAGCAGGACGCCGACCCGTCCTTCGGGAAGGTCGCCTTCGGCTTCCTGCACACCCTGGGCTCCGAGACCGTACCCGGCCTCATCCGCGCCTTCCGCGCCGATCACCCGCGCGTGCGCTTCTCCCTCGTCCAGAACTACGGCGAGGCCATGCTGGAGCGGCTGCGGGCGGGCGAGCTCGACCTCTGCCTCACCTCGCCCGTGCCCGACGCCCCCGACCTCGTCGCCCGCCGCCTCGACGAACAGCGGCTGCGCCTGGTCGTCCCCGACGACCACCGCCTCGCCGGCCGCAAGCGCATCCGCCTCGCCGAGGCCGCCGAGGAAACCTTCGTCACCCTGGAGCCCGGCTACGGCCTGCGCCGCATCACCGACGACCTGTGCGCGGAGGCCGGCTTCACCCCCCGCGTGGCGTTCGAGGGCGAGGAGGCCGAGACCCTGCGCGGCCTGGTCGCCGCCGGCCTCGGCGTGGCCCTCCTGCCGCCCCCCGCCGTGGCCCGCCCGGGTGTCGTCGAGCTGACGGTCACCGCCCCGCGCGCCGTCCGCGAGATCGGCCTCGCCTGGCTCGACGGCCACCCCGACACCCCTCCGGTGGCGGAGTTCAAACGCTTCCTGCTCTCCCGCCGCGGCCGGCTGCTCCCGGAGGTGTAGGCGCCCCTCTGGCCGGACGCCCGGGGCGGCGGCTGCGAGGGCGGCAAGCACCCCTCCTGGAAACGGGACTCGGCCCCGACGGACCGCATGATCCCGGCGATGTGCCGCTGGCGGGTCCGCTGCGACATGCCGAACCGCCGGGCGATCACCTTGTCCTCCAGTCCCTCCGACAGCGGCCGGACGATCGCCTGCCGCAGCTCGTCCGAGATCGACCGCGCGGCGTCCGGACGTGCACGGCGTTCGGCTCGCGCACCACCAGCGCCGCCCCGCCGCGGTCCGGTGCCGCCATCAGGCCCCCGTGTGGTCGTCGAAGACCGGCATCCGCATCAGCCCGTCGCCCAGCGTCCGCACCTGCGAGCCCGGTGCCGTCACCCCCTCGACTTCCCCGGCTACCGCTGGGAGGTGCCCCCGGCAGCCGTCGGCCGCGAGGCCCCGCCCGGCTGCGAGGTCCGCGGCTCCCGCTCGCACGCCGCGACCGGCTCCGCGATCAGCCCCCGTACCGCCCCGAGGTCCGTCACCGGCTCGGAGCGGCTGGCCCGGGGCCGAGCCGACGCGATCACCGGCGCGACCACCGGCGGGATCACCGGCACGACCACCGGCGCGGCACTTCGACGGGGCCGCCGGCGCGGCGGGAGCGGCGGACGCGTCGGCGTCAGCCGGCCGGCTTCGCGTAGTCGCCGTAGCCGGTCCAGTCCAGCACTACACAGGGCTCGTCACCCAGGACCCAGGCGTCGTGTCCGGGATCGATCTGGATGAAGTCGCCGGGGCCGATCTCGGCGCTCTCCCCGTCGTCCATGACGATCTTCATGCGCCCGCTCGCCACGTACCCCGTGTGAGCGGACCGGCAGCTGTCCGTGCCCGCCAGCGGCTTGACGTGCTCCGTCCAGCGCCATCCCGGCTCGAAGACGGCGCGCCCAACGGCCCCGCCCTCGGTGTTGAACAGGTCCAGCCTGCCCTTGGCGCCCTCGAACGGCCGCGTCTCGTCCGGCTTGTCGAAGTTCCTGCTCTGCAATCCGGCCATGGCTAATCGCCTCCGGGAGGAAGGGCACACCCCGAGTCCACTCCTCACAGTACGCGCGGGAGCCTCCCCTCACCTGCGCAGCGACCGCCCGAACCCCGAAGCCAGCGGCATCCGCAGGCCCAGCGGCGGGGGAGCGGCGAGCGCGTCCGTCACCGGCCGCGAGTACCGTCCCGAGAACACCGAGCCCAGGACGAAGTCCACGGCCAGCGCGACGACTTCCGGCTGGTGCTCGCGCAGCCCGTGCCCGTCCGAGTGCACCTCGAAGCGACAGGTCAACCGGTTGGCCTTCTTCGCCCGGGCCGCGAGCTGAAACGATGCCTCCGGGTCACTGCGCGCGTCGTCGGTGCCGTGCACGATCAGTACCCGGCGTCCCGACAGCTGTTTCACCGGTTCGGGCCGGCCCGCCGCGGCCGCCGCCTCCTCTAAGCAAGGGGCCAGTGCCACCACGGAGTTGACGGCGTGGTGGCCCGCCGCCCGCAGCGCGGCCAGGCCGCCCGCGCCGTAGCCGGCCAGGCACACCGGCACGTCCCCGTACCGCCGCACCACCTCGTCCGCCGCCCATCCCGCCTGCTCCTCGCGGGAGGATCCCCCGCCGTGGACCACGATGTGCGCGACCAGCCCCTCCGCCCCGCCCGCCCGCCCCAGCGCCCGCCCGAGGGGACGCAGCGGGCCGGGGGAGAATCTGGACGCCCCGGGAAGCAGGAGCACCACCCCGTTGACCGCACTTTCCGTCGTACCCGAGCCGGTTCTCGCGCCGGCCGCCCGCCCCAGGCGGGCCCCGCGCGCCGGCGGCGCATGCTGTGCCATGACGGAACAGTCTCAGACCTTCGGGTGTACGCCATCCGTCCGCACGGTCTCTGTTACATATCGACGCCCGCCGTCGGGACTCCGCTCTACGCGCGTAGGAGTAGAGTGCCCAGATGACGAGCGAGACCCCCAACCTGCCGACCCCGGATCAGATCCGCCGCTCCCCGAAGGTGCTGCTGCACGATCACCTCGACGGTGGACTGCGCCCCGGGACCATTATCGAGCTGGCCCGTGAGGCCGGTTACGAGAACCTCCCCGAGACCGACGCCGACAAGCTCGGCATCTGGTTCCGCGAGGCCGCCGACTCCGGTTCCCTCCCGCGCTACCTGGAGACCTTCGCACACACCTGCGCGGTCATGCAGACGAAGGAGGCCCTCTTCCGGGTCGCCGCCGAGTGCGCCGAGGACCTGGCCGAGGACGGCGTCGTGTACGCCGAGATCCGCTACGCCCCCGAGCAGCACCTGGAAGCCGGCCTGACCCTCGAAGAGGTCGTCGAGGCCGTGAACGACGGCTTCCGCGAGGGCGAGCGCCGCGCGAAGGAGAGCGGCCACCGCATCCGCGTCGGCGCCCTGCTGACCGCGATGCGCCACGCCGCCCGCGCGCTGGAGATCGCGGAGCTGGCCAACCGCTACCGCGACAACGGCGTGGTCGGCTTCGACATCGCCGGCGCCGAGGCCGGGTTCCCTCCCACCCGCCACCTCGACGCCTTCGAATACCTCAAGCGCGAGAACAACCACTTCACGATCCACGCGGGCGAGGCCTTCGGCCTGCCGTCGATCTGGCAGGCCCTGCAGTGGTGCGGCGCCGACCGCCTCGGCCACGGCGTGAAGATCATCGATGACATCGAGGTCGCCGCCGACGGTTCCGTGAAGCTGGGCCGCCTGGCCTCCTACGTCCGGGACAAGCGCATCCCCCTGGAGATGTGCCCGACGTCGAACCTGCAGACCGCCGCCGCCGCCTCGTACGCCGAGCACCCGATCGGCCTGCTGCGGAAGCTGCACTTCAGGCTCACGGTGAACACCGACAACCGCCTGATGAGCGGCACCAGCATGAGCCGCGAGTTCGAGCACCTGGTCGACACCTTTGGCTACTCGCTCGACGACATGCAGTGGTTCACCGTCAATGCGATGAAGTCCGCGTTCATTCCTTTCGATGAACGACTGGCCATGATCAACGAGGTCATCAAGCCCGGTTATGCGGAACTGAAGTCGGAGTGGCTGTTCCAGCAGACCGCCTCCACCAGGGGTTCCGTCTCGGCGTAGGCCACGGCGTGACGTACTGAAAGCGCCCGGGGTGAGCAATTCCCGGGCGCTTTCTCGTATTTAAGGATGTTTGCGGGTGGGGGTTTCAAGTGACTAGTTTGCGGAGCCGCTCAAATTCCTCTCCGCAAGGACTATTCTTCATGAAGCAGTCAGCTGCCAAGATCCTCGGCGCCGCCGCTCTCGGTGCCGCCTTCGCCGCCGTCGCCGCCGGTACCGCCTCCGCCGCCGCCCTCCCGGCCGTCGGTCTCACCGACGCGCTGGGGACCGCCACCGGTGCGCTCCAGGGCGTCACCAGCCAGCAGCACGCGGGCGCGGAGGGCCAGCAGTCGAGCGACCCCACCTCCTCGGTCACCGGCCTGCTGAACCCGCTCACCGGCGCCCTCAACGGCGGCTGACCCTGCCGCGATGCGAACGCGTGCACGGTGGTCGTACGCCTCTTCGGCGAGGTGTGTGTACCGCCGTGCCGTGTGCCACGATCACCACCAACTGCCCGCCGACCCCATCGGTATGAGGTTCTTGGTCATGCGCATGAAGGCACGAGCGACGATGGTCGCGCTGGTTCCCGCCCTGCTGCTCGCGACGGCCGGGTGCGTCGGCACGGGCGGCCCCGCGAAGGGCGACGACCCGGACCCCAAGGGTTCCGCGGGCCGGGCCCCGGGCGCGCCCGGCGCCCCGACGGCCACCGCCCCCGGCGGCTCCGCCGCGCCCGGGGCCGGGGGCGGCAGGCTGGAGCGGTCCGCGTTGGAGCAGGGCGACCTGCCCGGCTACCAGATCTCCGCCCAGGGCAAGAATCCGAGCGCCCCGAACGGTCAGCCGCAGGCCGACAAGAAGGCCTGCCAGCCGCTGGCCGACATCATGGGCGACAAGCCGGACCCGGCCGCGCGCGAGACCGTCAACCGCGGCGTCGGCTCCCAGAAGCAGGTCGGACTCGCGGTCTCCGCCTCGGTCAGCTCCTACGCGGAGGGCGACGCCAAGGCACTCGTCGCCCGCCTCAGGGCCGCCGTCGCCGCCTGCGGCTCGGGCTTCTCCGCCACGGTCGAGAAGCAGACCGGCAGCTACCGCGAGGTGCAGGCCACCGACTACCGCACGTCCGGCGACGAGAGCGTCAGCTGGACCACGACCGCGGCCGCCCAGGGCGTCTCGGCGCAGGTCCACCTGGTCGTCGTACGTGAGAAGGACACCGTCGTGCGGCTGATGGCGCTCAACGTGGCGGCCGGCCAGCAGAAGGCGCAGGTGCCGCAGGAAGTCGCCGACAAGCAGCTGGAGAAGGTCCGGCGGGCCGGCTGACGCGCCCCCGGCCCGACGCAGGGCTCACCAGGTGGTGGAGGCGGACTTCTCGTTCGGCAGGAGCAGCCACAACGCCAGGTAGATCAGGAACTGCGGGCCGGGCAGCAGGCACGACACGACGAAGATGACGCGCATCGTGTTCGCGGACATTCCGAAGCGGCGCGCCAGTGCGGCGCAGACTCCGCCGATCCACCGGCCTTCACGGGGGCGGGCAAGGGCGCTCATGGGGTTCTCCTTCTTCGGGATCGCTGCGTCGCAGACCAGCACGGCTTGCGATGCCTCAATACTCCCGGGGAACCGCCGACAGGACCTCGGTCCAGGGGCCGAGCCCGACCCTGGTAATTCTCGGGGTGGCCCCCTGATAAGCGGTGCGTGAACGCCTCATCCGGGCGCGCAGCGCCGGTACGACGGCCGCGTGCGCGAGCAGCACCCCGAGGGTGTTCAGCAGGACCGAGTCCACGTCGGCCACCTGGCCCGGCACCGCGGTCTGGAGCATCTCGATGCACACCGAGACCAGCGCGCCCGCGGCCGCGGTCCGGGCGAGCGACGACCACGCGGACAGCGCCGACGGTGCGAGCCGCCCGCTGACCAGGGGAAGCAGCACCCCGAGCGGGGCCAGCAGCGCCAGCCCCTCGCCGATCCGGTGGGCGGCCTCCAGCGGCCCGTAGGCGAGGTCCGCCCTGATCCCCTCCAGCGGGTTCAGATTGGCGGCCGCGGCCCAGGGCACGTCCAGCGGCCGAAGGGTCAGCCAGCCGACGGCCAGGAGGTGGGCGGCCAGCAGGAGGGCGGCCAGGAGCCGGAACCGGAGATGAATGGCGGTGGCGGCGCTGCCGCCGGCCTCATGACGCTGCACACCTGCGAGGACGCACCGCCCGGTGGCCCCGGTTCCGCCCGGGACGAGATGTGCCGGGGACATGTACGGAAACGTTGCGGGGACCGCTCAGCCCGTGGCGAAGAGCACGATCAGCAGCAGCGCGCCGGCCACGGCCGGCGCGATGACCTCGTACGACCACTGCACGCGCACGCCGCCCTGGGCGCCGGGCCGCGAGGCACCGCGCTCCGCCAGGTCCCGCAGCTCGTCCACGACCTGGTCGGCCCCGGCACGCTGCGGCCCGGCCGGTACGGCGGGCTTCTGCGCCTCCGAGGAGGACGGCCCCAGGGCGCCGCGCCCGCCGCGCCCGCCGAAGCCGCCGCGGCCGGGCCGCTGCTGGCGGGCCGCCTTCTTGCGCTCGCGCAGCGAGACGGGGACGGACCAGAGCTGATACTTCGAACCCTCGGCCAGCACCTCGGCCGAGTACCCGGCGCGCACCGAGTCCACGGCCGCCCAGGGCAGCTCGATGACCCGGAAGGGGTTGCGCACGCGCAGCCGGTCCGCATTGGCGAAGACGGCCGGGCGGATGGTGAAGGCCACGACCAGCGGTACGGCGCACAGCGCGACCGCGAGCGAGATCCACGGGGTGTTCCCGGCGCCGCGCACCACGGCGTCCCCGCAGAGCCACGCGATCAGGGCGAGCAGCAGCACACCCGTGACCACGGCCATGGAGGAGCGGTAGACCCGGTCGTCGTACACCGGCTCGTCGGAGGGCTGCTGGCTGCTCATGCGGTCGATTCTGCCCCACGCGGTCTCAGCCCACGAGATCGGCGTACAAGATGATGTTGTCGGGCCGGTGGCCGTCGGTGATCGCGCCGCCGCAGGTGATGACGCGCAGCTCGGGCTGCAGGGTGTCCCCGTACACCTTGGCGGTGGGGAAGTGCTTCTTGTCGACCTGCTCCAGCTCGCGGACGCGGAAGACGGCGGTGCTGCCGTCCACCCGGGAGACGGTGATCTCGTCGCCGGTGTGGATCTTCGAGACGTTGCGCAGGACGGCGGGGCCGCGCGCGGTGTCGAAGTGCCCGATCAGCACGGCCGGGCCGGTCTCGCCGGGGGTGACGCCCTTGTCGTACCAGCCGATCCTGTCCCCGTCGGCCACGGAGGGCACCTCGACGGTGCCGTCGGCGGCCAGGCCGAGCTTCAGGAGCGGCGAGGCGTCGACCCCGGCCGCGGGGATCCGTACGCGTACGGGCGCGGAGGCGGGCAGCGGGGCGGCCGACACCGGGGCCGCGGGCGCGGACGTGGCGGTGACGGCGGGCGGGGCGGCGGCCGCGGACGGCGTGGCGGACGGCGTGCCGGGCGTGCCGCCGGGTGTGCCGCCGGGTGTGCTGCCGGGCGTGGCGGCGCTGCCGCAGCCGGTCAGGGCGGCGGCGAGGACGGCGGCGGCGAGCAGCGGACGGGCGGCGCGGTGGGCCATGGGGACGCTCCGGGAAACGGGAAAAGGGCTCCGGCGGGCCACCGCGAGGGGTGGCCCGCCGGAGGCGAGGCGAGCGAGGGACCGGGAGGGGATCAGCCCTGAGCGCGGCGGCGGCGCAGGGCCACGCGGGCGCCGAGGGCACCGATGATCGCGATCAGGCCGGCGCCGGCCGCCACCGTGGTCGTGTTGTCGGCGTCCGCGGCGGTCTCGACGGGGAGCTCGGCGCCGGCGGCGACCGGGCCCTTCGGGACCACGGTGGTCTGACCCGTGGTCTGGGCCTTCTTGCCGGCCGGGGTGGACGGGGTGGCGGACGGCTTGGGGGCGGGGGTGCCGGGCTCCGCCGTCTTGTCGTCGGTGAACGTGTACTTCGGCTGGCACCCCTTGGGGAACGCGGGGAACGAGGTCCGGCCGAACGGGGCGTCGGCGCCACCCTGGGTCTTCCACTCGAGGACGGGCGCGGCGCCGCTGGGGTTCACGATCCGGACGATGATCCCCTGCGCATCGGGCAGCGCGGGGTTGTCGCGGTTCAGGACGGCGAAGCCGCGGTCGTCGCCGGAGTGGAAGAGGTACGCCTCCGGGCCGTACTCGCCGAAGTACAGGTAGGTGCGCACGCCCGCGCCCAGCGACTCCTGCTTCGGCCCGACCCGGCAGTCCGCGGCGGCCTTGCCCGCGGGCAGCGGGTAGGACGTGGCGACGCCGCCCCTGGTGACGACGAGCACGGGCTTGGCGGATTCGGCCCCGGTGAGCTCGAGGTACACGTCGCCGACCTTGTCGGAGGTCCGGGTCCGGTCCAGCTTCGCCACGACCGAGACCAGGTAGGGGTCGCCCGGCTTCCACTCGTGGCCGACCCAGCGGATCCAGGCCTCGGGGCCCTCTTCCTTGTTGCGCAGCACCGCGACCATGCCCTGGCCGATGGCGTGGACCTCGCCCTCGTAGCGGCTGTCGTCCGAGGCGGCGGCCGCCTGCGGCACGGCGGTGACCGGCACGGCGGTGACCGGCGCGGCGGTGACCGGCACGGCGAACGCGGCGCCGGCGACCGGGACGAGCATCGCGCCGGCGAGGGCGACGGTGACGATCGAGGTGCGGAGGGCGGTACGCATAACGACTCCTGAAGCGTGGGTGAGGAGAGTGGAGGAGAGCCGCATGCCGCGTTGCGTCTGTTCGGTCGGGTTCACCGGGTCAGGTGTGGCGGGCTGCTGAAGACCAATTTATGGATCTTGTGCGGGCGGAGGATTCGGGTCCTGTCATGGCCGTGTAACGGCCGAAAGGGTGTCGGAACGGAGGTGTCGATTCCATAGCGATCCCCTGGAATCCGATCCGGGGGGTGACAGGCCGCTACGCGCGTAGATATGCTCATCTGGTGACCATGCCCACCACCCTCACCGCATTCGCTGACGTGACGACGTCCGACAGCGCGCTGCGTCGCTTCCTGCACGGGCTGCCCGGCGTAGACGCCGTCGGCCTCGAGGCCCGCGCGGCCGCGCTCGGTACCCGTTCGATCAAGACCACGGCCAAGGCGTACGCCATTGACCTGGCCATTTCGATGATCGACCTGACCACGCTTGAGGGTGCGGACACCCCGGGCAAGGTCCGGGCGCTCTCCGCCAAGGCCGTCAACCCCGATCCGACCGACCGTACGACCCCCATGACCGCCGCGGTCTGCGTCTACCCCGACATGGTGGCCACCGCCAAGGCCGCCCTGAACGGCGCCGACGTCAAGGTCGCCTCCGTCGCCACCGCGTTCCCGGCCGGCCGCGCGGCCCTGCCCGTCAAGCTCGCGGACACGGCCGACGCCGTGGCCGCCGGCGCCGACGAGATCGACATGGTCATCGACCGTGGCGCCTTCCTCGCCGGCCGCTACCTCGACACCTACGAGCTGATCAAGGCCGTGAAGGAGGCGTGCGTACGCCCCGACGGCACCGCGGCCCGCCTCAAGGTCATCTTCGAGACCGGCGAGCTGTCCACGTACGACAACATCCGCCGCGCCTCCTGGATCGGCATGCTCGCGGGCGCCGACTTCATCAAGACGTCGACGGGCAAGGTGGGCGTCAACGCCACCCCGGCCAACACCCTGCTCATGCTCGAAGCCGTACGCGACTTCCGGGAGCAGACTGGAATCCAGATCGGCGTGAAGCCGGCCGGAGGCATCCGCACCACCAAGGACGCGATCAAGTTCCTGGTCCTGGTCAACGAGACCGCGGGCGAGGACTGGCTGAGCAACCACTGGTTCCGCTTCGGCGCCTCCAGCCTGCTCAACGACCTGTTGATGCAGCGCCAGAAGCTGAGCACCGGCCGTTACTCCGGTCCCGACTACGTGACGGTGGACTGATCACCATGGCATCCCTCTTCGAGTACGCACCGGCTCCCGAGTCCCGCTCGGTCGTCGACATCGCCCCCTCCTACGGCCTCTTCATCGACGGAGAGTTCACCGACGCCGCCGACGGCAAGGTCTTCAAGACCGTCTCCCCGTCGTCCGAGGAAGTCCTGGCCGAGGTCGCCCAGGCGGGCGCCGCCGACGTGGACCGCGCCGTCAAGGCCGCCCGCAAGGCCTTCGAGAAGTGGTCCGCGCTGCCCGGCTCCGAGCGCGCCAAGTACCTCTTCCGCATCGCCCGGATCATCCAGGAGCGCAGCCGCGAGCTGGCCGTCCTGGAGACCCTGGACAACGGCAAGCCGATCAAGGAGACCCGCGACGCGGACCTCCCGCTCGTCGCCGCGCACTTCTTCTACTACGCGGGCTGGGCCGACAAGCTCGACCACGCGGGCTACGGCGCGAACCCGCGCCCGCTCGGCGTGGCCGGCCAGGTCATCCCGTGGAACTTCCCGCTGCTGATGCTCGCGTGGAAGATCGCCCCGGCGCTCGCCACCGGTAACACGGTCGTCCTCAAGCCCGCCGAGACCACGCCCCTGTCGGCGCTGTTCTTCGCGGACATCTGCCGCCAGGCGGGCCTGCCCAAGGGCGTCGTCAACATCCTCACGGGCTACGGCGACGCGGGCGCGGCCCTGGTCGAGCACCCGGACGTCAACAAGGTCGCCTTCACCGGCTCCACCGCGGTCGGCAAGGCCATCGCCCGCCAGGTCGCCGGCACCGACAAGAAGGTCACCCTGGAGCTGGGCGGCAAGGGCGCCAACATCGTGTTCGACGACGCCCCCATCGACCAGGCCGTCGAGGGCATCGTCAACGGGATCTTCTTCAACCAGGGCCAGGTCTGCTGCGCGGGCTCGCGCCTGCTGGTCCAGGAGTCGATCCACGACGAGCTGCTGCACTCCCTCAAGCGCCGCCTGAGCACCCTGCGCCTGGGCGACCCGCTCGACAAGAACACCGACATCGGCGCGATCAACTCCGCCGAGCAGCTCGCCCGGATCACGGCGCTCGCCGAGACCGGCGAGGCCGAGGGCGCCGAGCGCTGGTCCCCGGCCTGCGAGCTGCCGTCCTCCGGCTACTGGTTCGCCCCGACGCTCTTCACGAACGTCACCCAGGCGCACACCGTCGCCCGCGACGAGATCTTCGGCCCGGTGCTGTCCGTGCTGACCTTCCGTACGCCGGACGAGGCCGTCGCCAAGGCCAACAACAGCCAGTACGGCCTGTCCGCCGGCATCTGGACGGAGAAGGGCAGCCGCATCCTGGCGGTCGCGAACAAGCTCCGGGCCGGCGTCGTCTGGGCCAACACGTTCAACAAGTTCGACCCGACCTCGCCCTTCGGCGGCTACAAGGAGTCGGGCTTCGGCCGCGAGGGCGGTCGCCACGGCCTGGAGGGCTACCTCGATGTCTGAGTCTTCTGTGACGCGGCTGAGCGTCTTCAAGACCTACAAGCTGTACGTCGGGGGCAAGTTCCCCCGTTCCGAGAGCGGCCGGGTGTACGAGGTGACCGACTCCAAGGGCAAGTGGCTGGCCAACGCCCCCCTGTCCTCCCGCAAGGACGCGCGTGACGCGGTCGTCGCCGCGCGCAAGGCCTTCGGCGGCTGGTCGGGCGCGACCGCGTACAACCGCGGCCAGATCCTCTACCGCATCGCCGAGATGCTGGAGGGCCGCCGGGACCAGTTCGTCCGCGAGGTCGGCGAGGCCGAGGGCCTGTCCAAGTCGAAGGCCGCGGCCGTCGTGGACGCGGCCGTCGACCGCTGGGTCTGGTACGCGGGCTGGACCGACAAGATCGGCCAGATCGTCGGCGGGGCCAACCCGGTCGCGGGCCCGTTCTTCAACCTCTCCACCCCCGAGCCGACCGGTGTCGTCACGGTCGTCGCACCGCAGGACTCGTCCTTCCTGGGTCTGATCTCGGTGCTCGCCCCGGTCATCGCCACCGGCAACACGGCCGTCGTGATCGCCTCCGAGAAGGCGCCGCTCCCGGCGCTCTCCCTCGGCGAGGTGCTCGCCACCTCCGACCTGCCCGGCGGAGTGGTCAACATCCTGTCCGGCAAGGCCGCCGAGATGGGCCCGCACCTGGCGTCCCACCAGGACGTCAACGCGATCGACCTGGCGGGCGCGGACGTCGCGCTGGCCAAGGAGCTGGAGATCGCGGCGGCCGACAACCTCAAGCGCGTCCTGCGTCCACAGCCTGTGGACGACTGGAGCGCGGACCCGGGGACGCACCGCATGACGGCGTTCCTGGAGACCAAGACCGTCTGGCACCCCACCGGGTCGCTGGGCGCGGGCGGTTCCTCGTACTAGGCCCGCCCCGGCGCGACCGGCCCCGGCAGTGTTCCGCACCGCCGGGGCCTTCCCGTGCCCGCCTACGCCTTGGGGAGCACCGGCCCCAGCAGCGAGGTGACGGCGGCCGTGGGCAGCTCGCCGACGGAGGGCCCCTGCGTCAGGACGCCGGTGACCGTGCCCGTACCGACCGCCGGGAAGTCCGCGACCTTCGTGGCGACGCCGTTGTCCAGCGGGTCCACGCCCGTGTGGGCGAGGGGATTCACCTTGAGGTTCGAGATCGGATCGGTGACCCCGGCGAGCGCCGCCGGGACATCGAGTTCACCGGCCTGCGCACCGCCGACGGCCATCACCAGGGCCGCGCCGGCCATCGAGGCCGTCAGCCCTGCGGTGCGGAGCCGGTGCGTTGCGGAAGGGGCTGCGTGACGTGCCATGGGATTCCCGCCTGTGGTCGTAGTCGCGTGCGCACGCAGCGTAGTTGAGGTGTGATCCTGGATACCAACCGGGCACCGGGAGGATCCCCTACCCGGGGGAATGGTTCAGACTGGTGTCCCGTGAGCTGTTCTTCTCCTTCACCGACCCGCGTCGTCCTGCTGACCGGTCCGTCGGGCTCCGGAAAATCCGTACTCGCCGCCCGGTCCGGGCTGCCCGTGCTGCGCCTCGACGACTTCTACAAGGAGGCCGGCGACCCCACCCTCCCGCTGGTCGAAGGCAGCTCGGACATCGACTGGGACTCCCCGGCGTCCTGGGACGCGGAGGCGGCCGTCACCGCGATCGCGGAACTGTGCGCGGCGGGGCGGACGGAGGTGCCGGTGTACGACATCGCCACGTCCTCGCGGACCGGGACCGAGACCCTGGACGTCTCGCGGTCGCCGCGGACCCCGCTGTTCATCGCGGAGGGGATCTTCGCGGCCGACATAGCGGCGCGCTGCCAGGAGCTGGGGCTGCTGGCCGACGCGATCTGCCTGCGGGGGCGGCCCTCGACGACCTTCAGGCGGCGCCTCGCCCGTGACCTGCGGGAGGGGCGCAAGTCCGTTCCCTTCCTGCTGCGCAGGGGCTACCGGCTGATGCGCGCCGAGCGGGGCATCGTGGCCCGGCACATCGCGCTCGGCGCGCACGCCTGTGGCCGCGACGAGGCCCTCGGGCGCCTGGCCGCCGCCGCGGCGGGCCGCCACCGCGCCGCCGCTCCGGCATAGCCGGCGGTTCCGTGCCGGTTCCGCCCGCCCGGCCCGGCTCAAAGACCTGGGGCGCCGCCCCGGACCCCGCGCCTCAAACGCCGGCGGGGCTGGATGTGGCTGGGCTCTTCGCCCGGTGGATTCGGCTCCCGCGGGGCCGCAGCGAACCGCGCCGGCGGGGCGGGACGTGGCTGGCTCTTCGCCCGGTGGATTCGGCTCCCGCGGGGCCGCAGCGAATCCGCGCCGGGCGGACGGTACCGGCCGGGACCGGCACCCGGGCGCGCCGCGCACGCGAAAAGGCGGGACCACGCGGACCCCGCGCCTCAGGCCCCGGCGGGGCTGGATGTGGCTGGGCTCTCCGCGCCCGCCGGCCCGCGGCGAACCCGCGCCGCGCACGCGAAAAGGCGGGACCACGCGGACCCCCGGCCGCATGATCCCGCCTCTTCCCCCCCGTGGCCCCGTCCCACCCCCGCAGGACGGGCCCCCCGGCCCGATGGCTCTTGTCGGTGCCGCCTTACGCGACGAGTTCCCCGAAGGACTCCGCCTCGTCGCGGCCGAAGCTCAGCGCCTCGTCGTCCCGCATGCGCCGCAGCGACCGCCAGATGCTCGACTTCACGGTGCCGACGCTGATCCCGAGGATCTCCGCGATCTCCGGGTCCGTGCGGCCCTCGTAGTACCGCAGCACCAGCATCGTGCGCTGCGGCTCCGGGATCCGGGCCAGCGCCTGCCACAGCACCGCGCGGAGCTCCGTACCACCCATCGCGTCCGTGTCCGAGGCCGTCTCCGGCAGTTCCTCCGTCGGGTACTCGTTCAGCTTCCGCCGGCGCCACGCGCTGATGTGCAGGTTCGTCATCGTGCGGCGCAGGTAGCCGCCCACGGCCGCCTTGTCGCTGATCCGGTCCCAGGCGCGGTACGTGGAGAACAGCGCGCTCTGCAGCAGGTCCTCGGCCTCGTGGCGGTCGCCGGTGAGGTGGAAGGCCGTCGCGTACAGCGCGGCCCGGCGCTCCTGGACGTACGCCGTGAACTCGGCCTCGGACGTGGAGGACGGAGTGCCCTGTGCGGGAACCGCCCGGTACTGGTGTGCGTCAATGGCTACGACATGTCCCGGCCGGGGACGGGTGACCGCAACCGTACGGACACCCACCCGGCGGTTCACATCGTGCAGCCGCGTGACAACCGCGCTGGTGGTGGTGCTGTGCAGCGTGTTCATCTCGCGCCCCCCGTCGTGGAGTCTGCTTGGGTCCGTCGTGTTCGGTTGCTGATAAGAAGACTGCCCGGCTGACTTAACCGGGGTGTCCGTCGACTGTCACAGCCCTGTCACAGCGATTTCGGCGTGCCGGCGGCGGGGGCGCGACGCGGACGCGGCGAGGGCGAGGACGACGGCGCGACGAGATCCCTACCCCGGACGGTCGAACTCCCGTCGGTCGATGGGACAGAATGAGCCCGTGCCTTTCCTGTTGCTGATCGAGGACGACGACGCCATCCGCACGGCCCTCGAACTCTCGCTGTCTCGCCAGGGCCACCGTGTGGCCACCGCGGCGACGGGCGAGGACGGCCTGAAGCTGCTGCGCGAGCAGCGGCCGGATCTGATCGTGCTGGACGTGATGCTGCCCGGGATCGACGGTTTCGAGGTGTGCCGGCGCATCCGGCGCACCGACCAGCTGCCGATCATCCTGCTCACCGCGCGCAGTGACGACATCGACGTGGTCGTGGGCTTGGAGTCCGGGGCCGACGACTACGTGGTCAAGCCCGTGCAGGGGCGGGTCCTCGACGCCCGCATCCGCGCCGTGCTGCGCCGCGGCGAGCGGGAGTCCAGCGACTCCGCGAGCTTCGGCTCCCTCGTCATCGACCGCGCCGCCATGACGGTGACGAAGAACGGCGAGGACCTCCAGCTCACCCCGACCGAGCTGCGGCTGCTGCTGGAGCTGAGCCGCCGTCCCGGACAGGCGCTCTCCCGCCAGCAGTTGCTCCGGCTCGTCTGGGAGCACGACTACCTGGGCGACTCGCGGCTCGTCGACGCCTGCGTGCAGCGGCTGCGCGCCAAGGTCGAGGAAGTGCCCTCCTCCCCGACCCTGATCCGTACCGTCCGGGGCGTCGGCTACCGGCTGGACTCCCCGCAGTGATCAGACCCCTGTTCGCGGGCCGGCGCTGGACCAGCCTGCGGCTGCGGCTCCTCGTGGTGTTCGCGCTGGTCGCGCTCACGGCCGCGGTCTCCGCGTCCGGGATCGCGTACTGGCTCAACCGGGAGGCCGTGCTCACCCGCGTCCAGGAGGCCGCACTCGGCGACTTCCGGCAGGAGATGCAGAACCGGGCCGCGGCACTGCCCGCCGACCCGACCCCGGAGGAGATGCAGCGCACCGCCGAGCTGATGGCGGGCAGCAGCCCCGGGTACAGCGTGCTGCTGGTGCAGGAGCTGGGGGACCACCGCCAGGTGTCCGGGGCCGCGGGGCCCGACACCTTCGGGCTGGGCGACGTACCGAAGTCCCTGCAGAACGCGGTCAACGACCGGCAGAAGACGACGGCGGCGAACGACGCCGAATACCACGTGTACTGGCAGCGCACGAAGCCGAACGGCAATCCGTACCTCGTCGGCGGCACCCGGATCGTGGGCGGCGGCCCGACCGGCTACATGTACAAGTCGCTCGCGCAGGAGCGCGACGACCTGAACGCCCTGGCCTGGTCGCTGACGATCGCGACGGGTCTGGCGCTGCTGGGCTCGGCGCTGCTGGCGCAGGCCGCGGCCCGTACGGTGCTCAAGCCCGTGCAGCGGCTCGGCGACGCGGCGCGGCGGCTCGGCGAGGGCGAGCTGGACCACCGGCTGGACGTGTCGGGGACGGACGAACTCGCGGACCTGTCGCACACCTTCAACAAGACGGCGGAGGCGCTGGAGAAGAAGGTCGCCGACATGAGCGCGCGGGAGGAGTCGAGCCGGCGCTTCGTCGCGGACATGTCGCACGAACTGCGCACGCCGCTGACGGCGTTGACGGCGGTCGCCGAGGTGCTGGAGGAGGAGGTCGACGACCTCGACCCGATGATCGCACCGGCGGTGGCGCTGGTCGTCAGCGAGACGCGGCGCCTGAACGACCTGGTGGAGAACCTGATGGAGGTCACCCGCTTCGACGCGGGGACGGCCCGGCTGGTGCTGGACGACGTGGACGTCGCCGACCAGGTCACGGCCTGCATCGACGCGCGGGCCTGGCTGGACGCGGTCGAACTCGACGCCGAGCGGGGCATCGTGGCGCGGCTCGACCCGCGCCGCCTCGACGTCATCCTCGCCAACCTGATCGGCAACGCCCTCAAGCACGGCGGCTCGCCGGTGCGGGTGTCGGTGGTCGTGGAGGACGAGTGGCTGGTGATCGCGGTCCAGGACAACGGGCCGGGCATCCCCGAGGACGTCCTGCCGCACGTCTTCGACCGCTTCTACAAGGCGAGCGCGTCGCGGCCGAAGTCGGACGGGAGCGGGCTGGGCCTGTCGATCGCGATGGAGAACGCGCACATCCACGGCGGTGACATCACCGCCGCCAACGTGGCCGGGGCCGGGGCGCTGTTCACCCTGCGGCTGCCGATGGACGTGGGGAAGGTGATCGCGGGTGACCAGGACGCGTAGGGCCCTGCCGGTGGCGATGGTGCTGCTCGCCGTCTCGGGGTGCGGGATCAGGGCGACGACCGTGCCGGTGGACGTGGGCCCGGCGCCCTCGCGGGTGTCGTGCGAAACACCGGCGCAGCCGGGCGGTCAGAGCGGGGTGCAGGGCTTCCGGGCCACGGTGGAACTGGTCTGCGGATCGCAGCTGGTGGGCGTGGAGCGGGTCGTCCCGATACCGGAGAAGAGGGTGCTGAAGGATCCCGTGGCGCTCGTCGCGCAGGCGCTGCTGGAGGCGCTGGAGCGGACGCCGAGCGGCGAGGAGCGGGATGCCGGCTTCACGTCCGGGGTCCCCTCGGGACTGACGGCGGTCGCGCCGAGGACCGGCGACCCGGCGGGCACGGTGCGGCTGAGCCGCAAGCCGGAGGACCTGCCGCCGGTGGCGCTGTCGCAGATCGTGTGCACGCTGGCGGGCAGCGAAGCCGTGTCGGCGGGCCCGGGACCGGTGGTCCTGGGCGGCCCGGACGCCGATCCGCCGCGGAAGTGGGAGTGCACGGACGCGGTCCGCTCCCGCCCGGAGTCGATCCCGACCCTCGGCGACGTCGTCCGCCCGAGCGATTCCCCGGCGGCCCCGGCCCGCTGACGGCCCGCCACCGTCGGGCGCCCGCCGGTGTCCCGGGGCTTCGCCCCGGACCGTGCCCCGGACTCCGCCCGGAAACCCCCACAGCTCGATCGCCGGCGAGGCTGGATTCGGCCCGGCTGCGATCGGGGGTGCCGCCCGGTGCAGCCGGATCGCCCGCGGGGCAAAGCCGCCCCGCCGGCACACCCCGGCCCCGCCGGGGGGCACCTTCCAGCGGTAGCCCGGCGCGTTCGAGGCGCGAGGCCCGGGCGGAGCCCGGTTTCGCAAGGGCGGGGTGTACGGGTGCCCCGCGCGGCGGCCCCGGACGCCGACGGCCCCCCGAGCGGCAGCTCAGGAGGCCGACTACGGACGGAGTCTCCCCCCGGCTACCGCCGGGAGGGGCCCGCGGACAGGGATCAGATGCCCGCGGCCGCGGCCAGGTCCTTCTTGATCGCGTCCAGGATTTCCTGGCCGCGGACGCGGGCCGGGCCCAGGTCGGAGGCTTCGGGCACCGGGACCACGACCTCCAGGTAGCACTTCAGCTTCGGCTCCGTGCCCGACGGGCGCACGATCACCCGGGCCTTGTAGGCGCCGTCCAGGTAGTAGCGCAGGCCGTCCGTCGGCGGCAGGGACTCCGTGCCCCGGTTCAGGTCCTCCGCCGAGACGACGCGCAGCCCCGCGAGTGAGGCCGGGGGCTCGGCGCGGAGCGCGGCCATCGCCGAGGCGATGACGGACAGGTCCGAGACGCGGACCGACAGCTGGTCGGTGGCGTGCAGGCCGTGGGCCATCGCCAGGTCGTCCAGCAGGTCGGTCAGGGTACGGCCCTGCTCCTTGAGTTCCGAGGCCAGCTCCGCCACCAGCAGGGCGGCGGTGACGCCGTCCTTGTCGCGGACGCCCTCGGGATCCACGCAGTAGCCGAGCGCCTCCTCGTAGCCGTAGCGCAGGCCCTCGACGCGGGCGATCCACTTGAAGCCCGTGAGGGTCTCCTCGTAGCCGACGCCCGCCGCCTCCGCGATCCGGCCCAGGAGGGAGGAGGAGACGATGGACTCCGCGAAGACCCCGCGCGCACCCTTGTGGACCAGATGGGCCGCCAGCAGCGCGCCGACCTCGTCACCGCGCAGCATCCGCCAGCCGGAGGCGGCGGAATCGTCCGGGACGGCCACCGCGCAGCGGTCCGCGTCCGGGTCGTTGGCGATCACGATGTCCGGGCCGGTCTCCGCCGCCTTGGCGAAGGCCAGGTCCATCGCGCCCGGCTCCTCCGGGTTGGGGAAGGCCACCGTCGGGAAGGCCGGGTCCGGCTCGGCCTGCTCGGCCACCAGGACCGGCTCCGGGAAGCCGTGCCGGGCGAAGGCCGCCATCACGACGTCCTTGCCGACGCCGTGCATGGCCGTGTAGACGGTCCGCACGCCCCGGGGGGACCCCGGGGTCAGGACGGAGTCCGTGCGGGTCAGGTAGGCCTCCAGGACCTCCTCGTCGAGCTGCAGCCAGCCGTCCGCCGGGCGGGGCACGTCCGACAGCGCTCCGATCGCCGCGATCTGCGCCGCGATCTCGGTGTCCGCCGGGGAGACGATCTGCGAGCCGTCGCCGAGGTAGACCTTGTAGCCGTTGTCCCGGGGCGGATTGTGGCTCGCGGTCACCTCGACGCCGGCGACGGCACCCAGGTGCCTTATGGCGTACGCGAGGACGGGCGTCGGCAGCGGACGGGGCAGGACGGCCGCGCGCAGCCCGGCGCCGGTCATCACGGCCGCGGTGTCGCGGGCGAAGTCCGCGGACTTGTAGCGCGCGTCGTAACCGACGACGACCAGGCCGCCGGTGTGGCCCTGGGCCTTCAGGTACGCCGCCAGGCCCGCCGCGGCCCGGATGACCACGGCACGGTTCATCCGCATCGGGCCCGCGCCCAGCTCGCCGCGCAGTCCGGCGGTGCCGAACTGGAGGGTGCCGGAGAAGCGGTCCGCGAGGTCCGCCGTGTCGCCAGCCTCGATGAGCTCGGCGAGCTCGTCCGCCGTCTCCGGGTCGGGGTCCTCCGCCAGCCAGGCCTGGGCCCGGGTGATCAGGTCGTCCTGTTCCTGCACTGCTTCCGCCTTACCTCTCGTACCTCTGGGGCCTCTCGTACGGTCACTCAGATGCGGGCGAGGACCTGGGTCAGCAGCGTGCCCATGCGCGCGGCCGAGTCACGGCCGGCCTGGAGCACCTCTTCGTGGTTCAGCGGCTCGCCGGAGATGCCCGCCGCCAGGTTGGTGACCAGGGAGATGCCCAGCACCTCGGCGCCGGCCTCGCGGGCGGCGATGGCCTCCAGCACGGTGGACATGCCGACCAGGTCGGCGCCCATGACGCGGATCATGTTGATCTCGGCCGGGGTCTCGTAGTGCGGGCCGGGGAACTGCACGTAGACGCCCTCTTCGAGGGTCTCGTCGATCTCCTTGCACAGCGCGCGCAGGCGCGGCGAGTAGAGGTCGGTGAGGTCCACGAAGTTCGCGCCGACGATCGGCGAGGTGGCCGTCAGGTTGAGGTGGTCGCTGATCAGCACCGGCTGGCCGGGCTTCATGCCCTCGCGCAGGCCGCCGCAGCCGTTGGTGAGGACCACGGTCTTGCAGCCGGCGGCGACGGCGGTGCGCACGCCGTGGGCGACGGCGGCGACGCCGCGGCCCTCGTAGTAGTGGGTCCGGCCGAGGAAGAGCAGCGCGCGCTTGTCGCCGATCTTGTACGAGCGGATCTTGCCGCCGTGGCCCTCGACGGCGGGCGGCGGGAAGCCGGGCAGCTCGGTGACCGGGAACTCGGCCTCGGGGGCGCCGAGCGCCTCTGCGGCGGGGGCCCAGCCGGAGCCCATGACGAGGGCGACATCGTGGGTTTCGGCGCCGGTCAGCTCACGCAGGCGGGCGGCTGCGGCGGTGGCGTCGGCGAAGGGGTCGGTAACAGATGCGTTCACGCGGAAGAGCGTAGCCGCTCATTGCCTACGCGCGTAGATGGCACGGGTCACGGTGTTCGGATCGTTGCCTTGTCGTTTCCGCCGAATCGTCCCCACGGGTGCCGCGGGCCGGGGCCGGGGCGGGGCCGGGGCGGGGCCGGGCCGGCTATGGGGCAGGGGCCCGCGGCCGGGCCGGGCGGCGCTCAGCAGGGCCGCTTGCGGAGTTCCATCACATAGTCGTGCGGGGCACCCGCGGACTCGGCCGCGTCGGCGATCTCGCCCAGGTAGCGCGCCGAGGGCAGCCCGCCCTCGTAGCCGTTGAGGACGTACACCCAGGCCGCCTCCTCGCCGTCCAGCGTGTGCACGCGGACCCGCATCCGGCGGTAGATGTCGAGCCCGACGCCCTCCCAGCGGTCCATCGAGTCCTCGTCCAGCGGCGCGATGTCGTACAGGGCGACGAAGACCTGGTGGCGGGGGGCTTCGACGATCGTGGCGAGTGCGCCCTCCCAGCCCATCTGCTCGCCGCCGAAGGTCAGCCGCCAGTCGTTGATCCAGCCCGTTCCGCGCAGCGGCGAATGGGGAGCACGGCGCGTCATCAGCCGCGGGTCGAGGTTGCCGGCGTACGCGGCGTAGAGCGACATGAGTCCGAGGGTACGGGAGGGGTGGCGATGGCGGTGTGCCCGGCCGGTGCCCGGATGGAGGGACCGGGCGCGAAGCACCTTGAAGCGTGCGGGACAATGGAGCACGGAATGCATCCCCCGGGGAGACCCCCCGGAACACCGGCCGGGGCGGCAGCCGGCCGGGTAGACGTGAGGCGGAGTTTTCGTGACCCGGATCGTGATCATCGGCGGCGGACCCGGCGGGTACGAGGCGGCCCTGGTGGGGGCCCAGCTCGGCGCGGAGGTGACCGTCGTCGACTGCGACGGTCTGGGCGGGGCCTCGGTCCTGACCGACTGCGTACCGTCCAAGACGCTCATCGCGACCGCCGAGGTCATGACGACCTTCGACTCGTCGTACGAGGAGCTCGGCATCGTCGTCGCGGACGACACCCCGCCCCTGGAGCAGGCCGCGCGCGTCGTCGGCGTGGACCTCGGCAAGGTGAACCGGCGCGTCAAGCGCCTCGCCCTCGCCCAGTCGCACGACATCACGGCTTCCGTGACCCGGGCCGGCGCCCGTGTCGTACGGGGCCGCGGCAAGCTCGGAGGCCCGCAGGGCATCGACGGCACCCGGGACGTCATCGTCACGGCCGCCGACGGCTCCGAGACGATCCTGACCGCGGACGCCGTGCTGATCGCGACCGGCGGCACCCCCCGCGAGATCCCGGACGCCATGCCCGACGGTGAGCGGATCCTGAACTGGACCCAGGTCTACGACCTGGACGAGCTCCCCGAGGAGCTCATCGTGGTCGGCTCCGGCGTGACCGGCGCCGAGTTCGCCGGCGCGTACCAGGCCCTCGGCTCCCGGGTGACGCTGGTCTCCTCCCGCGACCGCGTGCTGCCGGGCGAGGACCCCGACGCGGCCGCCGTCCTGGAGGACGTGTTCCGGCGCCGCGGGATGAACGTCGTGGGCCGCTCCCGCGCCGAGTCCGCCAAGCGCGTCGGCGACCGGGTGGAGGTCACCCTCTCCGACGGCCGCGTGCTGACCGGCACGCACTGCCTGATGGCGGTCGGCGCGATCCCGAACACCAAGGACATGAACCTGGAGGAGTCCGGGGTCCGGCTCAAGGATTCCGGCCACATCTGGACCGACAAGGTCTCCCGTACGTCCGCGCCCGGCGTGTACGCGGCCGGCGACGTGACCGGCGTGTTCGCGCTGGCCTCGGTGGCCGCCATGCAGGGCCGCATCGCGATGTACCACTTCCTCGGCGACGCGGTGGCCCCGCTGAACCTGAAGACGGTGTCCTCGAACGTCTTCACCGACCCCGAGATCGCCACCGTCGGCTACACCCAGGCCGACGTGGACTCCGGCAAGATCGATGCCCGCGTGGTGAAGCTCCCGCTGCTGCGCAACCCGCGCGCCAAGATGCAGGGCATCCGGGACGGCTTCGTGAAGATGTTCTGCCGCCCGGGCACCGGCATCGTCGTCGGCGGTGTGGTCGTCTCCCCGCGCGCGAGCGAGCTGATCCACCCGATCTCGATCGCGGTCGACAACAACCTGACGGTCGAGCAGATCGCAAAAGCGTTCACCGTGTACCCCTCGCTGTCGGGTTCGATCGCCGAGGTGGCGCGGCAGCTGCACACGCGGAAGGCCGCCGGAGAGGCGTAACCGCCGCGTGCCGTAAGGAGTTTGGGGCGGGGCGCCGTCCCGTGGCCGGTCGTTCACACAGCCGTCCGACCGCGTATACCACTAGTCGCCCCGCCGTACGGACAACTTCGGTATTTCGGTGCAAGGAGCTGAAAGCAGACGGTCGCCCGGGTTACTGTCAGTTTCGTGTTCGCTGCAGAACGTCGCCAATTGATCCTCGAAATGGTGCGGGCCAACGGAGCGGTATCGCTCCGGGAGCTCGCCCGCGTCGTCCAGACCTCCGAAGTGACCGTACGGCGGGACGTGCGGGCGCTGGAGGCAGAAGGACTCCTCGACCGCCGGCACGGCGGTGCGGTCTTGCCGGGCGGTTTCACGCGGGAGTCCGGCTTTCCGCAAAAGTCCCATCTCGCGACGGCGGAGAAGACCGCCATCGCCGATGTCGCGGCCTCCCTCGTCGAAGAGGGCGAAGCCGTCGTCGTCGGCGCGGGTACCACGACCCAGGAGCTGGCGCGCCGGCTCGCCCGGGTGCCCGGACTGACCGTCGTCACCAACTCGCTGCTGGTCGCCCAGGCGCTGGCGCACGCCAACCGCGTGGAGGTGGTGATGACCGGCGGCACCCTGCGGGGGTCCAACTACGCCCTCGTCGGCAGCGGTGCCGAGCAGTCCCTCCAGGGGCTCCGGGTCTCCCGCGCCTTCCTCTCCGGCAGCGGCCTGACCGCCGAGCGCGGGCTGTCCACGTCCAACATGCTCTCCGCGAGCGTCGACCGGGCGCTGGTCCAGGCGGCGGCCGAGGTGGTCGTCCTGGCCGACCACACGAAGCTCGGCACGGACACCATGTTCCAGACGGTGCCGACGGACGTGATGACCCGCCTGGTGACGGACGAGCCCCCGCCGCACGACGACCGCGCGGCCACGGAGCTCCAGGCGCTGGCCGACCAGGGCGTCCAGATCACCGTGGCCGGTGGCGGTGTGGCCGTCGGCGGCGACGGCATGGCGGGCCGCCGCCCGCGCCGCGACTCCCCGCTGCCGGTCCAGCGGCGCGGCGGCCCGACGGCCCAGCTCCGCAGCGCCTCACCCCTGTCGGACCCGGGGGAGCGGGAGCGGGCGAGGGTGGCGGACATGCGGCGCCGGTGAGGGGCGGTATTCAAACACTTGGGCCCCTCCGGTTCTGCCGGAGGGGCCCAAGTGTCGCGCTATTGAAATGGCCCAGGAATTGACCGTGGAGCCATTCTGCCACTGCGGATAGCCAGTCCCATGACGGGTCTTGACGGAATCGCTCCAGGAGGTCGTCCTTGAGACTTGATTGTCGCCGGACTTAGCTGGAGGAATCGTTGAGATCGCGCGGCCAATGCCACCATTCCCATCGAGGCTCACTGCGGTCAACTCGGGCAACAAATGCACCGCCAGACATCACGTCGCCAAAATTTGTATCAACGGCAACGTTAGCCTTGGCGGAAATTTCTCTAACAATTGACTCCATTAGCGCAGGATTTCGATAGTCAATCGAAAAGGCTGCGAAATGCCCCTTGGGGATCAGTTCCTCGGGCCAATCCTCGAAAAGGCCCTCCTCCCAGGGATCCATAACGCACACGTAAGCGCTCGAGGTCGCTTGCGAAACTTCTAGGTATCTACCCTCCGTCAAGAACACCTGATGGGAGGTTCTCAGTGTGTGCGCAACCGCTTGAAGGTCCCAGCCTTCTGCGGCGACAACAATTACAAGCGTCTCCATCGCCTAAGACTCCCCTGGAACGGCTACGCGCCGGTCGAAGGTACGTTCTCATCGACCGGCGCGCAGTGATGGCTATCCGCCAGCGGCCCAGGCGACCACGTCTTCCATCCTCCTGAAGACAGGTACGCCTAGCGCTTCAATCCCCTTTGCGACGTTGCCGCCCATCTTTGGGCCGTAAACCGCGACACGGGCCCCACCGGCTGTAGGTATGACGCGATCCCGGATTTGCGCGGTCTTTCCGGTTCCCTTTCCGCTGGCCACCTCGATGACAAAGTCGTCTCCGAAAATATCGTGATCTGACCAGGTCGATCCATCCTCGCGAAGCGTCTTCCGCCCCATACCCTTCACGATATCCGGGTGGGCGTCTTCGATGGCATTGGCCACCTTGTCCTCGAGAGGGTGCTCGCCCTTGCCTGTCCATTTCCCGCAATTATGGGCAAGCAACGGTGTGGTCCCCGCCAGCACATAGTACGTGTGCTCGCTTGCAACGGTGAGGTTGCGGACCTGCTTCTGCTGGGTCCAGCGCTTGACCTCACTGACCTGAACCCAGGTGCCGGAGGACGTCTGGAGCCACTGGCCGGCCGTGAGGTCGGTCGCCCTCAGCCACTTGTCCAGAACCGGGGCCCAGAACGGGTGGCCGTCGGTCGCGGTGACAGACTCGGTGGCGTTGCCCTTGTCGCCATCGGTGTCGATCGTGATCTGGACGAGGTTCTTCTGACCCTCGCCGATGATCTGACCGACAACCGGCTGCGCCGAACTGGTACCTGACTCCGCGTTGGTGGCCAGAACCGTATCGCCAAGCTCAACGTTCTCGATCGGCTTAGAAGACCCGTCGGCCATGAGGACCTTCGTGCCCGGGACAAAACTGTTGGTGTTGCAGCCATCGGGGGCCTTCATGTCGCCGCCGCCGTCGGAGTCCTTGCCGTTCGACTTCTTCGGGGCGTCGCCCTTCTTCGTCTCCGAGGACTTCGATGCCTTGCCGTCGCCGTCGGCCTTCTTGGACTTCGTCGCCGACGACTTGCCCTGCTTGGCCGCCGTTGCCTTCGCCTCGTCGGCCTTCTTGGCGGCTGCGGCTGCTGCCTCTTGGGCGGCCCTTCTCGCCGCCGCGGCTTCCTCCTCCAGCTTTCTCGCTCGTTCTGCGGCTTCCTCTATCTGTCGTTTCCACTCGGCCAGGTCCTCGGCGTACTTCGCCATCGCCTGCTGGTAGCGCTCGACTCTGCGGAGGATGTCACGGGCCAGGGAGAGCTTCTGGGACCAGCTGTTGAAGGCCTCCCAGGCCCGGTCCAGCGCCTTGATGATCCGCTTGGCGCGGCCCGCGAAGGGCAGTGCCGCATCCAGGGCGAGGCCGGCGCAGGCACCCCAGTCACCGCCGAGGCAGTCACGGATGTCGTTGAAGCCCGAGACGTCCTTCAGGATGCCCATCGCGACTTCGAGCGCGATGTCCAGGGCGCTCTTGCCCTGGATCATGTTGGCCCAGGCCGCCTCGGCGTCCGAGAAGTCCTTGATCGGCATCGTGGGAGGCGCGATCGACAGACCACTCGGGTCGCTGAACGTCACCGGCGAGTTGTTCGCGTAGGCGTACGGGTTCTGCTGCTTGGGCTCGCTGTAGTCGACGATGGGGTCGACCGACAGGAATCGGCCAGTAGCCGGGTCGTATTCACGAGCGCCCAGATGGACCGTTCCGATGGACTCGTCGACCTCTCCGCCGACGAAGCCCTTCTTGCCCGGCCACACGGATGGGACCGCGCCGCGGACCTCACCGTACGGGGTGAACTTCCGGCGGGTGACCGCCGAGGTCGTGGCGTCCACCGCGGTGGTCGCCGTGCCGTTCTGGTCGCTCATCAGGTACGACGTGGAGGTCACGCCGTCCTTGGCCGTCTTGACCATCGTCGGGCCAGCCGGATGGGCGTAGTAGCGCGTGCCCTCCAGCTTGCCCGCCGCCGTCAGCTTGACCTCGGTGCCCGGCAGGTAGAGCGTGGTGCCGGTCATGTCGCGCTTGATCAGACGGTTGCCGCCTGCGTCGTAGACGAAGGCGGTGGACTCGGTCCCCTTGGTGACCTTTTCCAGCTGGCCCGTGCTGTTCCAGTCCAGGGTCTGGGTGTCGCCCTGGACGGTGCGGGTCTTGGTGTTGCCCGCCGCGTCGTAGGTGTACGACTCGGTGCGCGAACCGCCGGGTCCGGTGGTGTCGACCTTCTTCAGGCTGTTGGCGGCGGCCTGTCCCGGAGTGCCATAGGTGTAGGTGCGGGTGACGTCCTTGGTGAGGTCACCGGTCGGGGAGTGCTGGACGTCCTTCGTGCGGTTGCCGGCCGCGTCGAAGCTGTACGAGCTCCAGTACGGGTTCGGGCCGCCGACCTGAGGCTTGGCACCAGGGCCGGACGCGTTCGGCTGGGCCGCGCAGTCGTCCGTCGCCGTCCAGGCCTCGTTCATCCGGCGCAGGTAGTCGTACGCGAAGCACTGCACGTCGGCAGTGGCGGTCGAGCCCTCCTTGTCGGTGATCTTGAGAATGTTGCCGACGTCGTCGTACTTGAACGTCGTGTCGTTGATCGCGCCCGGCGACTTCTCCCGGCTGTTGACGGTCCGGGTGAGACGCCGCGTCTGCTCGTCGAAGTAGTTCGTCGTGTAGACCTGCGACAAGGCAGGGCCCGTATAGGTGCGCAGTACGTCGCCCATCGGCGAGTAGTCGACCTTGTCGACGAACGTCTTCCCCTCGATGCCCATCATCGTGGGCAGCTCGAAGTGGTTGTACTGCATTTCGGTGAGCTCGATGGGCAGGCCGGCCACGGCCGGCTGCTCCATCCACTCGACCAGGCCGGTGTTCTGGCGGTAGCCGGTCGTGTACTCGTACGTTCCGGCGAGTGCGCCTTCCGTGGACGGGATCGTGATCTTGGATCCAGTCGCCCGGTACTCAGCGTCGTAACCCGTGACTTCCTGGGTATACGCCTTGCCGTCCACGTACCGCGTCGACGCCACCGGCAAGCCGACAGCACCTGGCAGGGTGTCGTAGGTGGTGGAGGTCAGCTTCGGACCCGTCACAGAGCCCTCGTGGGTCGCAATGACCCGACCGAGCGCGTCGTACTCAGGAGCAGTGACCTTGCCCCGGGCGTCGGTGACCGATTCGACGCGGTCGCCCTTGCCGTAGGTGGTTGTCGACGCGCCCTTGTCGGGGTCCGTCTGCTTGGTCTTGCGACCGCGGATGTCGTACTCGAAGCCCCACTTGTCGCCCGCCTGGTTGACGACCGACTCCAGCGCGCCGCGCTGGTTGTACGCGTACGTCGTCTTGTCGTACGCGCCGGTCGGCGAGTCCGAGCGGAAGAACCGCAGCTCCGTCTTGCGGCCCGCGCCGTCCAGGAAGGCCCGGGTCGGGGTCTCGCCCTTCGGGGGGTCGACGGTGATGTTGTCGCCGCCGTACGTCGTCGTCGTCCGGGAGGTCTCCTCGCCGAGCTTGCGCGAGATCTGGGCGGTCGAGCGGCCGGAGCCGTCGTACTCGGTCACCGTCGAGGACGGGACCTCGTTGTCCTTCGGGGCGAACTGGACGCCTGAGGCCGTACCGGCCGTGTAGTACGCGCCGTTGCTCTTCCAGACCTGGCCCAGGCTGTTGTAGAAGGTGTCCGAGATGACTCGGCCACCGCCCAGCGCCTCCATCTGGGACTGACGGATCCGCAGGCTGCTGTCGTAGATGTCGTAGCTGGTGCGGTAGGTGCCGTCGTCCAGCAGGGCCTTGTTGGTGATGACGACCGGACCGTCGGTGCGGACGTCGTACGAGAACATGCCGTTCGGCGACTTGTTCGCCGGGTTGCGGGACGGGGACCAGACCTTCGTCAGGCGGCCGAGGGAGTCGTACTCCATCACCTGACGGCGGCCGTTGGTGTCCTGCTTGGCGAGGACCGAGCCGCGGCCCTGGTCGGTCTCCGTGGTCTGGGTGTGGCCCTCGGAGTTGGTGGTGACGACCTTGGTGACGATCTGGCCGGAGGCCGGGGTGTAGTCGAGCTTTGTGACCTTGCCGAAGACATCGGTGGTGGTCTTCGGGCGGCCGTAGGCGTCGAAGGTCGCGCTGCCGTCCACCTGGTAGAGCGCAGTGGTGCCGGAGTACCCGGTCAGCGACTCGGTGGACTTCAGGTTGCCCGCCGCGTCGTAGGACATCCGCTTGTCCGAGGTCACGTCCGCCGGGCGCTGCACGCCGGTGGCGTCACAGGCCTTGGCGACCGTCTCCACCCGCTTCTGGCGGGCGATGATCCAGCGGGTCTCGTCCGCGTCGTACTCGTAGCGGGTGCAGCTGTCGTCCGACGGGTCGGCGACGTCGCCGAGGTTCGACACCGACTGGGCGAAGCCGCGGTTGTCGTACTCCGTCTTCATCGCCGTACGGCGCCAGCCGCGGCCGTCCGACAGCAGGATGCGGGAGTTGACCCCGGTGGTCTGCTGGACGAAGGCCTGCTGCGGCTCGATGTCCTCCGCGGCCGTCTCGCCCTTGCGCAGGCGGGTCGCGGTGGGGCCGTGCAGCCACGGGGTGTACGTGGTCGCCGCCTCCAGGGCGCCGCCCTCGCCGTTGTACGCCAGGACCTCGCGGGTCTGGCCGGCGAAGAGGCGGTGGTCCGCCATCTCGACGCCCTCGGAGTCCTTGACCCTGACCGACCGCGTGCCGCCGGAAGGGGCGAGACGGTCACCGTCGAGGCCGCGGAAGAACAGCGTCTCCGTCATGGAGCGCTTGTCCGGGGCCTGGCCGATGAAGGTCCGGACCCGCTCGTAGCCGCGCCACTGGGACCAGGTGCGCGTCTTCGGACGCATCATCTCGGTCTCGTCGTCGAACGCCCACGCAGGGTTGCCGAGGAACTCGTACTCGGTGCGGCGCGACGGCGAGTTGCCGTTGCGGTCGTCCTCCTGGACCCAGTCCACGACGTGCTTGTGGAACCAGTCGGTGGAGTAGATTTTCTTCTCGTGCGCCGGATCGCTGGGATCCGGGAGCTCGGAGACCACCGGGAAGCAGCGCAGCGTGTTGGTCTCCGGCGAGGCCGGCATCACGCGCGGGTCGGCGGCCCGGCACTGGGTGTCCTTGTAGTGCGCCAGGATCGTCGAGCCGGTCTCGGTGTCGATCGCCTCGATCCGGTAGCGGCGGTACGCGGGCTTGCCGTCGCCCAGGCCGTCCACGCGGTTGTCGAGCTGCTTGCCGCGGAACTTCACCGGCGGCAGGTCGAGCTGTGCGCCGTTCTTGCCGGAGTGCTTGATCTCGGCGAGCCACAGCGGGTAGTCCGTGCCGTCACCGGTCATCGGGAAGGTCTGGGTCAGGGCCCAGGTGTCGACCGGCTTGTGCGCGGTGCCGTTCCACACGAAGGTGCTGACCTCGGTCAGCCGCTTGCGGGTGAAGAAGGTCGGGGTGAACCGCCCCTTACACTCTTCGCCCGCGGCGCACAGCTGGTCGCCGGGGGTGTCGGGCCACTCCTTGGCGATGTTCCAGTCGACCTCCGGCTTCAGCTTGGCCGGGTCGCAGTCGAACGTCGCCGTGGTGAGGCAGCGTTCGGCGACCTTGAAGTTCACCTGGGCCGGGGCGTTGGCGAACAGGTTGTCGCTGCGCAGACCGTACGAGATGTGGTCCAGCCAGCCGGACCGGTCGTACGCGCGGGCGGTCGAACCACCCGCGATCTTGTAGTTCGAGCCGTAGTGGTTGACCTCCTTCTGGTACCAGTAGGTCATCGCGTTGCCGCGCGGGTCCACGACGTAGTCGAGGTTCCAGCGGTACGCCTGGTCGCAGACCGCGTCGGCGAAGGTCGCGGTGTAGCACGGCTCACCCGGGTGGTTGCCGTAGACCGGTACGTTCCAGGTGGAGTTGGTGACGGGCTTGCCCGCCGCCCAGCCCGAGAGCTTGTTCAGGCCGAAGTAGAACTGGATGCCCTGGGGGTTCGTGAACCGCCAGTGGTCACCCTCCTTGTCACCGTTCTGCGCGCCCTGGAGCAGCTCGATGCGGGAGCCGTCGTCCTTGGCCGGGCGCCACTTCTTGGTGGCGTCGTCCAGGACCAGCTGCGTGGAGCCGCCGTTCAGGGACATCGTGACCATCGGCGCGCCGTGGCAGAGGTCGCCCGTGTCGTCCTTCGGGTTGTTGTACCCGGAGTCCTTGCGCTTGTCCTGGCTGCAGGGGACGTAGCCCCGCTCGATGTAGTTCGAGGCCAGGTCCCAGCCGTCGCCGACCCAGGAGGTCTGCTGGGCCGAGGCGTTGGTGCGGCCGTCGATGTTGGAGCTGGAGTAGCCCAGCGACAGCGACGGGCTCGGACCGCCGAGGGAGGCGGGGATGTCCAGCGGGTAGGACCAGGAGAAGTCACCCGCCGAGCCGCCGGCCTGCCAGGAACCCGACGGGCTCAGGGAGGTGGCCTTGTACGTGCCGTTCGCGCCGTCGGCGCCCGGGGAGGCGGCCAGCGTCATCCCGCTGGAGGCGGGTGCGGCGGCCGGGCCCGCGGCCGGGGCCGACAGGAAGGACTTGCCCGCGGCCGGAGCGGCCGGTGCGGGCTTGGCCGGGGCGTCGAAGGTGGCGACGAGCCTGCCGGTCTCCGGGTTGTTCTGCGTGGTGACCGGACGGCTGCCCTGGCACTCCGCCAGCTGCGGGGTGGTCAGCGCACAGGTCGGGATCGCCGTGAAGCGCAGGCGGGAGCCCCAGCTGCCGCCGTACGCGTTCTTGAACGCGGCGTAGTCGAGCTCCACCGAGACCGGGGCGGCCGAGCCGCCCGCGTCGGTGCGGTTCACCGAGAGGAGCAGGCTGTTCGCCAGGCCGGCCCGCTTGGCGGTGGCCTGGTCGTGCAGGTCGACCTTCAGCTTGACGTCGGCGGGGGCGCCGGCGGCGGGAGCCGCCGCTCCCTGCGACCGCTGGAGAGCGGCGGGTGCCTTCGAGGAAGCCGCGGGCGCCGCGGGAGCGACCGACACGGGGAGCGTGCCCGCCTTGACCCCGTGGCCGGGTACGGCGATCCCCGGGGCCGAGACCCCGAAAGCCGCGCCGGAGGCCGACTTCAGCGCGGTGAGCGGTGCGGCCGCTGTGGCCGGCAGCGTGATCTCGGCCGAGCCCGCTGCGGGCCAGGCGACCTTCGGGGCGCCCTTCCAGGCCTTCGTCTGCGACTCGGCGGGGCCCGCCGCGGGCTTGCCCTTGACGGATTCGCCGCTGACCTTGGTCAGCTTCTGCTTGCCGGGCAGCGAGGGCCCGGTGGCGGCTGCCGCGTCGAGCGCGGTGAGCCCCGTGGTCATCATCGTGACGGCCAGCAGCGGTATCGGCCACCGCCAGACACGTCTCAAAGGCGCACGCATGAAGTGCGCCTGGGATCTTTTCAAAATTCGAACACTCCCGATCTGGTCGCGCGGTTCACAGGTTTCCGCGCTATGGGGTAATCGCGCTGAACCTAACAGTGGACGATCGGCGCGTCGAAAATGGGCCGGTTTTCCAGGAGTTACTGAAGGTGACATCAGTGCTGGTCAGGGCGCTAAGCGGATTGCGATATTCGGAATTTTTAATTCCGGCGCCTCGTCTGATAAAGGGCTCGTCCGGTGCGACTCAAAGGGGGGTTCTCTTCGCCTGTTGCCTCGTTCTGCTGCTACAAATCAATCGAACACAGATGGCCTGTCGCCAAAAAGATGCCGAAAATCGGCCATTGGTGAGAGGTTCAACCGATTGTTTTCGGCCACTCCCACGCGGGAGCCGCCGGAACCGACCCCGAGGACTCAGTCAGTGAGACCCTTCCCGACGCGGGCTCGCGTCGCCGGACCGCCGTCCCGCAGGGCGCCGGCACTCACCCTGACGACCGCTCTGGTCGCCACCCTGATCGGCGCGGTGCCCGCCGTCGCGGCCGCAGCGCCCACCGCCCCCAAGGCCGAGAGGTCCAAGGCGGCATCGCCCACCGAGGCGGAGCTCACGGCCAAGGCGACCGCCGAGGCCAAGCGCACCGGCAAGCGCGTCGAGATCACCTCGCAGCGCTCGGAGAGCGAGGAGGTCTGGGCCAACCCGGACGGGACCTTCAACTCCGAGCAGTCGCTGGTGCCGACGCGCGTCTACCGCGACGGCAAGCTGGTACCGGTGGACACCGGCCTGCAGAAGCTGAAGGACGGCCGGATCGCCCCCAAGGCGACCCGCAGCGAGCTCACCTTCTCCGGCGGCGGCAACGCCCCGCTGGTCACCATGCGCAAGGACGGCCGCGACGTCACCCTGACCTGGCCGAGGCCGCTCCCCGCGCCGACGCTGGACGGCAACAGCGCCACGTACGCCGAAGTCCTGGGGGGCGTGGACCTGCGGGTCACCGCGGACGCCACCGGCTTCTCGCACCAGCTGGTCGTCAAGACCCGCGAGGCCGCGGCCAACCCGGCCCTCGCCTCCCTCGACTTCGGGCTCAAGGGCAACGGCGTCACCCTGCGCAAGGAGGCGAACGGCGAACTGCTGGCCGTCGACCCCGCGGGCAAGACGCTGTTCAGCGCCGCCAAGCCGCAGATGTGGGACTCGGGCGCCGACCGGCCCGCGGCCGCCGGGACTGCCGCGGCCCCCACGGCCCCGAAGGCCCCCGCGGCCAAGTCGCTCGCCGAATCCGCCGCGAAGACCACCGCGGGTGCCCAGGCCCCGGCGGCGGACGCCCCCGCGGCTCCGGCCAGCCCCGCGGCTCCCGCCGCCGGGGCTCCCGCCGTCGACGGCATCGACCTCGGCAGCAGGCAGGCCGACCTCGGCGTCGAGCTGAAGGGCGGCAAGCTCACCCTCACCACGGACCGCAAGCTGCTCACGGCCCCCGACACCGCGTTCCCGGTCGTCATCGACCCGGTCTGGCGGGACGACTGGAAGTCGTCCTGGGCGCTCGCCTACAAGCACAACGCGATCTCCGGGTCCGCCGACACGAACTACTGGAACGGCGGCACCCTCAGCAACGACGCCCGCGTCGGCTGCGCCAAGGACGCCGCCAAGGGCTACGCGGTGGTCTGCGCCAAGACCTTCTTCCAGATCGGCATGGGCGAGCTCCACGGCAAGCAGATCCTCGACGCCACCTTCCGCATCCAGCAGAAGTCGGCCGGGTCCTGGAGCTGCAATTCCGGTGACATCCAGATCTGGGACACGGGCACCATCACCAGGTCCACCACCTGGAACAACCAGCCCAACTGGCAGCGCCTGGTGGACGCCTCCGGCCAGTCCTACGGCGGCCGCAACTGCCCCGGCGACAGCGACACCATCGAGCTGAAGGTGACCTCCGCGGTCGCGGACGCGGCCCGCTGGAACTGGCCCGCCTGGACCATGGGCCTCAAGTCCGCCACGGACACGGTCGACGTCTCCTGGCGCAAGATGAACCCGGACAGCGCCCGCATCTCCACCCAGTTCAACACCCTGCCGAACCTGCCGTCCGACCGCTCGATGGACCCGTACGTGCCCTGCACCGGCGGCCAGATGGGTACGTCGGACGAGGTCGTGCTGCGCGCCCGCATCAGCGATGCCGAGGACAACGCCCTGAAGGCCGAGTTCCACTACTGGAACGCGGACAACTACGGCACTCTCAAGGCCACCAAGGTCGACGTCGCCAACGGCAACGTCGCCCTGCTGCGGATCCCCGCCTCCGAGCTCACCGGTGCCACCTACCGGTGGGACGTGAGGGGTCTCGACGCGGCGGGCGCCGGTCCCTGGGCCGGGCAGTGCGTGTTCAGCATCGACCACACCCGTCCCAGCAAGGCGCCGGGCGTCACCTCGGCGCAGTACCCCAGGGACAATCCGGACAACCCCACCTTCGCGCGTACCGAGGGCACCTTCACACTGAGTGCCAACGGGGTCCCCGACGTCACCCGGTACCAGTGGAACACGATCGGTGACCCGACCCCCCGTACGGTCAACACGGCCACTCCCGGCGGTCCGGCGGAGATCAAGTACACCCCGACCGCCGCCGGTCCCCAGTCCCTCTTCGTCTGGAGCCTCGACGCGGCGGGCAACCGGTCCGACGCGACGGCGTACCTCTTCTACGCCAAGCGCCCGCTCGAACGCGACAAGCACGGCGACGTCAACGGTGACGGCGCGACCGACATCTGGAGCATGGACCAGGGCGCCGGACGGCTGTGGATGGTCCCCGGCAAGGGCGCCGGCACGTTCGGCGAGCCCCGGCAGGTCAAGGAGAGCAACTTCGGCAACGCCGTGTCGCTGACCCAGTGGGGCAGCTGGAACGGCGGGGACTTCTACGAGGACCTCGTCGTCCTGAAGCCCTCGGACGCCGACCCCAACACGAACATGCTGTACGCCTACCTGGGCGCCGGCGACGGAGAGCTCCAGCCCGGTGACGCCACCCGGATGGAGCTGAAGACCCGGTACGCCGAAGACAACCACTGGGCCCAGGCCCAGCAGGCCGTGGCCATCGGCAGCGTGAACGACGACAACCTGGACGGCAGGATCGGCGAGGACGACCAGCCCGACCTGCTGGTCAAGGAGGGCGCCAACCTCTGGCTGTACTTCGGCACGGCGACCGGCAGTCTCACCCCGCGCAACCTCGACCCCATGCTGCTCGGCAACGCCGACTGGCAGGACATGACCCTGAGCGCCCCCGGTGACCTCAACGGCGACGGGCTGCCCGAGATCTGGGCCCGCTCCAAGACCACCGGCAAGATCCACCAGTACACGAGCCGGAAGACCACCGACGCCACGGCGAAGGCGGCCATCGACCTGACCGTGTACACGGACCCCGCCGCGCGCACCGGTTCCATCGGCACCGGTTTCGCCGGTACCGCCTGGCCGCACCTGACCAGCCTCGGCGACTTCGAGAACGACGGATTCCCCGACCTGTGGTCGCGTGACAACAACGGCGTGATCAACGAGTTCCCCGGCCGTCAGCCGGCCAACGGCTCCGCCTTTGGCCCCGCTCGCCAGATCGCCGTCAGCGGCACGCCCTGGAGCGAGTGCGAGAACGTCGCCTCGGCGGTCTCCACCACCGGCACCCACAAGCTGTGCGGTCCGATCCTGGCCAAGTTCCGTGCCAAGGGCGGCACCACACACTTCGGCAAACCCTCGGGCAACGTCACGGACACCGCCGACGGCGGCAAGTTCGTGCACCTGCGGACCAACGGGTCCACCAGCGACAACGCCTCGATCTACTGGCACCCGACCACCGGCGCCTGGCTGACCATGAACGGCATCCGCGAGAAGTGGATGAGCCTCGGCGCGGAGAAGAGCTTCCTGGGCTACCCCACCTCCGACGAGAACAACACCTTCGACCAGGTGGGCTGGTTCACCACCTTCACCGGTTCCGGCGGCAACGGTGCCATCTACTGGGCGCCCGAAATCGGCTCCTGGTCCGTCCATGGCACCGTCTACAAGAAGTACCTGGCGACCGGCGGCCCCGGCGGCTGGCTCGGCTACCCGACCACCGACGAGACCAAGCACCCCGACGGCATCGGCCGGTACAACCACTTCCGCCAGCGCGGCCAGACCTCCGACACCGCCTCCATCTACTGGACCTCGACCACCGGCAAGGCCTGGTCCGTACGCGGCAGCATCCGTGCCAAGTGGCTTTCGCTCGGTGCCGAGAAGAGCTTCCTGGGCTACCCGCAGTCGGACGAGTACGACGTCTACGGCGGCCCCCGCGAGGACTTCTCGGGCGGCTACATCCGTCACAACCACACCACGGGCGTCAGCGTCGAGCACAAGGCGACCGACCGCACCGCCGACCAGCGCACCGACCTGGCGGGCGACTTCAACGGCGACGGCCTGTCGGACATGGCCACCGTCTACGACTTCGGCAGCGATGTCATGGCGCTCTACACCCTGCCGGGCAAGGCCGACGGCGGAGTCGGCGCCCCGGTCCTCGGCTTCAACACCGGCCGCGGCAACTGGAACAACTCCCACGCGCAGTGGGCCGCCGGTGACTTCAACGGCGACGGCCGCGACGACCTGGCCGCGCTGTACGGCTACAGCGACGGCTCCAACGGCCTGTTCACCTTCCTCGGCAACGCCGACGGAACGTTCAACTCCATCGGGCGCAGCGCCTACGTCGGCCCCGGCAACTGGAGTGCCTCGTCGGCCAAGATCTTCGCCGGTGACTTCAACGGTGACGGCCGCGACGACGTGGGCATGATGTACGACCACGGCAGCTGCAACACGGGCACGCACACCTTCCTCTCGAAGGCGGACGGCACGTTCAACGCCTCCTTCGGCAGCTGGAAGTCCGGCAACGGCAACTGGTGCTGGAACGAGTCCAAGCACGTCACCGGTGACTTCAACGGGGACGGCCGCGACGACATGCTCGCCCTGTACGGCCACGGCAACGGATCCGTCGAGATGTACACGCTGCTCGGCAAGGCCGACGGCGGCTTCGCGGCGCCCGTGCGCTCCTGGAACCGCGCCGCGGGCATGTGGGACTACAGCAGGAGCAAGCTCACCTCGGGCGACTACAACGGCGACGGCCGGGCCGACGCCGCCATCGTGTACCGGTTCGACAACGGCCGCACGGCCGTGTACACCCTGACCGGGAAGCCCGACGGCGGGGTCAACGAGGAAATCCAGAGCTGGAGCAGCCCGGAGCAGTCCTGGTACCTGGAGAACACCGGGATGCCGGTGTCCGGCGACATCAACAAGGACGGTCGCGACGACATCGCGATCATGTACAACTACTACGCCGGAGGCAGCGCGGCCTTCACCTTCAAGGGCCGCACCGACCGCACCGACGGTGGGTTCGAACCCCCGCTGAAGAGCTGGGAGGCATCGCCCGGCACCTGGTAGCCGCCGGGCCCCGCACATGACGTCGGCCCCCAGGACCCGAACGGGTCCTGGGGGCCGATTGCGTTGTGCGGGCCGCGGACGTCAGTCCTTGATCTCGCAGATCGTGGCGCCCGACGTGAGGGAGGCGCCGACCTCGGCCGTGAGGCCGACGACGGTGCCGGAGCGGTGCGCGTTGAGCGGCTGCTCCATCTTCATGGCCTCGAGTACGACGATCAGCTCGCCCTCGGTGACCTGCTGGCCCTCCTCGACCGCGACCTTGACGATCGTGCCCTGCATCGGGGAGGCGAGGGTGTCACCGGAGGCGGCCGGGCCGGACTTCTTGGCCGCGCGCCGCTTCGGCTTGGCGCCGCCCGCCGCCGCCGTACGGGCCAGGGTCATGCCCAGGGACGACGGGAGCGAGACCTCCAGGCGCTTGCCGCCGACCTCGACGACCACCGTCTCGCGGCCCGGCTCGTCCTCGGTGTCCTCCGCGGCCGGAGCCGCGAACGCCGGGATCTCGTTGACGAACTCGGTCTCGATCCAGCGGGTGTGGACCGTGAAGGGTCCCTCCGCGGGCGCGAAGGCCGGGTCGGCGACGACGGCGCGGTGGAACGGGATGGCCGTGGCCATGCCCTCGATCTCGAACTCGGCCAGCGCGCGGGCGGCACGCTGGAGCGCCTGCTCGCGGGTGGCGCCGGTGACGACCAGCTTGGCCAGCAGGGAGTCCCAGGCCGGGCCGATGACCGAGCCGGACTCGACGCCCGCGTCGAGGCGGACACCCGGACCCGACGGGGCGGCGAACTTCGTCACCGTGCCGGGGGCCGGGAGGAAGCCGCGGCCCGGGTCCTCGCCGTTGATGCGGAACTCGAAGGAGTGGCCGCGCAGGACCGGGTCCCCGTAACCGAGCTCCTCGCCGTCGGCGATGCGGAACATCTCGCGCACCAGGTCGATGCCGGCCACCTCTTCGGTGACCGGGTGCTCGACCTGGAGGCGGGTGTTGACCTCGAGGAAGGAGATGAGGCCGTCGGCGGCGACGAGGAACTCGACGGTGCCCGCGCCGACGTAGCCGGCCTCCTTCAGGATCGCCTTCGACGCCGCGTACAGCTCGGCGTTCTGCGCCTCGCTCAGGAACGGGGCGGGGGCTTCCTCGACCAGCTTCTGGTGGCGGCGCTGGAGCGAGCAGTCACGGGTGGAGACGACGACCACGTTGCCGTGGCTGTCGGCGAGGCACTGGGTCTCGACGTGGCGCGGCTTGTCGAGGTAGCGCTCGACGAAGCACTCGCCGCGGCCGAAGGCGGCGACGGCCTCACGGACGGCGGAGTCGTAGAGCTCCGGCACCTCTTCGAGGGTGCGGGCGACCTTGAGGCCGCGGCCGCCGCCGCCGAAGGCCGCCTTGATGGCGATCGGCAGGCCGTGCTCCTTGGCGAAGGCCACGACCTCCTCGGCCCCGGAGACCGGGTCCGGCGTACCGGCGACCAGCGGCGCACCGGCGCGCTGGGCGATGTGCCGGGCGGCGACCTTGTCACCCAGGTCACGGATGGCCTGCGGCGGCGGTCCGATCCAGGTCAGGCCCGCGTCGATGACGGCCTGCGCGAAGTCGGCGTTCTCGGACAGGAATCCGTATCCGGGATGGATGGCGTCCGCACCGGAATCGGCTGCGGCCTGGAGGACCTTGGAGATGTCCAGGTAGCTGGCGGCCGGGGTGTCACCGCCCAACGCGAAAGCTTCGTCGGCCGCGCGGACGTGCAGAGCGTCCCGGTCCGGATCGGCGTAGACGGCTACGCTCGCGATCCCGGCGTCCCGGCAGGCCCGAGCAACGCGGACAGCGATTTCGCCACGGTTGGCGATGAGCACCTTGCGCACGATGGCTCCCTCCTTGAAACAAGCTGAGTTTAGGGACACTCCACACGGCCTTTCGACCCTTCCCCGGTGGTGACCTTGCCCACACAGAGTGTGATCCGAGGCCCTCACTACCGGGGAACCCTTATGGCGCCCCAAGTCAGGGGGATCCCCGACTGCACAGTAACCCCGTCATGTAGCCAAGGTCTCTGTCTTGCCGGTCAGCCGCCCCGGGTGATTCTTTGTCGAGTCCCTACGAACGGCCCACGTTTTCCTTGCATGATCGCCATGCCGGGGTCCTCACGTAACGAAGCGGTCCGGACCCCTTGTCCGCACGTTTACCCGTTAGTAGCCTCCAGGCGTCGAACAGGCTTGTGACGCGTGGGGGGTGGGGGCGCGATGCTGCGCAGACTCGTGGCCGGACTGGCCGCGATCGTACTTGTCGCGGAAGCGGCCGTGCTCGTGCTCGTCCACATCGTGCTGGGCGAGACCACCGCGAACCAGTCGATGTCGATCGCGGGCAGCGACCCGGATGTCATGTCCAAGGCAACCTACGGCCTCGGGGCGGGCATGGGCGCCTTCCTCCTGCTGTGCGCCGTGCTCGTCGCCGTCACGGCCGTCCGCGACCGGGCGCCCGGATCCTTCGCCCGCGTCGTCCTCGTCACCGCGGCCGTCACCCACGGGGTGCTCGGCATCCTCGCCGTCGTCCTGGTCGGCTGGGGCGCCTTCGCGGTGACGACGCTGATCCTGTGCCTCCTCGTCCTGACCCTGACGCTCTACGCCGTCCCGGGCGGACCCGTCCCGGGCGAGTCCGCCTCCGGGGCGGGATCCGGGGCGGGATCCGGGACCGCGTCCGGGCCGGGGGGCGGGGTGCAGGACACCCCGCCGCCGTTCGGGGAACTCAAGCCCACAAATCCGTGATGGATACACCCAGTTCGCCCAGCAGGGAGCGCAGCAGCGGCAGCGACAGCCCGATCACGTTGCCGGGGTCCCCGTCGATGCCCTCGATGAACGGCGCCGACAGCCCGTCCAGCGTGAACGCCCCCGCCACGTGCAGCGGCTCGCCGCTCGCCACGTACGCCGCTACCTCGGCGTCCGTCGGCTCGCCGAACCGGACCGTCGTGGACGCCGTCGCCGAGACCTGACGGCCGGTCGCCGTGTCGATCACGCAGTGGCCCGTGCGCAGGATTCCGGACCGCCCGCGCATCGCCTTCCAGCGCGCGGTGGCCTCCTCGGCGTCGGCCGGCTTGCCCAGTGCCTCGCCGTCCAGCTCCAGCACGGAGTCACAGCCGATCACCAGCGCGCCCGCGGCCCCGTCCAGGGTCGCCACGACCGCCGCCTTCGCCTCGGCCAGCGCCAGCGCCAGCTCGGCCGGCTCGTCGTGGTCCAGCGCGTCCTCGTCGAAGCCGCTGACGATGACGTGCGGGGCGAGCCCGGCCTGCCGCAGCAGGTTCAGCCGGGCGGGGGAAGCGGAGGCGAGGACGAGCGGGCGCGGTTCGACAGTCATGGTGGCCATCGTAGGGGCGCTGCGGGGCACCCCTAAGTCCCGTCGTCAAAGCAGCGCGGGCCAGGCGCCGCTGTGACGGCAGGGCCTAGAAGTGGTCGGCCAGGTGGTCGACGCCGAGCACGTAGACCACGACGAGCATGGCGAGGGCCAGGACCACGGTCAGCCGCCGGACCATCGCCTGCGCGTCGCGCATGTCCTTCGGCGGCTCGTTCTTGGGATCGGACCAGAGCATGCTCCGATCCTGACCCCGGGACGGGCACGGCGCCTGAGTACCCGTACTCAGGCGCCGCCGCCCGTTCACACCATCTTCGGCACGATCGCGCCCTGGCCGGGGCAGTACGCGCCCTAGCCGGGCCAGTACGTACGGCCCCACGCCCGCGGCCCCGGCTGCGGCAGCCGGTGCCGTGCCACCCGGGCGGGCGCCGCCCACTCGTCCGCCACCGGCGGCGCGCCCGACGGCGCCGATGCCAGCACCGCCGCGCGCGCTTGGACCACCGCCAGTGCGGCGGCCAGCTCCTCCGGGGTCGGGTTTCCCTTGACGACCTTGATCACCACAGGACTGACCTCCTAGAGGGGGATGTTGCCGTGCTTCTTCGGCGGCAGGGACTCCCGCTTGGTGCGGAGCTGGCGCAGCCCCTTCACCACGTGTGCCCGCGTCTCCGACGGCATGGTCACCGCGTCGATGTAACCGCGCTCGGCGGCCGTGTACGGGTTCAGCAGCGCGTCCTCGTACTCGGTGATCAGCCGCGCCCGGGTCTCGTCCACCTCCTCCGCGGAGGCTTCCGCGATCGTGCGCCGGTGCAGGATGTTGACCGCGCCCTGGGCGCCCATGACGGCGATCTGCGCCGTCGGCCAGGCCAGGTTGAGGTCCGCGCCGAGGTGCTTGGAGCCCATGACGTCGTACGCGCCGCCGAAGGCCTTGCGGGTGATGACGGTGATCAGGGGGACGGTGGCCTCGGCGTACGCGTAGATCAGCTTCGCGCCGCGCCGGATGATTCCGTTGTACTCCTGGTCGGTGCCCGGCAGGAAGCCCGGTACGTCCACGAACGTCAGCACCGGGATGTTGAAGGCGTCGCACGTACGGACGAACCGCGCCGCCTTCTCGGAGGCGTCGATGTCCAGGCAGCCGGCGAACTGCATCGGCTGGTTGGCGACGACGCCCACCGGGTGGCCCTCGACCCGGCCGAAGCCGGTGAGGATGTTCGGCGCGAAGAGCGACTGCGTCTCCAGGAACTCCGCGTCGTCGAGCACGTGCTCGATCACGGTGTGCATGTCGTACGGCTGGTTCGCGCTGTCCGGGATCAGTGCGTCGAGCTCGCGGTCCGCGTCGGAGACCTCGGTGTCCGCCTCCTCCGGGAAGGCCGGCGGCTCGGAGAGGTTGTTCGACGGCAGGTACGCGAGCAGCGACTTCACGTACTCGATGGCGTCCTTCTCGTCGCCCGCCATGTGGTGCGCGACGCCGGACGTGCTGTTGTGCGTCCGGGCCCCGCCCAGCTCCTCGAAGCCCACGTCCTCGCCGGTGACCGTCTTGATGACGTCCGGGCCGGTGATGAACATGTGCGAGGTCTGGTCCACCATGACCGTGAAGTCGGTGATGGCGGGGGAGTAGACGGCGCCGCCCGCGCAGGGCCCCACGACGAGGCTGATCTGCGGGATGACCCCGGAGGCGTGGACGTTGCGGCGGAAGATCTCCCCGTACATGCCCAGCGCGCTGACGCCCTCCTGGATGCGGGCGCCGCCGGAGTCGTTGATGCCGATGACCGGGCAGCCGGTCTTCAGGGCGAAGTCCATGACCTTGATGATCTTCTGGCCGTAGACCTCGCCGAGGGCACCGCCGAAGACGGTGAAGTCCTGCGAGAACACCGCCACCGGGCGGCCGTCCACCGTGCCGTAGCCGGTGACGACGCCGTCGCCGTACGGGCGGGTCTTCTCCAGCCCGAAGCTGGTGGAACGGTGCCGGGCGAACTCGTCCAGCTCGACGAAGGAACCTTCGTCGAGCAGCAGGGCAACCCGCTCACGCGCCGTCAGCTTGCCCTTGGCGTGCTGCTTCTCCACGGCACGCGAGGATCCGGCGTGGGTGGCTTCGTCGATGCGGCGCTGCAGATCCGCGATCTTGCCCGCGGTGGTGTGCATGTCGATCGGCTCTGACGGTTGTGACATCGGGGTCGCGGCTCCCTGCGTGGTGTCAACGGCCTGGTCAATTGGATGACTACTGCTGGCTACTGGTGCGTAGCGTATCGGCGGGCATGGCGCTCGGCAGTGCGGCGTTTGACACACCTGCATTGGCTTGCCTGGCCTCGCCGCCTTCCCTAGGGGGACGGCCCCCGGCGGGTGAGGCGCTCCCGGTCCCTGCGTCCGGGATTCGGGTTCGCGACCTCCTCACCGCTGGAGAGGGTGACCGGGGCCGTCAGCCCGACGTCGATGCCGATGGCGCTCGCGGTGGCGGGCATGGCCTCGGGGTGTCCTCGCTCCTCGCACCGGAGCGAGACGAACCAACGGCGGGCCTGAGTCCCGGGACACCGTGACGGTGCAGGGCTCGATGCCGTCCGGAAGCGGGCGTGACCGGACGATGGCGAGAGGAGCGACCACCTTGGCCGGCGCGAGCTGCCCGTCCCGGTAGGAGAACGCAGATCGGGCTCGGGCGGACAGGGCCAGGTTGTAGACCTTCCGTACGCAACCGAAGGTCCGCGACAGTTCCGCTGCTTGAGCGTCGTCGGGGTGGAAACGGAACTTGAATGCCCGCTTTACCGGAGAATTCCCCACAGGCCGGAGGCTAGGGTCGGTCACGATCCGAACACAATCCCGGGTCGAAGGATCACGTGCGGTAACGCAAAGGAACTCGAAAATGCCATCAGATGCATCAGCTGGAGCTTCCGCCGGTCGCTGGTCGAGCCTGGACCGGCCGCCCCTGAACGCCGCGGCCCTGCAGCGGGCCCTCGTCACCGGGGAAGGGCTGTGGACCTCCCTGGAGGTCGTCGACGCCACCGGGTCGACCAATTCCGATCTCGCGGCCCGGGCGGCGCAGCTGCCCGAGGGGGCCGTGCTCGTCGCCGAAGAGCAGACCGCCGGGCGCGGGCGGCTCGACCGCAGCTGGGTCGCGCCGGCCCGGTCCGGGCTGTTCTTCTCCGTCCTGCTCAAGCCGGGCGACGCCGTCCCCCAGGAGCGGTGGGGGTGGCTGACCCTGCTGGCCGGGGTGGCCACCGCCGGCGGGCTCTCGCGGGCGGCGGGCGTGGACACCGCCCTCAAATGGCCCAACGACCTGCTGGTCACCGTGGACGGCGAGGAGCGCAAGACCGGCGGGATCCTCGCCGAGCGGGTCGCCGACGGCGTGGTCATCGGGATCGGGCTCAACGTCAGCCTCACCGAGGACGAGCTGCCGGTGCCGGCCGCCGGGTCCCTGGCGCTGGCCAAGGCGGCCGTGACCGACCGGGACCCGCTGCTGAGGGCCGTCCTGCGCTCCCTGGAGCAGTGGTACGGGAACTGGCGCGCGGCCGGCGGCGACCCTGCCTCCAGCGGCCTCCAGGAGACCTACGCGGCGGGCTGCGCGACGCTGGGCCGTCACGTCCGCGCGGAGCTGCCCGGGGGCCGCACGCTCACCGGAACGGCCGAAGCGGTCGACACCGACGGCCGCCTGGTGATCCGGACGGCCGAGGGACAGCACGAAGCGGTGGGGGCCGGGGACGTCGTCCACCTGAGGTCGGTCCACTGAGGGCCGCCGGACCCGGACGGAGCGAGCCGCAAAACGGGCAGGGGGAGTGAGCTACGGCACACCTGCCGTATGGTTTAGGCGATCCCGGTACTCGTGGTGATCACCCGGTTCGGCAGGGCAGTGCGCACGGAAATGGACAGGAGGCGGCCCTTGACCGTCGACGACTCTGCGTCCAGCGCGTCCGCCCCCGGGCCTTCTGGTCCCGGCACCCCGATCGGGCGCGACCAGCACACCCCGCTGCACGAGGTGGACCACACCGCCCAGCCGACGGCGGACCCCCTCGCGATCAGGCTCGAACAGCTGATCCTGGGTGCCGAGCGCCGGTACACCCCCTTCCAGGCCGCGCGCAGCGCCGGCGTCTCGATGGAGCTCGCCTCCCGCTTCTGGCGGGCGATGGGCTTCGCGGACATCGGCCAGGCCAAGGCCCTGACGGAGGCGGACGTACTGGCGCTGCGCCGGCTCGCCGGTCTGGTGGAGGCCGGGCTGCTGTCCGAGCCGATGGCGGTGCAGGTGGCGCGGTCCACCGGGCAGACCACGGCGCGCCTCGCGGAGTGGCAGATCGACTCGTTCCTCGAGGGGCTGACGGAGCCGCCGGAGCCGGGCATGACCCGTACGGAGGTCACCTACCCCCTCGTCGAGCTGCTGCTGCCCGAGCTGGAGGAGTTCCTCGTCTACGTGTGGCGCCGCCAGCTGGCGGCCGCCACCGGGCGTGTCGTGCAGGTGGCGGACGACGAGGAGATGGTCGACCGGCGGCTCGCGGTGGGCTTCGCCGACCTGGTGGGGTTCACCCGTCTGACGCGGCGGCTGGAGGAGGAGGAGCTCGGCGAGCTGGTCGAGTCCTTCGAGACGACGTCGGCGGACCTGGTGGCGGCGCACGGCGGCCGGCTGATCAAGACGCTCGGCGACGAGGTGCTGTACTGCGCCGACGACGCGGCCACGGCGGCGGAGATCGCGCTGCGGCTCATCGAGACGATGGAAGCCGATCCGCAGATGCCGGAGCTGCGGGTCGGGATCGCCTTCGGCACGGTGACGACCCGGATGGGCGATGTCTTCGGGACCACGGTGAACCTGGCGAGCCGGCTGACGTCGATAGCCCCCAAGGACGCGGTGCTGGTGGACGGGGCGATGGCCGAGGAGCTGGGCCGGACCGGCGCCGCGCCGGTGTCGGAGAAGGAGGCCGAGTCGGAGGAGGGCGGCGGCGTGTACCGCTTCGCGCTCCAGCCGATGTGGCAGCGTCCGGTGCGCGGGCTGGGTGTCGTGGAGCCCTGGTCGCTGACCAGGCGGAAGCCTAAGATCCCCGGGTAACGTTCGTTAACCGGGAGGGTCCTGTGGCTGTGCAGTCTGAGTTCGTGGCGGTACGTCGGCACGATGGCGGGGTCGCGGAGCTGGTCCTGGACCGCCCCAAGGCGATGAACGCGGTGTCCACGGAGATGGCCCGCGCCATCGGGGCGGCCTGCGCCGAGCTCGCCGCGGACGCGTCCGTACGGGTGGTCGTGCTCTCCTCCGCCGCGGAGCGGGCCTTCTGCGTGGGGGCTGACCTCAAGGAGCGCAACTCCCTGTCGGACGCCGAGCTGGTGCGGCAGCGGCCGACCACGCGCGGGGCGTACGGGGGCGTACTGGAGCTGCCGATGCCGACGATCGCCGCCGTGCACGGCTTCGCGCTGGGCGGCGGATTCGAGCTGGCCCTGGCCTGCGATGTGATCGTGGCCGACGAGACGGCGGTGGTCGGCCTGCCCGAGGTGTCGGTGGGCGTGATCCCGGGCGGCGGGGGCACGCAGCTGCTGCCGCGCCGGGTCGGAGCGGCGCGGGCCGCCGAGCTGATCTTCACGGCGCGCCGGGTGGAGGCGGCCGAGGCGCTGTCGCTGAACCTGGTGGACTCGGTGGTTCCGGCGGGCACGGACACGGCCGAGGCCCTCGCCCTGGCCGGGCGGATGGCCGCGAACTCCCCCGTCGGGCTGCGCGCCGCCAAGCGGGCGCTGCGGCTGGGGCACGGGATGGACCTGGCGGCCGGTCTGGAGATCGAGGACGCGGCCTGGCGGACGGTGGCCTTCTCGGGTGACCGGGCCGAGGGTGTGGCGGCGTTCAACGAGAAGCGCAAGCCGAACTGGCCCGGGCGCTAGGGGGTGTCCGGCGGGGCCGCCGCGCCGCCGTCACCGCTGGTGATCTTGCTACCGAAAGCCGCGCCGACTATCACTGAATTGGGCAAAACTACCTAACCTGGGGTGATGGGAGTCGACGGGCGGCTGCGGGCCGTGGTGAGCCTCGCGCAGGCGATGGCCGCGGCGTGCGTGCCGCGGGACAGTGTGCGGGCGGCCGCGCGGGGGGCGCGGGTGGCCCTGGACGGCTCCTTCGCCGCGATCTCCGCGTGGGAGCGCGAGCGGGGGCGCCTGCGGGTGCTCGTGAACGAGGGGGAGCGGCGCAGCGGGGAGGAGGAGTTCCCCGAGGACGAGTCCTATCCCGTCCACGACTTCCCCGAGATCACCGAGTTCCTGCACGAGCGCTGGGCGGGTGGCGGCGGCCCGCACGCCTGGGTCGAGAGCGCGGTCGGCGACCGGCCGGGCCGCCGCGGCGAGGCCCTGCGCCGGCGCGGGCGCGGGACCTGCGTGGTCGCGCCCATCGTGCTCAGCGGGCGGGCCTGGGGTGAGCTGTACGTGGCCCGGGACGAGGGGCTGCCCGACTTCGACGAGGACGACGCCGAGTTCGCGACCGTGCTCGCCGCCGTGGTCGCCGCCGGCCTCGCGCAGAACGAGCGGCTGGCCGAGGCCCGGCGCCTGGCCTTCACCGACCCGCTGACCGGCCTCGCCAACCGGCGGGCGGTCGACATGCGGCTCGACGAGGCCCTGGAGGAGCACCGGCGGACGGGGGCCGTGGTCAGCCTCGTGGTCTGCGACCTGAACGGGCTGAAGAAGGTCAACGACACCCTGGGCCACGCCATGGGCGACCGGCTGCTGGAGCGGTTCGGGTCGGTGCTCAGCCTGTGCGGGGCCATGCTGCCCGGCGCACTGGTGGCGCGCCTCGGCGGCGACGAGTTCTGCCTGGTCGGGCTGGGTCCCACGGCGGACGAGGTGGTGCGGGTCACCGAGGAGCTGTGCGCCCGGGCCGCCGAGCTGGAACTGGGCGAGGGCGTGGCCTGCGGGGTGGCCTCCACCGGGGACCCGATCGGGCTGGTCAAGTCCTCCCGTCGGCTGTTCCGCCTCGCCGACGCCGCCCAGTACAAGGCGAAGGCCGCCCGTTCGGCCAAGCCGGTGGTGGCGGGCCGGGACACCGCGGTGGTCCGCCTCGCCGACGCGGCCGCCCAGGAGGCTCCGGGGGAGCGGCGCCGCTTCCGCGGGCGTCAATGACGGCCCCCGGCCCGTCGCCCGGCCGGGGCTCTCGGTAAGGGGTGCTCGTACTGCGCGATCGTGACAATTTTGCCTAGTGACATACAGCGATTCAATCCGTAGGGTGCTGAATATGGATATGCACACTGTCGTGGTGGGGACGTCCGGGACCACCGCCGAGGACGTCATCGCCGTCGCCCGCGGCAACGCGCGGGTCGAGCTGTCCGGCGAGGCCCTCGACGCACTCGCCCGCTCCCGGGAGATCGTCGACGCGCTCGCCGCCAAGCCCGAGCCCGTCTACGGGGTGTCCACCGGATTCGGCGCCCTCGCCTCCCGGCACATCAGCCCCGAGCTGCGCGCCCAGCTCCAGCGCAACATCGTCCGCTCGCACGCCGCGGGCATGGGCCCGCGCGTCGAGCGCGAGGTCGTCCGCGCGCTGATGTTCCTCCGGCTCAAGACCGTCGCCTCCGGGCACACCGGCGTACGGCCCTCCGTCGCCCAGACCATGGTCGACGTGCTCAACGCCGGGATCACCCCCGTCGTCCACGAGTACGGCTCCCTCGGCTGCTCCGGCGACCTCGCACCGCTCTCCCACTGCGCGCTCGCGCTCATGGGCGAGGGTGACGCCGAGGGCCCGGACGGCACCGTCCGCCCCGCCGGCGAACTGCTCGCCGAAGCCGGCATCGAGCCCGTCGAGCTCCGCGAGAAGGAGGGCCTCGCCCTCCTCAACGGCACCGACGGCATGCTCGGCATGCTCGTCATGGCCCTCGCCGACCTCGGCAAGCTCTACACCGCCGCCGACATCACCGCCGCGCTGACGCTGGAGGCGCTGCTCGGTACGGAGAAGGTGCTCCAGCCCGAGCTGCACGCCATCCGCCCGCACCCCGGCCAGGGCGCCTCCGCCGCGAACATGGCCGCCGTGCTGAAGGGCTCCGGGCTCGTCCGCCACTACCAGGAGGAGACCGCCCCCCGCGTGCAGGACGCCTACTCCGTGCGCTGCGCCCCGCAGGTCGCCGGCGCGGGCCGCGACACCATGGCGCACGCCGCCCTGGTGGCCTCGCGCGAGCTCGCCGCCGCCGTGGACAACCCGGTGGTCCTGCCCGACGGGCGCGTCGAGTCCAACGGCAACTTCCACGGGGCCCCGGTCGCGTACGTCCTGGACTTCCTGGCCATCGCGGCCGCCGACCTCGGCTCCATCGCCGAGCGGCGCACCGACCGGCTGCTCGACAAGAACCGCTCGCACGGCCTGCCGCCGTTCCTCGCGGACGACGCCGGCGTGGACTCCGGGCTGATGATCGCCCAGTACACGCAGGCCGCCCTGGTCAGCGAGATGAAGCGGCTCGCGGTGCCGGCCTCCGCCGACTCCATCCCCTCCTCCGCGATGCAGGAGGACCACGTCTCGATGGGCTGGTCGGCCGCGCGCAAGCTCCGTACCGCCGTCGACAACCTGACCCGGATCATCGCCATCGAGCTGTACGCGGCGACCCGCGCCATCGAGCTGCGCCACGGGCTCACCCCGGCCCCGGCCAGCCGGGCCGCGATCACCGCCGCCCGGGCAGCGGGCGTGCAGGGTCCCGGGCCGGATCGTTTCCTCGCTCCCGACCTGGCCGCCGCCGACGAGTTCATCCGTACGGGCGCCCTCGTCGACGCGGTCGAGGGCGTGACGGGACCGCTCGCCTGACACCGTCCGCACGCGCAGTGAACGGCGAAGGGCCGCCCCGCCACCGGGGGCGGCCCTTCGCCGTTCACGCGGTGCGGGAGCGGCGTACGGAGAAGGCCACGAAACCGGCCCCGACGCCGAGGCAGAGCGTGCCGCCCAGGAGGTAGGGGGAGGTGTCGACGGAGCCGGTGTCGGCGAGCGTGACGGCCGCGGGACGGGCGTCCGGCGGCGCGTCCGGCCCCGCCGCCGTCGAAGTGGTCGTCGAAGTGGCCGTCAGGTCCGTCGTCCGGGCCGTGTTCGCGGACGAGGGCGCGCCGGAACGGCCTGGTGCCTGCTCCGGTGCGGTGGCGTTGGCCGATGGTACGAACCAGAGGGCGGCGAGGAGGGTGGTCGCTCCGAGAGCGGTGAGCAGCGGTCGACGTGCGGACACGGTGCGATCCCCCTTGTGGCAGCAGCGAATTGGCCGTGTGCGGTGATGCTACGGAAAGGGGCGGGTCGTGGGAAAGTCAGGGGTTCCGCGGGCTTACTCTCCGTCGTATGAACTCTTCTGAGACATCACGATACGTACGACTTCGGGTGGATTTGGTACTTGAGGTGCCGGACCCGCAGGCACTGACCGGAGCCGCGCTCGCTCACATCGAGGCCGACGAGTTCATGCCGGACGAGGAGCGCGGCCACGCCGAGTCCGCCGTCCGGGAGGACGAATCGGAGGCCCTGGCCTACCTGGTCGACCCCACCGACCTGGTCCTGGAGATCCCCGGCGTGGAGCTCGCGCAGGCCTCCTGGAGCAGCGAGCCCGTCGAATACGACCCCGAGTCCATGGAGTGGGACATGGACCAGGAAGATGGGGACTTCGACGAAGAAACCGACAACGCCTGACCGTGTGGTGGCCCACATCCCAACGGAATGTGGAACCGATCCGCGTCGTTATCGCGTTGTCATGGCAGAGGCAGGGGGTGATTCCCCCTGCCCGGCCCACCCCGGGACGGCAGCCTCGGGGGTTCCGGCAACGATGGAGTGGCGTGTGAGGACGGACAGCAAGCGGCGGAGAAGGTCCCTGGTGGCCATATCCGCCGTGCTCGGCGGTGTACTGATGCTCTCGGCCTGCAATGACGGCGGCGAACCGAAGGGCAGCGGCGAGAGCAGCAAGTCCCAGGCGGATGTCGACGCGGCGGCGGCCAAGGACGCCTCCAAGGCCCGAATAACCATCACGCCGAAGGACGGCGCCACCAATGTCGGCCTCAACGACGCGACGAACGTCGCCGTCGCCGACGGCACCCTGACGCAGGTGGAGCTGAAGACCAGCGAGGGCGCGGCCGTGGCGGGCAAGATCGCCGCTGACGGCAAGAGCTGGAAGCCGGACGCCGCGCTGAAGCGCTCCACGAAGTACGCCCTGTCGGCGACCGCCAAGGACGCCGAGGGCCGGGAGGCGCACGAGAACGCCTCCTTCACCACCGTCTCCCCGGAGAACAGCTTCGTCGGCTCGTTCATCCCGGACGACGGCCAGACCGTCGGTGTGGGCATGCCGGTCTCGATCACCTTCAACAAGCCGATCAAGGACCAGAAGGCCGTCCAGGCGGCCATCTCCGTGACCTCCAGCAGCGGCCAGGAGGTCGTCGGCCACTGGTTCGGCGCGCAGCGGCTGGACTTCCGCCCGGAGCAGTACTGGCAGGCGAACTCCACCGTCACGCTGAAGCTGGCGCTGGAAGGCGTACAGGGCGCTCCCGGTGTGCAGGGCGTCCAGAACAAGACCGTCACCTTCAAGATCGGCCGCAGCCAGGTCTCCACGGTCGACACGAAGACGAAGAAGATGACGGTCACCCGGGACGGCGCGGTCCTCAAGACCATCCCGATCTCGGCGGGCTCCCCGGAGAACCCGACCTACAACGGCCAGATGGTGATCTCCGAGAAGTTCAAGGAGACCCGGATGGACGGCTCGACCGTCGGCTTCAAGAACGACGAGGGCAAGGGCGAGTACGACATCAAGGACGTCCCGCACGCCATGCGGCTGTCCACCTCCGGCACCTTCATCCACGGCAACTACTGGGGATCGGACTCGATCTTCGGCAGCGTCAACACCAGCCACGGCTGTGTCGGCCTGAACGACGCCAAGGGCGCGGGCGACCCGAACCAGCCGGCGGCCTGGTTCTTCGACAACTCGCTCATCGGCGACGTGGTCACCGTGGTGAACTCCCCGGACAAGACCATCAAGCCGGACAACGGCCTCAACGGCTGGAACATGGGCTGGTCGGAGTGGAAGGCCGGCGCGGCCTCCTGACGGAGCCCCTGACGGCACGGCGCATCCGGGCGGACGGCGGGAAACCCCACGGGTTGCCCCCCGACGCCCGTTTCAGGCCCCCCGCCCCCCCCCCCCCCCCCCCCCC
>NZ_JBHJTK010000026.1:0-97331 GCF_042267665.1 Streptomyces sp. NPDC056224
CAGATGACGGCATACGACATCACGCGTTGTCTGGTGGGCTGGGTTTTGTTTATAAGAGACAGGTGCGTGACCACCCCGCCGCCGGCCGCAGGGGCCGGGATCCCGTTCACGGGGTTCCGGCCCCTGCGCCGTCCCCTACGGGGCGCCCCGCGACCACCTCGTGGTGACGGACGTGATCGCCTCCGCGGTCCCGTCCAGCCGGCGGGAGCCGGAGCGGGTGGTCCTGCTCAGTTCCACGTGCAGGAAGCGGGTCCCGTGCCCGGCGGCGAGCCGGCCCTGCTCGTTGGTCCGGCCCGACAGCTTGCAGGTGGCGGACCACGCCCGGCACACGTCGAAGCCCTGGCCGGCCAGCTTCCCGGCGAGCCGTTCGGCGTCCTCGACGGCCCGGCTCCCCGCGCCGGTGGAGACGACGGAGTCGGTGCCGGGGACGGAGTCGTCGGCGAAGCCGTGCAGCTGGATGCCCGGCAGGCCGCGCCGGACGAGTTCCGCGATCACGGCGTGGAAGACCGAGTCGGTGCGGTGCGCCATGTCGGCCGGGGCCCCCTCGCCCCCGCCGTCCGCCTCGTCGCCGCCCTCGCCCTCGCCCTCGCCCTCGCCGGGGCCGGCGCCCGCCCCCGCCGTACGGTGGGCCCCCGCCATGACCATGACCCCGCCCGGGGCGCCGCGCAGCACCCTGACCCCGAGCCGCTCCGTGCCCTGGTCGGCGACCGGGTGCGGAACCTGGACCGACCAGCGCGGGGGCCCGCCGAGGTCGACGTAGACGCGGCCCCAGCCCCGGGTCGCGGAGCCGGACCGGCCCGCCCCGTCGGAGACCTCCGCGAAGCGGCGTCCGCCGGCCGTGTCGGTGAAGGTGTCGAGCTTGTAGTCCACCTCGGCCAGCCGTGCGCGCGCCGCGTCGACGTTCCCCTCGAAAAGGGCCGAGACACCCTCGACGATGATCGTCTTCTCTGCCTGCGTGGGCGCACGGTAGCCGCCCGTCGCGCCGAATTCCGCGGCGAAGGCGGTGACCCGGCCCAGCAGGTCTATGTCCTCCGCCACAGGCGGCGCAGAGGATACGGCCCCCTTTTCGACCGAATTGGTTGGATCAAAAGCGGCGTAAGCAACCAGCGACATGATCGCGCCGCAAATGATCGCACCAATCGTTATGCCCCTCGTGAACTTCACAGTCTTCACTGGCTGAAAATAGCTGAGTGAAAATCGCCCCTGCCCGTCCGGTCTCCGCCCTGACCCGCGCCGCGCTCCTCGTCCTCCCGCTGAGCCTCTCGCTCGCGGGGTGCGGCCTCCTCGGCGGCCCGCAGGAGAAGCCGGCGCCGGCGTCGGGCGACGCGGCGGGGTCGGGTGCCGGGAGCACGGGCCGGTCCTTCACCGTCGCCGCCGCGGGCGACATCCTCATCCACCCCCAGCTGACCGACCAGGCCGCCCGGGACGCCAAGGCGGCCGGCCACACGGGGTACGACTTCGACCGGATCATGGCCGGGGTCAAGCCGGTCATCAGCAAGGCCGACCTCGGCATCTGCCACATGGAGCCGGTCCTGGGCCAGCCGAACGGCCCCTTCCAGACCTACCCCGACTTCCTCGTCCCGCCGCAGATCGCCAAGACGATCAAGAACGTCGGGTACGACACCTGCTCGACGGCCTCGAACCACACCCTCGACCACGGCCCCGAGGGCGTCTTCCGCACCCTGGACACCCTGGACCGGGAGGGCCTCAAGCACACCGGCTCCGCCCGGAGCAAGGAAGAGGACGACAAGCCCCTGATCCTCGACGTCAAGGGCGTCAAGGTCGCCCAGATCTCCTTCGCCTTCGGCTTCAACGGGCGAGAGGTCCCCAAGGACAAGCCCTGGCTGGCCAACCTCATCAGCTTCAAGGCCATCGCCGCGGCCGAGAAGAAGGCCCGCGCGGCCGGCGCCGAGGTGGTGATCCTCTCCATCCACTGGGGCCGCGAGCACCAGCCGAACCCGAGCAACCCGCAGCTGGAACTGGCCCGCAAGATCGCCAAGGAGACCGGGATCAACCTGGTCATCGGCCACCACGCCCACGTCGTGCAGCCGATGGAGAAGGTCGACGGCACCTGGGTCGCCTACGGCCTCGGCAACCAGCTCGCCCGCCACGACGTGCCCAGCGGTCTGACCGAGGAGGGCGCCATCGGCTGGTTCGAGTTCAGCGAGAAGAACGGCCGCTGGGACGTCCAGGCCCGCTTCGTGCCCACCTTCACCGACATCCCGCCGGACCCCGAGAGCACCCCGGGGTCGGACCTGCCCGGCACGAACACCCAGCCGGTGCGCGACCACCGCCTGGTCGACGTCGTGGAGGCCCTCCAGAACGACAAGACCCTGCTGCCGGAGCAGCGCGCCCGCTACCGCCTGGCCTTCGAGCGCACCCAGGGCACCATGCTCAACCGCGGCGCCGGCAAGGACGGACTGCGACCCCTGCGCGGACTGCCCGGGTAGCCCCACACCCCGCTCACCCGCCGCGCACACCCCGCTCACCCGCCCGCGTACGTACGATCTCCCGCTCTCCCCTCCAGCCCAGGAAGGACCCCGCTCCGTGGCCGCATCCCGCAGCAAGCGGCGCAAGGCCGGCCGCAGGGCCGACATGTCACTGCTCGGCGGCATCAGACCGCCGATCACCGTGCTGTCGGTCCTGCTGCTCGCCCTGGCGGGGTTCACCGCGCTGAGCCTGGGCACCGTCCGCGAGGACCGGCTGCCCGCGGCCGTGCTCACCTCCCAGCAGCACTTCGCCGAGGACGGCGCGATCGCCCTGCGCGCCTCGCTGGACGAGAGCGTCACCGACCTCGACCGGGCCGCGGCCCTGTTCTCCACCGGGAAGCCCGTCGCCCCGGACGCCGTGCTCGACAAGATCGGCAGCGTCTACCAGAAGTGGCGCGGCACCGCGGTCGTCGAGATCGGCTCGGGCCGGCTGCTGGCCGCCCGCGGCGAGAACCTCCCCCTGACGGCGATCGACCGCACCCGGCTCTCCGGTGAAGGCGGCCTGGCCCCCCGCATGGTCAAACTGGCCAACGGCGAGACCCGGCTGCTCACCCTGGCCCTGCTGTCCTGGAAGGACCAGCCCCAGCAGTTGCTGGTCGCCTCCAGCAGCCTGCGCTTCCCCGGCATCAGCCTCGGCAACTTCCGGGCCATCGCCGTCGTCGGCTCCGACGGCACCGTGCTCAGCAACGACGGCATCCCCGAGCCCGAAATGGTCCTCACCGACCTCCAGCGAGCGGACGTCAAACGCGACACCAAGCAGCTCCGCTCGTTCGCCAAGACCGCGGCCAAGCGGACCAAGGCCAACCCCCTGACCGCGAAGGAGCCCGGCTCCGGCGGCTTCCTCGGGGTCAGCGGCAGCCTGATGGGAGGCGAATGGGGCGGTGAACGCGCCGCCGCGGGCTACGCCCGCCTCGCCGGACCCGAACCGGGCGTCGGCACCAGCGCCACCAGCCTGGAACTGACCGTCGTCGCCATGGTCAACGTCGCGCAGAACCCCGCGCGCACCTCCGACGCGGTCGTCGGGCTGGTCCTGGCGGGCGCGCTGCTGCTGGTCGGCGCCCTGGTCGTCGCCCTCCTCGTCGGCACCGTGCAGCGCCCGCTGATCGCGCTGTTCCTGGAGAGCCGGCGGCTGACCCGCGGCGACCTGACCCGCCCGGTGTCCGTCCCCCGCGGGGGCGAGGCGGCCCGGATCGGGACCGCCCTGGAGCGGTTGCGCGGCCAGCTGCTGGACGACGCGGACCCGGCGGCCTCCCGCGACCGGCGCAAGCGCCGCACGGGCGCCCGTGCGCTCCTCGCGCTGTGCGGGGTCCTGCTCCTGGCCTGGTGCGTGCCGCTGGGCCTGCTGGTCAACCGGGCCGGCGAGGACGTCGTCGTACCGCAGCAGCTGGTCAGCGACCAGCGGGAGCGCACCGACACCCTCAACGACCGGATCCGGCGCGCCCTCAACGAGGGGCAGGCCGACCTGCTGTCCGTCGCCTCGCTGATGGGCGACGACACCAGCCCGCAGCACATGACCACCGTCCTGGAGCGCACCGCGCGCGAACACCTGCGCTACGCGTCCCTGTACGTGCTCGACGGCACCGGCAAGGTCCTCGCCCAGGCGGGCGGCCCCCCGCAGACCGACTCCGGCAAGGGGCCCCGCAAGGAGCCGATCGCCCTCCACGACGGCGGCAAGGAGCCGGTCATCGTCGCGACCGCCCCGATCCCCGGCCAGGGCGGCACGGCGGTCGTCGGCGAGTTCCGCATCGACTTCCTCAACTCGCTGCTCAGGCGGCCGGGTCTGGGCGAGATCCGGGTGGTCGACTCCCAGCACCGGATCATCGCCTCCAACAGCGGCTACCGCGCCTTCGAGAAGCTCGACGACGAGCGGCTCGACGCCCTCGTCGACGGCTCCGCCCTCAAGGTCGGCATGTCCCCGCGGCCCGGCAGCATCCTCTACCGCAGCGGCGGCGACCACGTCATCGCGGCCGCCGCCCCGTTCGTGGGCGGCGGCGCCGCCAAGCCCATGGACTGGACCGTGGTCAGCTGGCAGTCCGCCAGGGGGCTGGCCATCCACGAGTACAGCCTGCAGAACCGCACCGTCCTCGCCGGCCTGCTCGGCTTCGCGGTCGGCGCGGCCTGCCTGGGCTGGCTCCAGATCATCGTCGTCGCCCCGCTGCGCGAACTCGCCCGGCGCGCCGAGGCCCTCGCCGACGGCGACCGGCGCACGGTGCTCTACCCGCGCCACCACGACGAGGTGGGTGCCGTGACACGCAGCCTGGAGATCATCCGCCAGCAGCTCCAGCAGCGACAGCAGCAGCGCAAGCAGGCCGGCGGGCGGCCCTCCGCCCCGGCCGGAAGGAACTGATCCCCCGTGCTCTTCCTCTACTGCGTACTGCTCGTCTGCTGCGCGATCATGCTCGTCGCGGGCATCGTGGAGCAGCGGCGGCACTTCGCCAGCCTGCACCGGATACCGAACCGGGTGCTGGTCAACGGCATCCGCGGCAAGAGCTCCATCACCCGGCTGTGCGCGGGGGCGCTGCGCGGCGGCGGGCTGGTCACGGTCGCCAAGACCACCGGCACCGCGGCCCGCTTCATCCACCCGGACGCCACCGAGGAACCGGTCTACCGCAAGTTCGGCATCGCCAACGTCGTGGAGCAGATCGGCATCGTGCGGCGCGCCTCCGCCTACCGTCCGGACGCGCTCGTCATGGAGTGCATGGCGGTCATGCCGGCGCTCCAGGAGATCAACCAGTCCAAGCTGATCCAGTCGACCATCGGCGTCCTGTGCAACGTCCGCGAGGACCACGTCGCCGAGATGGGCCCGACCCTCGACGACATCGCCCGCTCCCTGTCCCGCTCGATGCCGTACGGCGGGATCTGCGTCACCGCCGAGAAGGAGCGCTTCGACGTCCTCCAGGAGGAGGCCGACGCCCGCGACTGCCGGCTGCTGTACGCCGACCCCGACACGGTCAGCGACGAGGAGCTGCGCGGTTTCAGCTGGTTCACCTTCAAGGAGAACGTCGCCATCGCGCTCACCGTCGCCGAGCTCCTCGGCGTCGACCGGGACACCGCCCTGCGGGGGATGTACGAGGCGCCGCCGGACCCGGGCGTGCTCTCGGTCGAGCGCTACCTGGCCCCTGGCGGGAAGCGGCTGCGCTTCGCCAACGTCTTCGCGGCGAACGACCCCGAGTCGACGCTGATGAACATCAACCAGCTGCTGGACCTGGGTGCGGTGGAACGCCCCCTGAACGTGGTGATCAACTGCCGGCCCGACCGGGTCGAGCGCAACGGCCAGATGGGCGCGATCGTCCCCGAACTGCGGCCGGACAAGGTCTTCGTGATCGGCCACCCGGCCAAGAGCGCCATCGACGCGATCCCGGCCGAGTGGCGCGATCGCGCCGTCGACCTGGGCGGCGACCACCGCGACGGCGAGGAGTTCATGCGGGAGCTGCTGGGGCACCTCGGCCCCAGCTCCTCGCTCGTCGCCATCGGCAACATCCACGGGCAGGGCGAGGTGCTGCTGGAGCACCTCGCGGAGCTGCCGTCGGACGAGGCGGACGCCGCCGAGGGCGAGGACCCGGGATGGCCGCAGGAGCAGACGGGGCAGTTCGCCCGCCCCACCGACCCGTACGCGGACGCCCCGTACGGCGAAGACCGGTACGCACAGGTTCCGCACGGCGGTGTCCCGCACGCGCGGCGACCGCAGGCGCAGGTTCCGTACGGCCGGCACCCGGACGGCCAGGGCCCGTACGCACAGGGTTCCGGCGGCCCGCGCGCCGACAGCCGGGGCCCGCAGTCGCAGGGCCCGCACGGCCAGGGCCCGCAGACGCAGGTTCCGTACGGCCAGCACCCGGACGGCCAGGGCCCGCACGCACAGGGCCCGTACGCGCAGGTTCCGTACGGCCGGCACCCCGACGGCCAGGGCCCGCAGACGCAGGGACCGCACGGCGGCCAGGGTCCGCACGCGCAGGGTTACGGCGGTGGGGGCACCGACGGGCGGGGGGCGTACGGACACGTCCCCCCCGCCCCGGTCCCGCAGGGGCCGGGTACGTACGGGCAGGCGCCGCGCGTCCCCGCCTCCGCCCCCGACCCGTACGGCATCCGCGCCGCCACGCCCGTACCGGCCTGGCCGCAGACGCAGGCGCAGGCGCCGCAGATCCACCCGAACCCCCCGCAGGGGCCGTGGCAGAAGCCAGGAGAAACCCGTTGATCCCCGCCGTCCTCACCCCCGAGATCGCCGCGATCGGCATTGCCCTGGGTCTGCTGTTCTCGCTCGTCTGCTACCTCACGACCAACCTCTCCCCCGGCGGAATGATCACCCCCGGCTGGCTGGCGCTGACCCTCCTGGAAGACCTCCAGCGAGCCGCACTCGTGGTCGGCGTGACCGTCACGACGTACGCGCTGACGCTCGTCGTGCAGCGCTTCGTGATCCTCTACGGCAAGCGGCTGTTCGCGGCCGTCGTGCTGCTCGGCGTCCTGCTCCAGGCCACCGTGGTGATCGTGCTCCAGATGGAGTTCCCGCTCCTCTACACGAACCAGACCCTCGGCTTCATCGTGCCGGGCCTGATCGGCTACCAGCTGGTCCGCCAGCCGAAGGGCGCCACCCTGCTCGCCACCGGCAGCGCCACCCTCATGACGTACGTCGTGCTGACCGCCGGCATCCTGCTCGGCGTCATGCCGGCCGCGTAGCCCCCGAAGAACCCCGCGCCCGTCCCCAACCGCTCCGGAGCCCCCCGCATGACCGCCAAGTCGAAGAGCCGCACACGTTCCGCGCTGCACGCGGTCACCGTGCTCGCGCTGCTGGCCGGCAGCGCGTACCTCACGTACGCGCTGCGCGCGCAGGAGCAGGCCAAGGCGCCCGCCGTCCAGGTCGTCGCCGGCGGGAACATCACGGCCGGGGCCGGCCCGGCCGAGGCCGGCGCCCAGAAGTGGGAACGCCTCCAGAGCCCCGAGCGGTCGGTGCTGCGCAACGGCACCGGGCAGGTGCTGGCCACCTTCACCGACGGCGCCCGCACCGCCACCCTCACCGGACCGAGCCGCACCTTCACCGAGCCGGCCAACACCACGGCCAGGGTCGTGACCGAGAACTGGGTCCGCCTCATGCCGGAGCCGTGGAAGCCGGGCGCGGAGAACGAGCAGTGGTTCAAGGAGTGGTTCAAGAAGTACTTCGGGAGCCAGGAGGACGACATCTTCGCGATGGCCTTCCAGTACGGCGACCAGGCCCCGGTGAAGAAGGACGCGCAGGGCACCTCGTACGCCGGTGACGCCTCCTTCGGCCCGCTCAACCCCGCCGGCTCGGCCGGCAACGACCTGCGCCTGGAGCAGTCGGACTTCTACGACTACCTCGGCACCCCGTACACCTTCCGCGACGGCACCACGAAACAGCCCCAGACCGCCCGGTACCGGTCCATGGACTGCTCCGGCTTCGTCCGCACCGTCTTCGGCTACCGCGCCCGCTACCCGCTCCTGTCCGGCGACAAGCCCGGCTCCGGCCTGCCGCGGACCGCGAACGGCATGGCCCGCGCCGCCCTGGGCGCGGACATCCTGCCCCTCAAGGGGGTCGGGCCGCAGGACCGGCCCGTCTCGATCGACGTGATCCAGCCGGGCGACCTGCTGTTCTTCAAGCTCGACGCGCGCACCAAGGACCGCCTCGACCACACGGGCATCTACCTGGGCACGGACACCGACGGCCACAAGATCTTCATCTCCAGCCGGGAGGAGGCCAACGGCCCGACCATCGGCGACAAGGGCGGTACCTCGCGCCTCGACGGCAACGGCTACTACGCGACGACCCTGCGCAGCGCGAAGCGGCTCTAGCGACAGGGGCCGGGCCTAGTCGTGCCGTGACCCGGCCTGCGGCCACGGCGCGATGCCGACCGGCTGGACCAGCCAGCCGAAGGCGCCCAGGCCCGTGCGGGAGGTCAGTTCCGCCGCCTCGCCCGCCGAGGCGAGGGCGCGGACGTAGGCCGCCGGGTCGGCCGAGGCCAGGGCCAGTGGAGGGCGGGCGCCCGAGAGGCCGAGGGCGGTCAGGGCCTCGCGCTGGGTCAGCAGCACCGACCCCGGGCCCGCGCAGGCGTCCAGTGCCACGTGGGCGGTGACGTCGCAGCCGCCGTCGGGGACCGGGGGAACCTCCCGGCCCTCCCGGAAGCCCGTCAGGGTTCCGTACGGGGGCCGCGCGTCGCGCGTGTGGGCGTAGTCCACCGCCACGGCCAGACCCCGCTCCACGCTCGCCACGGCCGCCGCCCAGGCCTCGTCGCGCGCCCGGCCGATCTCCGCGCGCCCGCCGCCCGGCCACCACCGCTCCAGCCAGGCCAGGTCCGCTCCGTCGACCGGGCCGCCGGGGCTCTCCGTACCGTCCGGCGCGACCAGGACGTAGCGCCCGTCCTCCGCGACCTCCAACGGCACGTTGTCCAGCCATTCGTTCGCGAAGAGCAGCCCCGTGGTCCGTTCCGGCGGCGCCGCGACCCAGCGGATCCGGGGGTCGAGCCCGGGGGGCCGCTCCGCCCGCTCCACGGCGTACGCGCGCACCCGCGCGGCCACCTCCGCGGGCAGTGCGGCGAGCACCCCGGCCAGCAGCTCCCCCCGCCCGGCCCCCACGTCGACCAGGTCCAGCCCCTCCGGGTGCCCGAGCTCGGCGTCCACCCACCGCAGCAGCCGCGCCACGGCCCCCGCGTACAGCCCGGACGCGTGCACCGACGTACGGAAGTGCCCGGCGGGACCCGGACCGCCCGGCCGCACGTAGAAACCGCCGGGCCCGTACAGCGCGGCCTCCATCGCCGCCCGCCACCGGACCGGAATCACGCCGTCCCCCTGAGCCTCTCCCTGAGCACGCATCACGCAAAGGTTATGGTCACCGTCCACCTTGGGGAGTACGCGCCCGGCGCGAGGTTCGCACCTCTGGTTGACTCCAGCACCTATCTACGTTCCCTACTCTGGGTTACGTGCAGCGCCTCTACGACTTCCTCCGCAGACACCCGACGGGCGTCGACAGCTTCTGGGCTGTCCTCTTCTTCGGGATCTCGATGGTGAACGTCGTGTCCGAAACCGGCCTCAGCACCACCCTGCGGCTCGCAGCCGTCCCCGCGGTGGCCGCCCTGAGCGTCGCCGTGGCGCTGCGCCGCAGGTGGACCCAGGCGATGTTCTGGCTCACCCTCGGCGCCGGGCTCTACCAGCTGGCCCTGGGCATCGTCGCCGGGTTCTACGACTTCGCGATGCTCGTCATCCTCTTCACGGTCGCCGCGAGCGAGGTCCCGCGCTGGGTGTCCCGCACCGCCCTGGGCTGGGGGCTGGCCGCCGCGCCGCTCTACTTCCTGCGGTACGGCGTGGACAAGGGCACGAACGACGTCGACAACGTCCTCTTCACCCTGTTCATGATCGTCCCGTTCGTCCTCGCCTGGGTGCTGGGCGACTCGCTGCGCACCCGCCGGGCCTATTACGCCCAGCTCATCGAGCGCAACCAGCGGCTGGAGAACCAGCGCGAGGCCCAGGCCAAGGTGGCCGTGGCCGCCGAGCGCGCCCGGATCGCCCGCGAACTGCACGACGTCGTCGCGCACAACGTCTCGGTGATGGTGGTCCAGGCGGACGGGGCGGCGTACGTCATGGACGTGGCCCCCGAACAGGCCAAGGAGGCCCTCCAGACCATCTCCGGCACCGGCCGCCAGGCCCTCGCCGAGATGCGCCGGCTGCTGGGCGTGCTGCGCACCGGCGAGCCGCAGGAGTCGGAGGACTACGTGCCGCAGCCGGACGTCGAACAGATCGAGGTCCTGGTCGAGCAGGTACGGGCGGCCGGGCTCTCCGTGGACTTCGAGGTCGAGGGCGCGCCGCGGCGGCTGCCCAGCGGCGTCGAGCTGACCGCGTACCGGATCGTCCAGGAGGCGCTGACCAACACGCGCAAGCACGGGGGCCCCGACGCGAAGGCGAGCGTGCGGCTGGTCTACTTCGACGACGGGCTCGGCCTGCTCGTCGAGGACGACGGGCGGGGCGCGGCACACGAGTTGTACGAGGACGGCGGCGCCGACGGCGCCGGGCACGGCCTGATCGGCATGCGCGAGCGGATCGGCATGGTCGGCGGAACCCTGGACACCGGGCCGCGGCCGGGCGGCGGCTTCCGGATCAGCGCACTGCTCCCCCTGAAGAAGAGTTGAAAAGGACGAGGTGACGGATGTCCATCCGCGTGATGCTGGTCGACGACCAGGTGCTGCTGCGCACCGGCTTCCGGATGGTGCTCGCAGCCCAGCCGGACATGGAGGTCGTCGCCGAGGCGGGCAACGGTCTGGAGGCCCTGGAGGTGCTGCGGGCCACCAAGGTGGACGTGGTGCTGATGGACGTGCGCATGCCGAAGCTCGACGGGGTCGAGGCGACGCGGCGGATCTGTGAGCCGCCGGAACACCCGAAGGTGATCATCCTGACCACCTTCGACCTGGACGAGTACGCGTTCTCCGGGCTGAAGGCGGGCGCGAGCGGCTTCATGCTGAAGGACGTGCCGCCCGCCGAGCTGCTGGCGGCGATCCGGTCCGTGCACAGCGGCGACGCCGTGGTCGCCCCGTCGACGACGCGGCGGCTGCTGGACCGGTTCGCCCCGATGCTGCCGACCACCACCGAGGAGCCGCGGAACAAGGAGGTCGAGCGGCTGACGGAGCGCGAGCGCGAGGTCATGCTGCTGGTGGCGCAGGGCCTGTCGAACGGCGAGATCGCGGCCCGGCTGGTCCTGTCGGAGGCGACGGTGAAGACGCACGTGGGCCGCATCCTGACGAAGCTGAGCCTGCGCGACCGCGTCCAGGTCGTGGTCCTCGCGTACGAGACGGGGCTGGTCCGGGCGGGCGGCGGCCCGGCCGCGTAGCCCCGCGCGGTGTTCCCCCGGCCCGCCCGGCGTTCCCCGGCCCGCCCGGCCCGGGGGCGACTCCGTCCGTGCCGCGATCGACCCCCGTCCGACTCCTACGTCATCCAGCGGTCCGGACGGGCCGACGCGCGGGAGGTGCGGGCCCGGACGGCCTGGGCGGCCAGCAGGACGGCGGCCTCGTCCGCGGCCCGCAGCCTCGCCGTGACGGTGGCGTTCGCGCCGGTGTCCACGTGGACGTCGGCCACGCCGCGGGCACGCTCCCAGGGGCCCTGGGTGAGGCGGACGCTCTGCACCTTGGCGTGCGGCACGATCTCCGTACGGCGGCACAGGCGGCCGCGGCGGGCGGCGAACACCTCCGGGGAGACGGCCAGGGCGTAGCCCTTCCACCACACCGGGACCACCCAGCGCGAACCGGTCCGCGGGGAGCCGGTGAAGGACAGGGCCGCCAGGTCCACCCCCGGCAGGACCCGGGCGATCACGGCGTACGCGGCGGCCCGTGAGGCCACCGGGACCAGGACCTCGTTCTTCGAACCCGCCACGGCCAGCTCCACCCGGACCCGGTCGCGCCGCCGCCACAGCAGCGGCTCCACGATCCGTACGGTCTGCACGCGCCCCGGCGGCACGGTCTCGTGGGCCCGGTCCAGCAGTCCGTGGTCCAGGCGCAGCCCGTCCGGGGACTCGGCGACCGTCCAGTCGTACTCGGCGAGGAAGCGGCCCGCGCTGGCGGACCAGACGGCGCCGAGCACCGGGAGCAGGGTGACCACGGCCGCCCACGGGCTGGAGCTGATCCACCAGGCGACCGCGGGTGCGGTGATCCCGCCGGCCAGTGCCGCCCACACGCCGAGGCTCAGCAGCAGCGACACGGCGAGGTCGCGCGGGCGTACGCGCAGCAGCTCCCGTTCGGGGGCCTCGCCCACGCGCGCCGCCTCCTCGGGGGCGAAGCCGGCCGCCCGGGCGAGGAGCTCGGCGCGCAGGGCCGCGGCCTCCTCCTCGCCCAGGAAGGCCAGCTCGTCCTTCTCCTCGGTGCCGATGACGTCGAGCCGCAGGCTGGCGACCCCGGCCAGCCGGGCCAGCAGCGGGCGGGTGACGTCGACCGCCTGGATCCGGTCGAGGCGGATGTGCGCCGTACGCCGGAAGACCAGCCCGCTGCGGATGCGCAGCTCGGTGTCGGTGACGGCGTAGTGCGTGAACCACCAGCTCAGGAAGCCGTACGTGCCGAACACCAGGAGCAGGGCCACGAGCGCCGCCACCCGCAGGAGCACGGGCAGTTCCGCCATCCAGCGCTCCGCCCGGTCGCCCTGCTGGGCGACCACGCCGACGGTCGCGGCGATGGGCACCCAGGCGCGCCGCAGCGGGGTGAGCAGGTGCAGACGCCGCTCGCCCGCCGGTCCGCCCGCGAGCGCGGCGGCGGGCGCGGCAAGGTCGGCAGCGGGCGCGGCGGGCGCGGCAGCGGGCCCGGCAAGGTGGGCGGCGGGCCCGGCAGCGAGCGCGGCGGCGGGCGCGGCAAGGTCGGCGGCAGGCCCGGCGAGCTGGGCAGCGGGCCCGGCAAGGTGGGCGGCGGGCCCGGCAAGGTGGGCGGCGGGCTCGGCAGCAGACGGGTACGGTACGGCCGGCTCGCCGTCCGCCGGACCGGCGGTCACAGGCCCGCCGACCTTGCTTCGCCGAGCGCGGTGAGCCGGTCGCGCAGCCGCTGCGCCTCGGCCGGCACCAGGCCCGGGATCCTGGCGTCCGTCGCCGCGGCCGCCGTGTGCAGTTGCACGGAGGCCAGCCCGAAGCGCCGCTCCAGTGGGCCCGAGGACACCTCGACCAGCTGCATCCGCCCGTACGGGACCACGGTCTCCTTGCGCCACAGCACGCCCCGGACGATCAGCAGGTCGTCCGCGCGCTCGGCGTAACGCCAGGAACGCCAGTTCCGGCCGAGCAACACCCATCCCCAGGCCGGCGCCACGAGGCAGCACCCCGCCAGGGCCGCCCACACGGGTCCGGCGAGCAGACCCAGCACGACGCCGGTCGCCACCGCGGCAACGGTCGCCCAGACCACCAGCAGCAGCCGCCGCAGAGCGAGCAGCCCACCCGGCAGCCCCACCCACGCGGACTCGTCCGTCTCACCCTTCGTCCCCGTATCCATGCATCAACCCTAGGGCTGAGACAATGCCCGCATGACGGAGACCACGGTCGGCATCGGCGGCGCGGCGGAGAGCACCGACATGGTGCTCAACATCGGGCCCCAGCACCCTTCCACGCACGGCGTGCTGCGCCTGCGCCTCGTCCTGGACGGCGAGCGGATCGTCAGCGCCGAGCCGGTGGTCGGCTACATGCACCGCGGTGCCGAGAAGCTCTTCGAAGCCCGTGACTACCGGCAGATCGTGATGCTCGCGAACCGCCACGACTGGCTGTCCGCGTTCTCCAACGAGCTCGGCGTGGTCATGGCCGTCGAGCGGATGCTCGGCATGGAGGTCCCCGAGCGGGCCGTGTGGATGCGGACCCTGCTGGCCGAGCTGAACCGGGTGCTGAACCACCTGATGTTCCTCGGCTCGTACCCCCTCGAACTGGGCGGAATCACCCCGATCTTCCACGCGTTCCGCGAGCGCGAGGAGCTCCAGGCCGTCATGGAGGAGATCTCCGGCGGCCGCATGCACTACATGTTCAACCGTGTCGGCGGCCTCAAGGAGGACCTGCCGGCCGGCTGGCTCGGCCGGGCCCGCGAGGCCATCGCCGACGTCCGCACCCGCATGGACGTCTACGACAAGCTCGTCCACGGCAACGAGATCTTCCGGGGCCGCACCCGCGGCGTCGGCGTCCTGTCCGCCGAGGCGGTGCACGCGTACGGGGTCTCCGGCCCCATCGCCCGCGCCTCCGGCGTCGACTTCGACCTGCGGCGCGACGAGCCGTACCTCGCGTACGGCGAGCTCCAGGACGTCCTCAAGGTGATCACCCGCACCGACGGCGACTGCCTGGCCCGCTTCGAGGTCCTGCTCGACCAGACCCACAACGCGCTCGACCTCGCCGTGGCCTGCCTGGACCGGATGGCCGAACTCCCGCCGGGCCCGGTCAACCAGCGTCTGCCCAAGGTCCTGAAGGCGCCCGAGGGCCACACGTACGCCTGGACCGAGAACCCCCTCGGCATCAACGGCTACTACCTCGTCTCGAAGGGCGAGAAGACCCCTTACCGGCTGAAGCTGCGAAGCGCCTCGTACAACAACATCCAGGCCCTCGCCGTGCTCCTGCCGGGACAGCTGGTCGCGGACATGGTGGCGATCCTGGGCTCGCTGTTCTTCGTCGTCGGGGACATCGACAAGTAGGCCGATCCAGTGCTGTGGCCGGAAAGGACGACGACGGCGAGATCTAGGACCCGTCGTCCAGACCTGGCGACGCGCTGATCCGGCATGATGCCCGGCTCCACCCCTCGTGGAACCAGTCCGCGCGGGTCGGCGTCCCTCCATGAGCATGCAAGATCGACTGCACTGGAGGACTCGCCCCCCCATGACCGGTACTGCCGCCCGCTACCTCTATCTCACCCGCCACGGCGAGGCGTCCCCGGACGAGAGCGAACTGACGGATGCGGGCCGCCGCCAGGCCGCCCTGCTGGGGGAGCGGCTCCGTGGGGTTCCGCTGGCGGCGATCCACCACGGGCCACTCGCCCGTGCCGAACAGACCGCCCTGCTGGTCGGCGAACGGCTCGACGGCGTCCCCGTGCAGCTCTCCGCAGCGGCCGGCGACTACATCCCGTACCTGCCGGCACGTGAGGAGCTGCCGCCCGAGACGGCTGACGCCATGCTCGGGTTCCTGGACCAGTTCCCGGCCCAGGAGCGCGAGGACGGGCCCCGGCTCGCGGCGGCGGCGTTCGCGGAGTTCACCGGACCCGTCCCCGGCGACGAGCCGCGCCACGAACTCGTCGTCACCCACAACTTCCTCGTCGGTTGGCTCGTCCGAGCCGCCCTCGACGCGCCGAAGTGGCGCTGGATGGGCATCAACCATGCCAACGCGGCACTGACCGTCATCCGCTACGCACCCGGACGCCCCCCGGCGGTTCTCCTCTTCAACGACACCGGCCACCTCCCCGCCGAGCTCCGCTGGACCGGCTTCCCGCAGGAGCTCCACGTCTGAGGCCCGTAGGTGCGGTCGGTGTTGATCCATAGGAGGACCTCGGTGGCGAACCTGGTCTACAAGCGGGTCTCGACCGACCAGCAGTCGACCGCCCGGCAGAACCTCGTCCTGGACGAGGCCGGGATCGAGGGCCCGGTCGCCTTTGAGGAGGACGGCGGGACCTCCGGCCGCCTCCACCCCCTCCAGCGCCCGCGCACCGGAGAACTGCTGTCCACCGTGAAGTTCATGGTGCAGACCCTCGCCGCCGCCGGCGAACTCCAACGCGCCCTCCGGCGCGAGCTGACCTACGACGGACTGCGAGCCGCCGAGGCCAAGGGCAGCAAGGGCGGCCGACGCCCCGTCGTGGCGGCCGCGAAGACCAACGGCCGCGACCCGGTGGACCTTGCCGGTCACAGCACTAGGGTGGCCGGATGACCTCTGGCATACACGCCGGCTATCTGGGCCGGATCGGCATCGCCGACCCCGGCGGCCCCTCCGCCGAGGGGCTGTTCGCCCTTCAGCGGGCGCATCTCGAACACATCGCCTACGACAACGTCGACATCCAGCTCGGCCGGCCGCCCGGCATCGACCCCGAGCTGTCCGCCCGGCGCTTCGCCGCCGGGCGCGGGGGCTACTGCTTCCACCTCAACGGCGGCTTCGCGCTGCTCCTGGAATCCCTGGGCTACGAGGTGACGCGGCACGCCGGCGGCGTCAACGCCGATCCCGCGGACCGCGGGATCAGCGGCGGGCACCTCACGCTGACCGTCCGCGTCGACGGGACGACGTACTGGGTGGACGCCGGGCTCGGCGACGGGCCGTACGAACCGCTGCCGCTGCGCGAGGGCGCCTACGAGCAGGGCGGGTTCCGGTACGCGCTGGAGCGGCTGGAACCGCTGGAGGGCGAGGGTCCGGGCTGGACGCTCCGCAAGTTCGCCGGTCCCATGCCCCGCGTGAACTTCCGTGCCGCCCCGGCCGTCACGGCCGACTTCGAGGCCATGCACACGTGGCTCTCGACGGCCGGGGAGTCCCCGTTCGTACGGACCTTCGCGGTGCTGCGGCGTGACGCGCAGGGCGCGGACGCGCTGCGCGGCCGGATCCTGACCCGCGTCGACGGCGCGAAGGGGACGAGCGAGCGCGAACTGACCGACGCCGAGGAGTTCTTCGAGGTCATCGGGAGCGTCTTCCGGAGGAACCTGGACGACCTCACCGCCGCGGACCGGGCGGCACTGTGGTCCCGGGTGGACCGGGCGCACCGGACATGGCTGGCCGCCCGGCACGGCTGATGTCGGTGCCGCAGGGCAGACTTGGGGCATGTCCCACTCCCCCCGTCGCGCTTGTCCCGCCTGCGGCCGCGACTGCGCCGTGACCGCCGGGAGGATCGCCCGGCACGATCCGCCGGCCGGGCGGGCCCGCGGCGACCTCGTGTCCTGCCCCGGCTCCCGGGCCCGGGTGGTGCTGGGCGCCTCGGCGCCCACGCTCGACGGTTTCACGTTGGCTCCGCATCCGGGGCAGCTGCCGCTGTTCTGAGTACGGGAGGCGGCGCGGCCTGAGTACCCGCGCGGATCCCCGTAGCGCCGCCGCGGCACAGGATGGGGCCATGTCCTGGAAGCCACAGCCCGCCGCCGTCTCCGAGCCCCCGTCGAAGGACGCGGTCCGCATCCGGACCCGCGCGGGGATCACCGCCGTGCTGTTCCTCCCCGTGCTCTTCGCCGCGAAGATCCTGGTGCTGAGCACCGACAAGGGCGGCCGGTGCTTCGTCAACGACATCGGATGCGCGCCGTTCCCGGCCACGGCCTTCGGGGCCCTGCTCGTCGCCGTGGTGCTGGCGCTCGTCGCGGCGATGGCCGCGCCGGTGCGCGTGGCGCGGGGCGCGCTGCGCGCGCAACTGCTGCTGGAGGTGGCGGGCGTGCTCGTCGTCCTCGCCTACCCCTGATGCGCGGCTGCCGCCGACCTCCGAGGTGCGGTGCCCGGGGGCTTTCCCCCTCAACCGGCGGGGGCGGACCGGATGTTGGCGGCAGACGGGCGCCCCTAGCGTTGCCCGCATGACGATCACGCAGCACAGCAAGCACCGGCGCCGGCAGGTGCTGCGGCGCGGCGCCGCAGCCGTGGCCCTCGCGGCCGTACTGGGCGGGATCGCCGCCCCGGCGGCCCTGGCCGCGCCCGCCGCACCCGCCGCCGCCGCCCGCGGCGCCCTGATCTCCGTCACCCCGCTCGACACGCTCGGCCGCGACCAGGTCGTCGCCGAACTCGCCACGCTCGGCATCGACCCCGGGACCGTCCGGTACGGCGTGAGCGCGTACCGGCTGGCCTACGCCACCGTGGACCCCCAGGGCCGCCCCACCACCGCCACCGGGCTCCTCGTCCTGCCGCGCGGCGGCCCGCACCGCCTCGACCTGGTCTCCGACACCCACGGCACTCTCGCCACCCGCGACGACGCCCCGTCCGGAGGCGCCGGTTACAACCGGCTCACCCCGTACCTGCACGCTTCGGCCGGCCGCGCCGTCGCCGCTCCGGACTACCTGGGCCTGGGCGGCGGCCCGGGCGCCCATCCGTACATGGACACCCGTTCCGCGGTCACCGCCTCCGTCGACATGCTCGAAGCCGCCCGCACCGCCGCCGGCCGGCTGGGCCGCCCCGTCACCCGGGACGTGTACGCCACCGGCTTCTCGCAGGGCGGCCAGGTGGCGATGGCCCTCGGCCGCGAGCTCTCCCGGGGCCGGAGCGGCTTCCGGCTGCGGGCGCTGGCCCCGATGGCCGGCCCGTACGACCTGACCGGCTCCGAGATGCCCGCGATCACCGACGGCCGGATCGCACCGGCCTCGGCCGTCTTCTACCTCTCCTACTTCCTCACCGCGCAGAACCGGCTGCACCCGCTCTACGAGGACCCGGCCGAGGTGTTCCGTGCACCCCATGCACAGGCTGTGGAAAACTTGTTCGACGGGAACCACCAGGTGAAGGACATCGTGGCCGCGCTCCCCGCGACGCCGCAGGAACTGCTCACCCCGGAGTGGGCCGAGAACATCCGCGACCCTCGCGGGGTCCTGGCAGAGGTACTGAAGGCAAACGACGGCTCCTGCGACTGGAAGCCCGCCGTACCCGTACGCCTCTACACGAGCGGCGGCGACACCGACGTGCCCATCGCCAACGCCCGTGCCTGCGCCGCCGACCTGGCCCGCCACGGGGTCCGGGCGAAGATCGTCGACCAGGGCCCGGACGCCGACCACTCCACCACGGCGATCCGCTCGGCGCCCCAGGCCGTCCGCTGGTTCGACTCGCTCCGCTAGGCGGCGCTAGGAGATCGCGGTCCGCAGGCGGACCACGCCGATCGGTTCCGTCTCGTCATGGGCCGTCAGGTCGATGACCTGACCCGCCTCGGATGCCTCGGGAGCCTCGGGAGCCTTCGGCTCGGCCGGGGGCCCGGCCGTCTCCGCCTCGTGGACCGCGAGGGCCTCGGCGCCGACCACGTCGGCCAGGTCCTCGTTCTGGACCGCCTCGATCGCCGCGCGGGCCTGCTCCGCGTTCTTGGCGCCGAAGAAGTCGAAGCCGCCCTCGACCCGGGACGTCGCCCGCCGCTGCGCCGCGTACGGGGCCACCGCCGCGGCCGGCCGGCGCGCCGGGACCGAGGACGCGGGGCCCGACGGTGCCGCGGGCAGCTCCCGGCGCTGCGCCTTGCGGACCAGCGCGCCCAGGGCCGCGTGGGCCCGGGCGTAGCCGACCGAGGTGGGTGCGCCCGCCGAGGTGCGCTCCTCGGAGACCACAGGAAGTTCCTTCGGTGCGGCGGCCGGGGCCGCGGAGGCCTCGATGGCCAGCAGCCGACGGCCCTCCAGCGCGCTCGCGCGCTCGGTCTCGGCCGTCGCGTACCGCCGCAGCAGCGCCGCGTGCTCGCCGCGCAGCCCGGCCAGTTCGACCCGCTTGGCGCGCAGCTTGGCATCCAGCCTGGCGCGCAGCGCCCGGGCCTCTTCGAGATCGGATTCGAGCTCGGCTATCCGCTCGTCCGTCTTCCACTCGTCCTTGACGCGCTCGCGCGCCAGCTCCGCGACGCGGCGGCCCGCCGAGCGGTCCCAGGCGCGCATCACGACGCCGCCGGTGACCCCGGCGGCGGCCGCGAGGGCCACGAGCAGCCGCAACGGCACGGGTTCCACGAGCAGCCAGGCCGCGCCGGCACTGACGAGGGACACACCGGCGACGGCCGTCGGCGTGAGCAGCCGGTGCAGGGGTTCGGGATTGCGGTGGCGTCCACGGGGCATGGCCTGAAATTTACAGGGAGTAGAGGCCATGTGGGGTACCCGTGCGGCAATCTCTGCCGGGCAGTTGCCGACGACCGCGCGGAACTCCCGCACCTTCGTGCCGCGCGGCCCTCCCGTGGAAGGACGGTGCCGGGCCTGGAGGGTCGGGTGCGGGCTTTTCCCGTGCCCCTTACCGCCTTTTTGCGGGCATGTGACCGGACCCGGGGTCCTACGGTCGCGTGTGTGCGCCTTCGTTATGACTACTACGCATTCGCGGATGCCGGCCGGTGCCGCGCGCCGGGCCGGGCATGCGGGGCCTGGCATGCGGGGCCGGGCATGCCGGGGCGCAGGGTGCGGGGGCCGCAGGGTGCGGCCCGCAGGCTCCCCGGCCGCGAGGCCGGGGAGCACGTCGGTTCACCCGATGAGGCCCTTGGACTGCAGGTAGGCCTTCGCCACGTCGGCCGGCTTGGCGCGCTCCGCGTCCACCTTGCGGTTCAGGTCGACCAGGTCGGCCGTCGTGAGCGCCTTGGTCAGCTTGTCGAGGGCGGCCGCGATCTCCGGGGTGCCCGCGTCCTTGGCGTTGACCACGGGAAGCACGTTGTCGGCGTTCTGGAGCTTCTTGTCGTCCTCCAGCAGGACCAGGCCGAAGGCGTCGAGCGTGGCGTCCGTGGTGGTGGTCAGGACCAGCTGGTCCGCGCCGTCCTTCACCGCCTGCTTGGCCTGCGGGGTGCCGACGCCCTTGGGGTCGATACCGGAAACATCGATTCCGTACGTCTTGGTCAACCCGGGTGCGCAGAAGGGGCGGACGGCGCATTCGTCGCCCGCCGCGATCTTCACCTTCAGCCCGGCCTTCCCGAGATCGGAAAGGGTCTTCAGGTTGTTCTTCCGGGCGAATTCGCCGCTCACCGCGAAGGCGTTCTGGTCGACCGCCGCGCCCGCGGGCAGCGCCTTCAGCCCGAGCGGGCCCGCGAGCTTCTCCAGACCCGCCACCGTCGCCGCGACGTCGCTCGACGCGACCGGCTTCTCCTCGGGCGCCTTGGGGCCGTTCACCTTGGCGTTGAGGAACTCCGCGAGGGTGGCCGCGTACTCCGGGACGATGTCGATCTCGCCCTTCTCCAGCGACGGTTCGTACAGCTCACGGTTGCTGACCGTCTTGACGGAGGTGCTGTGGCCCGCGTCCTTGAGGACCTGTGCGTACAGCTCGGCCAGCACGTTGGACTCGGTGAACCCGGCCGCGCCGATGACCAGGGCGCCCTTGCCCCCGCCCGAGGAGGACCCGGAGGAGGCGCCCGAGCCGCCGTCCTTGCTCTTCTCCAGGCTGTCGCCGCCGCACGCGGCCAGCGACACCGTCAGGGCGAGGGCGCCCAGGGACGCGCCGAGGACACGGGTGGTCTTGCTCATGGGGGTACTCCGTTCGAGGCGGGGAAAGGGATCAGCGGGACGTCGCCGCCCGCCGGGGCAGCAACCGGTCGGCCGCCACCAGCGCGCCCTCCACCAGCAGGGCCAGCGCAGCCACCAGCAGGGCGCCCGCGACGACCTGCGCGGTGTTGTACGTGTTGAATCCGGCCGTGATGATCCGGCCCAGACCGCCCTGGCCGACCATCGCCGCGATCGTGGCCGTGGCGATGACCTGTACGGCGGCCGAGCGCAGCCCGGTCATCACCAGCGGACGGGCCAGCGGCAGTTCGACCCGGAGGAACAGCTGGGACCCGGACATGCCCATGCCACGGGCGGCCTCCACCACCGACCGGTCCACCTCGCGCATGCCGACATACGTGTTCGTCAGGAGCGGCGGCAGCGCGAACAGCACGAGCGCGGCGATGGTGGGCAGGTAACCCGCGTTGCGCAGCGGGGAGACCATGAACAGGGCCAGTACCGCGAAGACGGGCACGGCCCGGCCGATGTTGGAGACGTTGACGGCGAGGGCGCCGCCCTTGCCGAGGTGGCCGAGGTACAGGCCGACGGGCAGGGCCACCGCGCAGGCGATCGCGAGGGCGATCCCGCTGACGTAGACGTGCTCGCCGAGCCGGTGCCACACGCCGCTCTCGCCGGACCAGTTGGCGCCGTTCGCCAGCCAGTCCCAGGCCTGTCCCAGTACGCCCATCGCCTCAGGCCCCCTTGCCGGAGGCCGCGGGCCGCGCCGCGGGGTCGCCGGAGGCCGCGGGCCGGGCGCCGGACGCCCGGGTCCACGGCGTGAGCAGCCGCTGCGCGCCGAGCAGCAGCAGGTCGGCCACCAGCGCGAGCAGCACGCACAGCACCGAGGCGGTGAGCACCTGGGCCTTGAAGGAGCTGTTCACGGCCGGGGCGATGAGATTGCCGAGGCCGCCCTTGCCGACGATGGAACCGACCGTGGTCAGCGCGATCGTGGAGACGGTCGCGATCCGCACCCCGGCGAGCAGCGCGGGCAGCGCCAGGGGCAGTTCGACCTGCCACAACAGCCGCCCGGGCCCGTATCCCATGCCGCGCGCCGCCTCCCGTACGTCAGCGGGCACGGCCTCCAGACCGGCCAGGACGTTGCGGACGAGGATGGTCAGCGAATACAGCACCAGCCCGGTCACCACCAGCGCCGCCGAGAGGCCGAACACGGGCAGCAGGAGGGAGAACATGGCGAGCGAGGGGACGGTGTAGAGCAGCGTGGTGAAGGCGAGCACGGGCGCCGCCCAGCGCCGGCCGCGGCGGGCCAGCAGGGCGAGCGGGACGGACACGGCGATGCCGATGAGGACCGAGACGCCCGTGATCCAGATGTGTTCGAGGGTGGCGTCGGTGAGTTCCCGGGAGCGGGAGGAGACGTACTCCCAGCAGATCCAGTCGTTCGCCACCAGGCAGTTCTGCCCGGCCATGCCCCTCACCCCCGCCACCGAACGTACGTACAAGAGGGACCCTAACCCCCACCGCCGTCGATGGCCGGATTCCTTCGCAGTCGCGTAACACTCTCCTCATGAACCCTTCGCCACCAGGGGGTCCGGGTAGGGAAGGATGGCGATGTGATCCGATTCGAGCATGTGACCAAGCGCTATCCCGACGGGACGACAGCCGTCGAGGACCTGTCCTTCGAGGTGGCGGAGGGCGAGCTGGTCACGCTCGTGGGACCGTCCGGCTGCGGCAAGACGACCACCATGAAGATGGTCAACCGGCTGATCGAGCCCACCTCCGGCCGGATCCTGCTGGGCGGCGAGGACATCGCCGCCGCCGACCCGGTCGAGCTGCGCCGCCGGATCGGGTACGTCATCCAGCAGGTCGGGCTGTTCCCGCACAGGACGGTGCTGGAGAACACGGCGACCGTGCCGCAGCTGACCGGCACCCCGAAGGCCAAGGCGCGTGCCCGGGCGGCCGAGCTGCTCGAACTCGTGGGCCTGGACCCGGCCGTGTACGGGGGCAGGTACCCGGAGCAGCTGTCCGGCGGACAGCGCCAGCGCGTCGGCGTGGCCCGCGCGCTCGCCGCCGATCCGCCGGTGCTGCTGATGGACGAGCCGTTCGGGGCGGTGGACCCGGTGGTGCGCGAGCGGCTGCAGAACGAGTTCCTGGCGCTGCAGAAGACGGTGCGCAAGACGATCCTGCTCGTCACGCACGACCTGGAGGAGGCGATCCGGCTCGGGGACCGCATGGCCGTCTACGGAACGGGCACCATCGAGCAGTTCGCGCGGCCGGCCGCGGTGCTCGGGGCCCCGGCCACCCCGTACGTGGCCTCCTTCGTCGGCGCCGACCGGGGCCTCAAGCGCCTCGCGGTCACCCCGGTCGAGGCGGCCGATCTGACGGCGGCGGACGGCAGGACTCCGGCCCCGGCCGGGGCGGTGGAACTGGGCGCGACGCTGCGCGAGGCGCTCTCCGCCCTGCTCCAGGAGGACTCGGGCCGGATCGGCGTCACGGACCCGGCCTCGGGCGAGCTCGTCGGCGTACTGACGCCGGAGGGGGTCCACCGGGCGCTGCGCCGGGCGCAGTTGCAGGAGGCATAGGGAATGGGAAAGAGAAAGGGAAAGGGCCCGACCGGAGTCGGGCCCCTTCGCCGGCAGCACCGGGGCACTCAGGCCTGGATGCGGTTGCTCATCCACACCAGCATCGGCGGGATCTCGCGCCGCCACGTGTTGAAGTTGTGGCCACCGCTGTCGAGGATGATCGAGGAGACCCGGTCCGGGCCCTTGACCAGCTTGATGAACTTCCTGGTGTCACCGAGGTTAGGCTCGCCCGTCTCGCTGCTGGTGACGAGGAAGGACGTACCGCTCGGCTTCTTGTGCTCGATGCTGTGCAGGACGTCGGCGCGCTTCTTCAGGGCGCCGTCGCCGTGGAACAGGTCGCCGGTGGTCGGGTCGTCGGGCGCCTCGTAGTACGCGGACAGGCCCGCGGCGGCACCGAAGGTCTGGGGGTAGTGCGCGGCGATCTTCAGGGCACAGTAACCGCCCGTGGAATTCCCGATGAAGCCCATGTTCCTGGGGTCCTTGCCGACGCGGAAGGTGTCCGTGATGGCCTGCGGGAGGTCCTGCGCGAAGAAGGTCTCGGTCTGCGGGCCGCCGGGTATGTCAACGCACTCGGTGTCACGCGGGGGTGCGACTGTGGGACGCAGCATGACGAGGATCATCGGCTTCATCTTGCCCGCCTTGGACAGGCTGAAGGCCTTCATCGGGTAGTCGAGCCCTTTGATCAGGTTCTCTGCGGTGCCCGGGTAGCCGGTCAGCACGATGGACGCCGGGAAGTTCTGGTCCTTGTGCTGCGGCTGGAAGTACTCCGGCGGGAGCCACACGTAGCCGGGGCTCGTTATCTTCGACTTCTGCCCGGTTATGGCAACCTTCAGGATCTGACCGCCCACCTGGGGCTTCGCGCCACCGGGGACGTCCAGCTTCTGCTTGTCGACGACCTTGATGTCCTTGCTGCTCATCGAGTGGTCGACGACCTTGCCCATCGACGTCTCCTGACCGAACAGGTCGGCCCAGGAACCGTAGAAGAGGAACGACTTGTTGGCCGCGAGCCCCACAGCCGAGAACAGTGCCAGCTGGGTCGCCAGCAGCAGGCCGATCCGCCCGGCGAACGCGCGCCAGGTGCGGCCCGAGAGCTTCGGCCAGAACCAGACGGTGGCCGCGAAGAGCAGCACACCGGCGATGATGGCCAGCGCCAGGACCGTGTTACTGGTGAGACCCATGAGCAGTCAGTCGACTTTCTGATGGCAGGACTGGAAATTTCCGGCGGAAGAGTGAACCCGCTCCCCGTCGATGTCGTCCTAATGGACGCACCACACACACCGGAGGCTGTCGCGGCCTTCGGCCACATGATCTCTCGCGGAGCAACGGGAAGCGATGTCTAGCAGGATAGATGGCGATAAGTCGGGACAGGTTCCGAGCGGGGTACGCCGAATCCTCCGTGGCCCACGGCCGGAGTCGGTGCCCGGCCTGGTAGGTACGGCCGTCATGATCGTCGGCCTTCTGGACGTCGCGGCGGGAGTCTTCCCGCGGTTCCGTCACAGCCGGATCCACGCGGTGGCCGAAGTCCTGCCGGTGTTCGGCCCCTTCGCCGCGGCCCTCGCCATCAGCGCGGGCGTGCTGCTCCTGCTGCTCGCGCACGGCCTCAAGCGCCGCAAGCGCCGGGCCTGGAGGGCGGCGGTCGTACTGCTGCCGGCCGGCGCCGTGGCCCAGTTCGCGTACCGGCACTCGATCATCGGCGTGGTCATCGCGGCGGTGCTCTTCGCGCTGCTGCTGCGCCACCAGAGTGAATTCAAGGCGCTTCCCGACCCGCGCAGCCGCTGGAAGGCGCTCGCGAACTTCGTGCTGATGAGCGCCGGTTCCATCGGTCTGGGCCTGGTCATCGTCAACGTCCACCCGGGGCGGGTCGTCGGCAACCCGAGCCTGTACGAGCAGATCACGCACGTCGTCTACGGCCTCTTCGGCTTCGAGGGCCCCGTCGAGTACACGCACTCGGTGTCCTGGACCGTCGGGTACTCCCTCGGCGCCCTCGGCATGCTGACCGCGCTCACCACCATCTACCTGGCCTTCCGTCCCGAGCACCCGGCCGCCCGGCTCACCGCCGATGACGAGGGCAAGCTGCGCGAGCTGCTCGCCAAGCACGGCGGCCGCGACTCGCTCGGCCACTTCGCGCTCCGCCGCGACAAGGCCGTCGTCTTCTCCCCCAGCGGCAAGGCCGCCGTCACCTACCGCGTCGTCTCCGGTGTGATGCTCGCCTCCGGCGACCCCATCGGCGACGTCGAGGCCTGGCCCGGCGCCATCGAGCGGTTCATGGAGGAGGCCAAGGCCCACTCCTGGACCCCGGCCGTCGTGGGCTGCAGCGAGACCGGCGGCGAGGTCTGGACCCGCGAGACCGGTCTGGACGCCCTGGAGCTGGGTGACGAGGCGATTGTCGATGTCAAAGACTTCTCCCTCGCGGGCCGTCCCATGCGCAATGTCCGCCAGATGGTGAAGCGCATCGAGCGCAACGGCTACACCACCAAGGTCCGCCGGGTCAGCGAGCTGACCGAGAAGGAGCTGGAGCAGGTGCGCGGCGCCGCCGAGGCCTGGCGCGGCACCGACACCGAGCGCGGCTTCTCCATGGCACTGGGCCGGGTCGGCGAGGAGGGCGACGGCGACTGCTTCATCGCCACCGCCCACCGCGTCGAGGAGGGCGACACCAGCCCGTTCGGCGACCTCAAGGCCGTCCTGCACTTCGTGCCCTGGGGCAAGGACGGCATGTCGCTGGAGCTGATGCGCCGCGACCGCGCCGCCGACCCCGGCATGAACGAGCTGCTCATCGTGGCTTCGCTGGAGGCCTCCCCCGCGCTGGGCATCGAGAAGGTCTCCCTGAACTTCGCGATGTTCCGCTCGGCCCTCGCCCGCGGCGAGAAGATCGGCGCCGGCCCGGTGCTGCGGTTGTGGCGGAACCTGCTGGTCTTCCTCTCCCGCTGGTTCCAGATCGAGTCGCTGTACAAGTTCAACGCGAAGTTCCGCCCCCGCTGGGAGCCGCGCTTCATGGTCTACCGCACCCACCGCGACCTGCCCCGCATCGGCTTCGCCGTGATGCAGGCCGAGGGCTTCGTCACGCTGGCCCTGCCCCGGCTCTTCGCCAGCCGCCGCCCTCCCAAGCCCGAGCGCACCTGCGCCCACACGCACACCCACGCCAAGGTCCCTGCCCAGGCGGAGCGCGAGGTCCAGGCCGCGTAGCGGCTCGTACGTCTCCAGGGCCCCGGCAGCCGACGGCGCCGGGGCCCTGGCCTATCCAGGTCAGCCCTACCCTTGGACCTATGAACACGAAGCGCGGAGCCACCGGCAGGGGCCGGGTCGCAGGTCTGCCCGAGTGGGACCGCTGCGCGGTCATGGCCGTCGTCAACGTCACCCCCGACTCCTTCTCCGACGGCGGCCGCTGGTTCGACACCACCGCCGCCGTCAAGCGCGGCCTCGAGCTCGTCGCCCAGGGCGCCGACCTCGTCGACGTCGGCGGCGAGTCCACCCGGCCCGGTGCCACCCGCGTCGACGAGGAGGAAGAGCTGCGCCGGGTCGTCCCCGTCGTGCGCGGCCTCGCCTCCGAGGGCGTCACCGTCTCCGTCGACACCATGCGCGCGAGCGTCGCCGCGCAGGCCGTCGCCGCCGGCGCGGTCCTGGTCAACGACGTCAGCGGCGGGCTCGCCGACCCCGGGATGATCCCGGCCGTCGCGGCCGCCGAGGTGCCGTTCGTGGTGATGCACTGGCGCGGCTTCAGCGACGGCATGAACAGCCTCGCCGTCTACGAGGACGTACTCGCCGAGGTCACCTCCGAGCTCCGGGCCCGGATCGACGCCGTCGTGACCGGCGGGATCGCCCCCGAGCGGCTCGTCGTCGACCCGGGCCTCGGCTTCGCGAAGAACGCCGAACACGACCTGGCCCTCGTCGCCCACCTGCCCGAGCTGCGCGCCCTCGGCTTCCCCCTGCTGGTCGCCGCCTCGCGGAAGCGTTTCCTCGGCCGGGTCCTGGCCGGCGCCGCCGACGCCGCGCCGCCGCCCGCCCGCGAGCGCGATGCCGCCACCGCCGCCGTCTCCGCCATCGCCGCCCACCAGGGTGCCTGGGCCGTACGGGTCCACGAGGTACGGGCCACCGCGGACGCGGTTCGGGTGGCCCGCGCGGTGGAAGGAGCGCTGTGACCACCGACCGAGAAGGAGCCCTGTGAGCAGAACCGACATCGAAGCGGTCGAAGAGGTCAACACGGCCTTCTACGAGGCCATGGAGCGGGGGGACTTCGACGCACTGTCGGCGCTCTGGCTCGATGACGAGGTCTCCTGCGTACACCCGGGCTGGCCGGTGCTCTCCGGCCGCGGCGAGGTGCTGCGCTCGTACGCGCTGATCATGTCCCACACGGACTACATCCAGTTCTTCCTCACCGACACCAAGGTCGCCGTCATCGGCGACACCGCGCTGGTGACCTGTACGGAGAACATCCTCAGCGGCGGCCCCGCCGAGGACGGCGGGGAACTCGGCCCGCTGGTCGGTCAGCTGGTCGTCGCCACGAATGTGTTCCGACGCACATCCGAGGGCTGGCGGCTCTGGTCCCACCACGGTTCTCCCGTGCTCACGGAGTCCGACGAGGACGACGAGGAGGACGGCTCCTGACCCCACCGGCGGGGTCCGGGGTGTTTCGCAGGTAAATTCGAAGACGGACGACGCCGACCGCACTCGGCGTAGGCCCATGGCCCCGGGCAGCCCCGGGACCGGAAGCACCTACGAAAGCAGGAGTGATTCGCGTGGATCGTGTCGCGCTGCGCGGCCTCAAGGCTCGCGGGCACCACGGCGTCTTCCCCCGGGAGCGCGAAGAAGGCCAGACCTTCATCGTCGACCTGGTGCTGCACCTCGACACCCGGCCCGCGGCGGCCGGGGACGACCTGGCGAAGACCGTGCACTACGGGGTCGTCGCCGAAGAGGTCGTCGACGTGGTGCAGGGAGAGCCCGTCGACCTGATCGAGACCCTCGCCGAGCGGATCGCCCAGCAGTGCCTCAAGCACGAAGCGGTGGCACAGGTCGAGGTCGTCGTCCACAAGCCGGACGCGCCCATCACCGTCCCCTTCGACGACGTGACCATCACGATCACCCGGAGCCGCGCATGAACAACGGACTGAACACTCAGAGCGACCCCACCGTGCAGCCGGTACCCGCCTCCGTCGTGGAGACGGTCGACGCGGCGGACACCACCCTGTCCAACCCGAAATGGGCCGTCATCGCGCTCGGCGCGAACCTCGGCAACCGGCTGGAGACCCTGCAGGGCGCCATCGACGCCCTCGGCGACACCCCGGGCCTGCGGGTCAAGGCCGTCTCCCCCGTGTACGAGACCGAGCCGTGGGGCGTCGAGCCCGGCTCGCAGCCCGCGTACTTCAACGCGGTCGTCAAGGTGCGGACCACCCTGCCGCCGTCCTCGCTCCTGGAGCGGGGTCAGGCCATCGAGGAGGCCTTCGACCGCGTCCGCGAGGAGCGCTGGGGGCCGCGCACGATCGACGTCGACATCATCGCGTACGCCGAGGTGACCTCCGAGGACCCCGTCCTCACCCTGCCGCACCCGCGCGCCCACCAGCGCGCCTTCGTGCTGGCCCCCTGGAACGACATCGACGCGGAGGCGCAGCTCCCCGGTCACGGCGCCGTCGGCGCGCTCCTGGCCGGAATCGGCCTGACCGGAGTCACGGCGCGCCCGGACCTGGAACTCCGCCTCCCCGAGTAGTCGTTCGCGTCTCTGATCGGCTGCGTGATCCTGCGGCCAGGACTATGTCCGGGTACGGAATCTCCCACCGTGGAGGGGTGGCGTGGGCGTGGAGGTGAAATCCCGCGCCCAGTGGTGCTCCTCGTGGCCGGTGTCGGCCGGTGGGGGTGCTGATCGTCGTCACGCCCTGGTGCCGATCGGCTGCGCGGGGCAGCCGTCGCCGGTCCGTGTGAGCGTGTCCCTCCGGACGCTTTCCCGCCGGCCCCGAGGGTCGGGCGGGGGAGGGTGCCCTGCGTCGCCTGGGCGCGGGGCGTGCTGTCTTGTGCGGTGTGGCGCCGGTCCTGGACCGGTCCTGCCGCCTGGCTCTCATCGCGGTGGGTGTGATGACCGCGTCCGCTTCGAGTATGTCCACGACGGTGCGGATGGCCACGGAGCCTGTGGTGCGGTCGGTCACGCTCTTGCTCTGGTGGGTCAGGCCGCGTGCCGCGATGCGCTGCCAGGCACCCTGATCACGGTCTCCCTGCCAGCGGCAGCTGGGGCAGACGGCCCATTTCCAGCCGGATGTGGTGGGCCGGTCGGGGGCTTTGCGGTGCCGCAGTGGGGTGAGGCACCGGGGGCAGTGCTTGGAGGTGTTCCGGGCGGGGACGGTGACGACGGCGATGCCCGTCTCGGCGGCCACGTGCCGCATACGGTCCACGATCTGCCCGCGCACCTGCTGGGACAGGCGCGTGGTGACGCTGCGGCCCATCCCACGGGTTTCCAGCGACCGGAGGTCCTCGACGTAGATGACAGTCGCCCCGGCGGCGATGGCCTGGTCGACCGCCCACCGGGCGGAGGCCCACGCCAATGCGTCGTTCAGGCTCGACCGGCGTGCGGACACGTACGCGATCTCGTCGCTCAAGACGGTGTGTTTGGCCGCCAGGGCATGCTGCTCGTCTCCGGCGGTGAGTCGCCGGTAGTGGTCGGCCTTGGCATGCAAGCGCTCGCCCTGCCTGCGCAGCCGGTGCTGCTTGGCGAGGACACCAGCCGCCCGGAACATGCACCCGGACCCGAGAGCGGTGATCCGCCCGTCGTCGTGCAGCCGGGCCGCGCCCGCGCTGAGCAGGGTGTTCAAGCCCCAGTCCACGCCGAGCCCGACCGTGTGCCCAGTGCGGGCGGTCTTCGGCACCGGGTGGGTGTAGGGGAGATCGGCGCGTACGCAGCCCCTGGACAGACGAAGGGTGGGCAGGTGCAGCGCCGCGCCCATGGGGATCGTCGGCGGCAGGGAGACCGGGCAGGACACCCATGTCCAATCCCGGTATGACTGCGGGTCGGGACGGGTGGGAAGCTGCAAGCGCAGCAGCACACGGCCCGGCTCATCCGCCCGCTCGATGGTGGCCTGCTGCCTGTCACAGGTGGAAAGCAGCAGCATCCTTGCCGCCTGGGGCACTCCCTCCACCTCGAAGAGATCGGCTGGCATCGCGCCGTGCTTCCCGAGGAACGCGCTGATCTGCCGGGTGCGGCCCTTGAGGATGCTGGATGGCAGATGTTTCCCGTCCGGCACCGCCGCACGCACCGCATCCCACTCCCGTCCCGTGCGCCCTGCCGGGTCGGCGGGCCAGGTCGCAAGCACCCCGCCAATCAGGTCGGCACGCCACTTCACCGACCGCAATAGGCGTCCGGCCTGCTCCTGCGCCATGCGCACGATCCGGTCATTGACACGAACACCCTTCGGCGGCGCGACGGTCCATCCCAGGCGGCGCAGCGCCACGCACGCGTTGGGCGGCAACCTTCTGCCTCCGTAGTCCTCTCCGGAGGCGAGCACATCCACATCGGCGGCATTCCAGTGCGAAGCCAGCAGGTCGGCGACCATGCCGGCCACCAGATCGGCACACCAGCCGACCCGCTCCGCCAGCACGGACGAGGACAGCTGATCACCGCTCTCGTCGTCCACGCCCCTCCGCAACAGACCACGGGCACAAGCGGTCCGAGCGACCTCACCCCGGGCGAGCCGCACCCTCCGATTCACCGTTCGCCCCCTGCCGTCCAGTGCTGTCATCCGATCAACGACGACCCCAAAAGAAAGTCACGCATTCGACGCACAAACTCACATACGACATCCCCGCAGGACGGACATCACGGCGAGAACCCGACACGGTCGCTACGCATGCACAGCGAACTGTGCGAGCCTGTGGACTGCCTGACTGATCGGCGCGGAAAGCGGGGAACGGGCACGTGAAGCAACTGAGGCCTGCGGTCCTGGCGGGGATCTTCGTCGTCGCCGGGGTGCTGTCCTGGGCGGGTGCCCGCCTGTGGAACGCGTACGGCACGCTGCCGGGCGTTCCACTGGCCGCGCCAATCGTCCTGGGCGTCATCGCCGCGGTGCTGCTGGCGACGGCCCTGTCGATGCGCTCCCGCCTCAGGGCGCAGCGCGAGCGGCGGCCGGGGGCCAAGGGCGTGGAGCCGCTGATGGCGGCCCGCGCGGTCGTCTTCGGCCAGGCCAGCGCACTGGTGGCGGCCCTGGTGGCCGGCGCGTACGGCGGTGTCGGCATCTTCCTGCTGACCGACTCCCTCGACGTCCCCGCCCGCCGCGACCAGGCCTGGTACGCCGGCTTCTCGGTCCTGGCGGGCGCGGCGGTCATTGCCGCCGCGCTCTTCCTGGAGCACGTCCTCAAGCTCCCTGAGGACGACGACCAGCCCCCCGAGGCCGCGTCCCGCGCCTAGGTCTCCCACGGCGTGCGGACCAGATGCCCGTTCACGAGAAAGTCTGGGTGAGGGGTGAGCCCGAAGTCGTACAGCGTGGACGGCTTGGTACTCGGTGCGCGCAGCGTGACGGACCTGACCTCGACCCATGCCGACTCATCGAGTTCGACGGGGTGCTCCTCCGCCTGGAACGTCCCGCGCGTCGGCCAGCTGTCGGCGACCACGAGCTGCGATGCCGAGCCACTCGGGCGGGGCGTGAACCGCGCGCCGATGATCTCGGCGAGCTCCGCCAGAAACAGATAGCCGAACTGGTATCCCGGCTGAATCGAAAGCCGTTCCCGGCTCAGCTTGCGCGCGTGAGCCCAGGCCACCACGGTGCCGACGGCGTCGCGTGCGTGGGTCCATCCGTCAGGGGTTCACAGCAGCTGATCGGGAGCTACGGCGAACGTCGCGTGGTCCGTCGTCACGTCGACGAGTGCGCGGGTCCTCGCCGCTCGCACGTCGGTGACCACGGTCTGTTCAGTCCGGCCTTCCCGCAGTGTCCATAAGTGATCTCCTGGGCGGACATCGCAGGCCCGGAGCCGCCCGCCAACAGTGTTGACGGTCTGCCTACTCGGTAGACCCCAAAGCACCGGTCCCCTCTGTGAAGTCACGGAGGGGAACCGTAGCGGACAGCACTGACAATCCGACTAGCGCGCCATGATGAGGCTCATAGCCTCAGCTCGGGTGGCCGTGGCGCGGAGCTGGCCGCGGACCGCGGACGTGGTGGTCTTGGCACCCGGCTTGCGGATGCCGCGGACCGACATACACATGTGCTCGGCTTCGATCACCACGATGGCACCGCGCGCGTCGAGGATCTCCATCAGGGAGTCTGCTATCTGCGTAGTAAGACGTTCCTGCACCTGCGGGCGGCGAGCGTAGACGTCCACGAGGCGGGCCAGCTTCGACAGGCCGGTGATCTTGCCGTTCTCCGCCGGGATATAGCCGACGTGGGCGACACCGTGGAACGGCAGCAGGTGATGTTCACACAGAGATACGATTTCGATCCCCTTCACGAGGACCAGCTCGTCGTGTCCCAGGTCGAACACCGTGGTCAGCACATCCTCGGGCTTCTGCCACAGACCGGCCAGGATCTCCCGGTACGCCCGCGCCACGCGCGCCGGCGTCTCCAGAAGGCCCTCGCGGTCCGGGTCCTCGCCGACCGCGATCAGGAGTTCACGTACGGCCGCTTCGGCCCGCTTCTCGTCGAACTCGCCGATCCTGCCCTCGCCACCGGTCAGGGTCACTGGGTCGGTCATCTGTTCCTCGTTCCTTTGAAAACTGCAGCGCCCCCCAGGCTAGAACCTGGGGGGCGCTGCTTCCATTCCGGGTGGATCAGGCCTCCGGGCGGTCCTCAGGGGCCACCTCGATGCCCTTCTCCGTGGAGACCGGCGTGACGGCGGTCGCCGCCGAGGTGCCGTTCGCCGAGTTCGTCAGCTGGAGCTCCTTGGGAGAGAGCACCGGCGGACGGGTGGAGGGGGTGCGGCGGGAGGAGCCGGTCCACGCGGGGCGGGCCGGACGCTTCACGATCGTGGAGAAGATCTCGGCGATCTGCTCCTTGTTCAGCGTTTCCTTCTCCAGCAGCGCGAGGACCAGGTTGTCGAGAACGTCGCGGTTCTCGACGAGGATCTCCCAGGCCTCGTTGTGCGCGGTCTCGATGAGCTTCTTGACCTCTTCGTCGACCAGCGCCGCGACCTCTTCCGAGTAGTCCCGGGGGTGCGACATCTCGCGGCCCAGGAACGGCTCGGTGTTGTCGCCGCCGAACTTGATCGCACCGAGACGCTCGGTCATGCCGTACTGCGTGACCATGGCCCGCGCCGTGGCGGTGGCCTTCTCGATGTCGTTCGCCGCGCCCGTGGTCGGGTCGTGGAAGACCAGTTCCTCGGCCGCGCGCCCGCCCAGCATGTACGCCAGCTGGTCGAGCATCTCGTTGCGCGTGGTCGAGTACTTGTCCTCGTCGGGCAGGACCATGGTGTAGCCCAGTGCCCGGCCGCGGGACAGGATCGTGATCTTGTGGACCGGGTCGGAGTTCGGGGAGGCCGCCGCGACCAGGGCGTGTCCGCCCTCGTGGTACGCGGTGATCTTCTTTTCCCGGTCCGACATGATCCGGGTCCGCTTCTGCGGGCCCGCCACGACGCGGTCGATCGCCTCGTCCAGCGAGTGGTTGTCGATCAGCTTCTTGTCCGTACGGGCGGTCAGCAGGGCCGCTTCGTTGAGGACGTTGGAGAGATCGGCACCGGTGAAGCCGGGCGTACGACGGGCGACCGCGCCCAGGTCGACGTCCGGGGCGACCGGCTTGCCCTTCTGGTGGACCTTGAGGATCTCCAGCCGGCCCTGCATGTCGGGACGGTCGACCGCGATCTGCCGGTCGAAGCGGCCCGGGCGCAGGAGCGCCGGGTCGAGGATGTCCGGACGGTTCGTGGCGGCGATCAGGATGACGCCGCCCTTCACGTCGAAGCCGTCCATCTCGACCAGCAGCTGGTTGAGGGTCTGCTCGCGCTCGTCGTGACCGCCGCCGAGACCCGCACCGCGGTGCCGGCCGACTGCGTCGATCTCGTCGACGAAGACGATCGCCGGGGCGTTGGCCTTGGCCTGCTCGAACAGGTCGCGGACACGCGAGGCACCGACACCGACGAACATCTCGACGAAGTCGGAACCGGAGATCGAGTAGAAGGGGACACCGGCCTCGCCCGCGACGGCGCGCGCGAGCAGGGTCTTACCGGTGCCGGGCGGGCCGTACAGCAGCACACCCTTGGGGATCTTGGCGCCGACGGCCTGGAACTTCGCCGGCTCCTGGAGGAACTCCTTGATCTCGTGGAGTTCCTCGACGGCCTCGTCCGCGCCCGCGACATCGGAGAACGTCGTCTTCGGGGTGTCCTTGGTGATGAGCTTGGCCTTGGACTTCCCGAAGTTCATGACCCGGGAGCCGCCGCCCTGCATCTGGTTCATCAGGAACAGGAAGACCACGACGATGAGGACGAAGGGCAGGAGCGAGAGCAGCACGCTCAGGAACGGGCTGGTCTTGTCCGGAGTGACGGAGTAGCCGTCCGGAATCTGACCGGCTTCGTACTTGGTCTGGAGGTTCTGGGCGAGCTGGACGCCCTGATCCCCGATGTAGTTGGCCTGGAACTTGGTGCCTTCGTGCTTGCCGAGCTTCTGGTCCTTCTTGAGCTCGATCTTGATCATCTGGCTGTCGCCGGTGGTCAGCTTGGCTGTCTCCACCTGGCCACTGTTGATCGCCTTGATGACCTCGCTGGTGTCCACCGACTTGTAGCCGCCGCCGGAGCCGACGACATTCATCAACACGACCACGGCGAGGACGGCCAGCACGATCCACATGACCGGCCCACGGAAGTATCGCTTCACGTCCATCCATACGGGGCGCCAGGCACCCCGTCCCTCCTGCCCGTAGGTAAATGCTGCTGTGAGTAAAGACTGTTCTTCGGAATGTACCCCTGTATTGTCACCCGCGGCCTCGTGGGACGGCTGACAGACCCGCTTTCCCCTGCTCCAACGGCGGGAATCGCCCTCAGGTTCCCCGGAGCCCGCACAGGCGCCCCGGGGACGGGAACGGGAACAGGGGCCGGAGCGGGATCAGCCGCCGTAGACGTGCGGGGCGAGCGTGCCGACGAACGGCAGGTTGCGGTACTTCTCCGCGTAGTCGAGGCCGTAGCCCACGACAAACTCGTTCGGGATGTCGAAGCCGACCCACTTCACGTCGATCGCGACCTTCGCGGCGTCGGGCTTGCGCAGCAGCGTGACGACCTCCAGGGAGGCCGGCTGGCGCGAGCCGAGGTTCGACAGCAGCCAGGACAGCGTCAGACCGGAGTCGATGATGTCCTCGACGATCAGGACGTGCTTGTCCTTGATGTCGGTGTCCAGGTCCTTGAGGATCCGCACCACGCCGGAGGACTGGGTCCCGGCGCCGTACGAGGAGACCGCCATCCAGTCCATGGTGAGCGGGGTGGACAAGGCGCGCGCCAGGTCCGCCATCACCATCACCGCGCCCTTGAGGACGCCGACGATGAGCAGGTCCTTGCCCGCGTATTCCGCGTCGATCTTCGCGGCCAGCTCGGCCAGCTTCGCGTCGATCTCTTCCTTGGTGATGAGCACCGACTGGAGGTCGCCGCCCATGTCCTTCTCGTCCACCCGCATCACTTTCGTTGTCGACCGGGGCTCCGGGGGTGCCCCCGGAGGACTCAGCCGTGTTTCAGCACCAATCAGCCCTGCCGAATGACCAGTCTGCCACCCTGACGCTGGGCCTCGACCCGGCCGGGCAGGTTGATGGCGCCCTGACCGCGCCATCCGGTGATGAGACGGTCCACTTCCTCGATGTGCCGGGCGAAGAGCGATCCCGAGGGGGAACCCGCGGCGACCACGGCCCTGCGCAGGACCCGGCGGCGGACGGCCGGGGGCAGGGCGTACAGCTTGGCGCACTCCAGGCGGCCGTCCTCGTCCCGGACGCCGGTCTCCGCCTCGGCGGCCCAGGCGTCCAGGGCGTCGGCGTCGTCGCGGGAGAGCTGGGCGGTGCGGGCGAGCGCCTCCACGACCCCCTTGCCCAGCGCCTTCTCCAGGGCGGGCAGTCCCTCGTGGCGCAGGCGGGAGCGGGTGTAGGCGGGATCGATGTTGTGCGGGTCGTCCCAAACGGGGAGGGACTGGACCATGCAGGCCTTGCGGGCGGTCTGCCGGTCGATCTGCAGGAAGGGGCGGCGGTAGCGGTGGCTGCGGCCGGGACCGCCCGAGACCTCCGCCATGCCGGAGAGCGAGCGGATGCCGGAGCCGCGGGCGAGGCCCAGCAGGACGGTTTCGGCTTGATCGTCCCGGGTGTGGCCGAGCAGCACGGCGGCGGCGCCCAGCCGGTCGGCGGCCTCGTCCAGGGCGCCGTAGCGGGCGTCGCGGGCGGCGGCCTCGGGTCCGCCCTCGCGGCCGACGCGCACGGCGACGGACTCCACCGGGTCGAGGCCGAGGGCGGTCATGCGGCTGACGACCTCGGCGGCGCGCAGGTCGGAGCCGGCCTGGAGCCCGTGGTCGACGGTGATGCCGCCGGCCCGGATGCCGAGCTTGGGGGCCTCGAAGGCGAGGGCCGAGGCGAGCGCCATGGAGTCGGCGCCGCCGGAGCAGGCGACGAGGACGAGCGGCAGCGCTCCCCCGCGGGTGTCGGCGCGGGCGGTCCGCCCGGACCGGGTCGGGGGGAGGTCGGTGAGGTCGGTGAGGACGTCGTGGAGTACGCGGCGGACCGCCAGGCGTATCGCCGCGACCGCAGGATGGGGACCCATGTCCGGTGCCCTTCGATGGTGTTCGGATGCCTCGGAGGCTTGGGGGTGCTGCCCGGTTGCCCCAGGAGACGGGGAATGTCACTCAGAGTGCGTCGATGGTGACAGAGCCGAGCCGTTCCCCGAGCATCGCACGCCCTTCCACGGCCCACGGTCCCTCGGACGGGTGATGCTGCTTCCCCCAGTGAGACATGTTTACGCCCCCTGCGTCACGCCTTTTCGCTCTCTTCGCTCCCCTTGCGGTGGACCCGGGCCACCCAGTCCGCCGGCCGGGCGATCTCCGCCTTGGTCGGCAGTGTGTTCGGGGAGGTCCAGACCCGGTTGAAGCCGTCCATGCCGACCTGGCCGACGACGGCGCGCACGAAGCGCTCGCCGTCGCGGTACTGGCGCAGCTTGGCGTCGAGGCCGAGCAGCTTGCGCAGGGCGACGTCGAGGCGGCCCGCCCCGCTGGCCCGGCGCTGCTGGAACTTCTCCCGGATCTCGGCGACCGAGGGCACCACCTGCGGACCGACCCCGTCCATGACGAAGTCGGCGTGGCCCTCCAGCAGGGACATGACGGCGGTGAGGCGGCCCAGCACCTCCCGCTGCTCGGGGGTCTGCACGAGTTCGACGAGGGAACGGCCCTCCTCGGCCCGCTCTGCGTCGGGGCGGGCGCCGGCGAAGGACTGGGCGGCGTCGCGCAGGCGCTCCAGGACGGACATCGGGTCCAGCTCGGTGGCGCCGAGGAACGTCTGGATCTCGCCTTCGAGGTGGTCGCGGAGCCACGGGACGGCCGTGAACTGGGTACGGTGCGTCTCCTCGTGCAGGCAGACCCACAGCCGGAAGTCGTGCGGGCTCACTTCCAGCTCGCGCTCGACGTGCACGATGTTGGGCGCGACGAGCAGCAGCCGGCCGCCCTGCGCCGCCGAGCCGGGAAGGTCGCGGGAGACCGGCGCGAAGGTCTCGTACTGGCCGAGGACCCGGGAGGCCAGGAAGCTGAGCAGCATGCCCAGCTCGACACCGGTGACCTTGCCCCCGACGGTGCCGAAGACGGCCGCGCCGGGGGTCCCGTCCCGGCGTTCCTGCATCTTGCCGAGGAGCGGCTGGAGCAGCTCGCGGAAGCCGGCCACGTTGGCCTTGATCCAGCCGGCCCGGTCGACGACCAGGACCGGGGTGTCGTGGGCCGGCGTCCCGTCCTGGATCATCCGGGTGAACTCGCGTACGTACCGTTCCGAGGTTCTGGCGTGCCCGCGCAGTTCCGCGACGACGGCCCGGGCCTCGTCCCGGCTGACCTCCGGGCCGGGCCGCACCAGCCGGGTCGCGGTCGCCACCGCGAGGTTCCAGTCGACCATCTCCGCACCACTGATGCTCGTCATGCGTCAACCGTACGTGGACCAGGCCTTCAGCGGACCCCCTGCGGAGTGCCGGCCACCGCCGCGGCGAGCTTGTCGAGGCCCTTCTCTGCAGCCGGGCCGTCGGCGCTGTTCGCGGTCAGGAAGGCGAAGGCGAGGAGTCGGCCGGACGGGTCGACGACGGTGCCCGCGAGGGAGTTCACGCCGGTCAGGGTGCCGGTCTTGGCGCGGAGCAGGCCGGCGGCCGGGGAGCCGCCGGCGTTGCGGGTGCGCAGGGTCCCGGTGAACCCGGCGACGGGCAGTCCGGTGAGGACCGGGCGCAGTTCGGGGCGCTCGGGGTCGGCGGCCTTGGCGAGCAGCCCGGTCAGCAGGCCGGCGCTGATCTTGTCGGACCGGCCCAGGCCGCTGCCGTCGGCGAAGCGGGAGCCGGACACGTCGACGCCGAGGGCGGCGAGGCGGTCGGTGACGGCCTTCTCGGCGCCTTCGAAGCTGGCCGGCTGGCCGGAGGCGAGGGCGGTCTGGCGGGCCAGGGCCTCGGCGATGTCGTTGTCGCTGTTGGTCAGCATCCGCTCGACGAGGCCGCCCAGCGGGGTGGAGAGGGTGGCGGCGAGCGGCTGTGCGCCGTCCGCGGCCGTGGCCCGGGCGGGCTGGCCGGTGACCTTGATGCCGCGCTCGGTCAGCAGGGCGGCGAAGGAGCGGGCGGCGTCCTTGGCGGGGTCGGCGGTCCGGTCCACCGGGCCGGAGGTGGAATCGTCGGGCCGGCCCTCGTCGGCGGCGAGGGCGGTGACGGGTGCGATGTTGGGGTTCTCGCCGATCGGGTGGCGGGCGGGGCCGCTGTAGAGGCTGTCGTCATAGCCCACGGTCACGGTGTCGGTGCCGGCGGCCTTGAGGGCCTGGGCCGTGTCGGCCGCGAGGGCGACGAGGCTGCCGCCGGATCCGGCGGGGCTCTTCTTCTTGGCGGTGAGGGAGGGGTCGCCCCCGCCGACGAGGAGGATCTGCCCGGGAGCGGCGCCGGGCACGACGGTGGTCCTGATCCGGTGCTCGGGTCCGAGGGCGGCCAGGGCCGCCGCGGCCGTGGCGATCTTGATGGTGGAGGCGGGGGTCATCGCGTCCCGCGCCCCGGACTCGTACAGCACCTGCCCGGTGGCGGTGTCGACGACCGAGGCGGTACGGACGGTGCCGAGGGCCGGGTCGGCGAGGAGCGGCCGCAGCACGGCGGCGAGGCCCTCGGAGGCGGCCGCCGCCTCCGTGCGCGGGGTGCCGGGGCCGATGCCGACGAGTACGCCGGCCGCGCTGGGGGCGGCCTGCGGCAGGGCCCCGTCGCCGTGATCTGCGCCACCCGTACGGCCCCAGGAGGCGGCCTTGTCCCGCTCGGCCTTACGCTGGCCGGAGTCCCACGGACCGGCGGCGGTCACCACTGCCACCGACAGGGCGAGGCCGGCGACGGCCGAGCCCGCGGTGAGCTGCCACGTCTTGACCAATGGCACCTCGGACCAGCCCCTTTCGCGATCACACATATGCGTGAGGGACACTTAACCACTGCGTCTTGCCGCGAGCATGGCACCCCACCCGGCTGGGGGCACCTCCCAGCGGTAGCTGGGGGAGGCTGGTCCGGACGCGCACGCAGTCCAATCGAAGCAGTCTCGAAGCAATGAAGCTGATCATGGAGGAGCAGGACGTGGAGTTCGACGTCACCATCGAGATCCCCAAGGGTTCGCGGAACAAGTACGAGGTGGACCACGAGACCGGCCGGATCCGTCTGGACCGTCGCCTCTTCACCTCGACCAGCTACCCGGCCGACTACGGCTTCGTCGAGAACACCCTCGGCGAGGACGGCGACCCGCTGGACGCGCTGGTCATCCTTGACGAGCCGACCTTCCCGGGCTGCCTGATCAAGTGCCGCGCCATCGGCATGTTCCGCATGACGGACGAGGCGGGCGGCGACGACAAGCTGCTGTGCGTGCCGGCCTCCGACCCGCGTGTCGAGCACCTGCGCGACATCCACCACGTGTCCGAGTTCGACCGCCTGGAGATCCAGCACTTCTTCGAGGTCTACAAGGACCTGGAGCCGGGCAAGTCGGTCGAGGGTGCGAACTGGGTCGGCCGCACCGAGGCCGAGGCCGAGATCGAGGCCTCGTACAAGCGTCTTGAGGCCCAGGGCGGCCACCACTGAGCTCGGGCTCGGCGGTAACGGGCCGGGGGAATCCCCCGCGCCCCCTGTGACATGGCGGGCGGTACCCCTGCGGGGGTGCCGCCCGCTGTCGCGTCCGGGGGCGGGTGACATCCGGGCGGGCCGGGGTACGCGGGGGAGGAAACGGTTCCGCATACTGGTAGCGCGGGTGATCACGGACTGGAGGGCGCGTGGCGGAAGCCGATGGGGTGGAGGACCGGAAGCCCCAGTCCGACGAGGCGCGGAGCGCCTTCACTGCGCCGCCCGGGATGGAGCCGGACGTTCACGAGGAGGATCAGCCCACCTCGGAGTTCGCCCTTCCGGCGGGCACCGGGACGGTGCAGCCCGAACCCGGGGGATCGGCCTTCGCCGCCCCCGCCACCTACAGCGCCGCGCACTCCCCGCCCGCCTACACGCCCGGCCAGGGGTTTCCCGTCGCCGGCCTGACGGAGTCCCCCTGGCAGGACCGGATGCGCACGATGCTGCGCATGCCGGTCGACGTACGGCCCGTCCCCGACCTGGTGCAGCGGCAGACCGAGACCGGGCCCGCCGTGGGCCGCGTGCTCGACCTGACCCTGCGCATCGGCGAGCTGCTGCTCGCGGGCGGCGAGGGCGCCGAGGACGTGGAGGCCGCCATGTTCGCGGTGACCCGTTCCTACGGGCTGGACCGCTGCGAGCCCACCGTCACCTTCACCCTGCTGTCGATCACCCACCAGCCCTCGCTGGTGGACCACCCGGTCTCGGCGAACCGGACCGTGCGCCGCCGCGGCACCGACTACAACCGGCTCGCGGCCGTCTACCGGCTGGTGGACGACATCAGCGCCCCCGAGATCGACGTCTCCCTGGAGGAGGCCTACCGGCGCCTCGCCGAGATCCGCCGCAACCGCCACCCGTACCCCGGCTGGATGCTCACCGCCGCGGCCGGGCTGCTCGCCGGGGCCGCTTCCACCCTGGTCGGCGGCGGGGTGCTGGTGTTCTTCGCGGCGGCGCTCGGGGCAGTGCTCGGCGACCGGCTGGCATGGCTGTGCGCCGGGCGCGGGCTGCCGGAGTTCTACCAGTTCGTGGTCGCGGCGATGCCGCCCGCCGCGATCGGGGTGGCGCTGAGCATGACGGGGATCGACGTCAAGGCCTCCGCCGTGATCACCGGCGGGCTCTTCGCGCTGCTGCCCGGGCGGGCCCTGGTCGCGGCCGTGCAGGACGGCCTGACCGGGTTCTACATCACCGCCTCCGCCCGGCTGCTGGAGGTCATGTACCTCTTCATCGGCATCATCATGGGCGTGCTGGTCGTCCTGTACGTCGGGCTGCAGTTCGACGCCTCCCCGCGGCCGGAGGAGGTCCTGCAGATCCAGCAGCGGCCGCCGCTGCAGATCGCGGCCTCGATGGTGCTGGTCTTCACCTTCGCGATCCTGCTCCAGCAGGAGCGCTCCACCGTGTGGATCGTGACGCTGAACGGCGGGGTCGCCTGGGTGACCTTCGGAGCCCTGCACTACGCGGGCGGCATCCCGCCCGTGCCGTCCACCGCCATCGCCGCCGGGCTGGTGGGCCTGTTCGGGCAGCTCTTCTCCCGCTACCGCTTCGCCTCCGCCCTGCCGTACACGACCGCGGCGATCGGACCGCTGCTGCCCGGTTCGGCGACGTACTACGGGCTGCTGCTGATCGCCGAGGACCGGCTGAACGAGGGCCTCGGCTCACTGGTGAACGCCGCGGCCATCGCCCTCGCCATCGCGATCGGGGTCAACCTGGGGTCGGAGACCTCACGGCTGTTCATGCGGATCCCGGGGGCGGCCAGCGCCGCCAAGCGTCGCGCGGCCAAGCGCACCCGCGGCTTCTGAGGGGCACGAGAACGCCCCGGCGGCCCTTGCGGGGCCTCCGGGGCGTTCGTGCGCCGTACGGGCCGCACGGGCCGACAGGCGGGCCTCAGCGCTTCGCGTGGCGGCGGCGCTGACCCTGCGTCTGGGAGCCGTCGGCCTCGAAGGGCTCCTCGGCGGCGTTCGCCTTGTTCTCCTTGCGGGCCTTGAGGACCTCGAAGATCACCGGGATGAGCGAGACGAGGACGATCAGGACCAGGATCGCCTCGATGTTGGTCTTGATGAGGTCGATCTGGCCGAGCCAGTAGCCCGCGATCGTGATGCCCGCGCCCCAGCCGATGCCGCCGATGACGTTGTACGTCAGGAACGTGCGGTACTTCATCGAGCCGGCGCCCGCGACCATCGGGGCGAAGGTGCGGATGATCGGCACGAACCGGGCGAGCACGATGGCCTTCGGGCCGTGCTTGTCCATGAACTCGTGCGCCTTGTCGAGGTTCTCCCGCTTGAAGACCTTGGACTTCGGCCGGTTGAAGAGCTTCGGCCCGAAGAACTTGCCGATCATGTAGCCGACCTGGTCACCGATGATCGCGGCGGCCGAGATCAGCGTGCAGACCAGCCAGAGCGGCTGCTTGATGTACTCGCCGTTGGCGACGAGCAGACCCGCCGTGAACAGCAGCGAGTCGCCGGGCAGGAACGCGAAGAGTCCCGACTCCGCGAAGACGATGACCAGGATGCCGATCAGTCCGAAATGCGAAATCAGGTAGTCCGGGGACAGCCACTGAGGGCCGAGCGCAAGCGTGTACACGGTTTCCGGACTCTCCTGGATCGGGGGGCGTGCTGCGGAGCGGGCGGTCTCAATTATCAACGCACACGACCCCCGCCCGGTTCCAGAGCCGGAGGGGGTCGCATGAGTGACGATTCGGCTACGCCTTGCGCACGGCGTTGGCCGTGATCGCGTCCCGCAGGTGCTCGGCGAGACCGGGCCCCATCGCGTCGTAGAACGCCTTGAAGCGCTCGTCCGCCACGTACATCTCACCGAGGCACGTGTGCATCTCGTACGGGCAGTCGTAGTACCAGGTGGAGATGTGCAGCCGGTGCTCCTCTGCCAGGTCCATCGCGCGCCCGCCCTCGGCGGGCTCGCCGGCCTCCATCAGCGCCGCGTAGCGGGCGCCCCAGTCGGCGACCTGGTCCTGGATCCTCTTCCAGTCGTCCTTCGTGTACGAGGCGGCCCGCCGCTGCGACTCCGCATAAGCCTCGGTGCCGCCCCAGCGCTGCTCCGCCTCCTGCGCGTACTGCTCGGGGTCCTTGTCCCCGAAGACCTCGAACTTCTCCTCGGGCGTGAGGTTGATGCCCATCTTCTTCGCCTCCATGGCGTGCTCAACGGCCTTGGCCATCTGCTGGAGCCGGGCGATCCGGTCGGTCAGCAGGGCATGCTGCCGGCGCAGATGCTCCCGCGGATCCGATTCCGGGTCGTCCAGCAGGACCGCGACCTCGTCGAGGGGGAAGCCGAGCTCCCGGTAGAACAGGATCCGCTGCAGCCGGTCCAGGTCGGCGTCGTCGTACCGCCGGTGACCTGCGTGGCTGCGGCCGCTCGGGGAGAGCAGGCCGATCTCGTCGTAGTGGTGCAGGGTGCGCACCGTGACTCCGGCGAATCCGGCGACCTGGCCCACGGAGTAGCCCATCGCTTCCGCTCCTCTGGTTGGGTAACGCCCTTCACTGTGGGTCCTCACGCCACGTGAGGTGCAAGCCCGGAGTGCTAACCCATGGCCTTGGTGCCGTCGATGGATTCGCGGATGACGTCCGCGTGGCCCGCGTGCCGGGCGAATTCCTCCACCAGGTGCAGGAGCATCCAGCGCATGGAGACCTTGCCGTCCTTGGGGAACCAGGGCGCCGGGGGGAGCGGGAAGGTCTCGTCGAGGCCGGGGAGGGCCGCGACGAAGGCCGCCGTCTCCGCCGCGACCCCGTCCCAGAAGGCCAGGACGTCCGGGATGCCCTCGCCCCCGACGAGGCGGAAGCCCTCGCTCCACGTCTCCCTTCCGCGCTGCCGCTCGTTCGGCTGCTGCTGGGCCATCCGCAGCCAGGCGAGCTCCACCTCGGCCGCGTGCTTCAGCAGCCCCGACAGCGACAGCTCGCTGGCGCTGGGGCGGCTCGCGGCCTGCTCCTCGGTGAGCCCGAGCACGGACCGGCGCAGCGCCGCGCGCTGGGCCTCGACGAAGGCGAGGAGCGTGCCGCGCTCGTCGCCGGGGACCTCGGGGGAACTCTGGGTCATGGTCTGCCGCCTCCGTGTTGCCGTCTCCTGCTGACGAGAACCACGCTACGGACCATTGAGGTCAGCACCCGTCCTAAATCGGCCCTCAGTTGGGCGCGTCCTCCCCGTCCGGACGAAGGGCGGGGAGCGCGGTGGCGGGCTGCGGCAGCAGGGCCTTGGAGAGGTCCTGCCTGCCCGTCGGGTCGAGCCCGTACATCGCCTCGTAGATCTTGCGGACGGCGGGCCCCGACGCGCCGGAGCCGGTGCCGCCCTGGGAGATCGTCATGACGATCGCGTAGTCGTCGGTGTACGAGGCGAACCACGAGGTGGTCTGCTTGCCCTGCACCTCGGCGGTGCCGGTCTTGGCGTGCATCGGGATCTGCTTCTGCGGCCAGCCGCCGAAGCGCCAGGCGGCGCTGCCGTTGGTGGCCACACCGGCGAGGGCCTCGTCGATGTCGTCGCGGGTCTTCTCGTCCATCGGCAGCTTGCCCTGCACCTTCGGCGCGATCTCCCGGACCGAGCTGCCGTCGGCGCTCACGACGGCCTTGCCGATGCTGGGCTGGTGGAGCGTGCCGCCGTTGGCGATGGCCGCGTACACGGAGGCCATCTGGATCGGCGTGACGAGCGTGTCACCCTGGCCGATCGAGTAGTTGATGGCGTCGCCCTCGCGCATCTGGTTGCCCTGGCGGCAGTTCTCGTAGGCGATCTTCTCGGCGAAGGTGCCGTTCTTCTTGCCGTCCCGGCACCAGGCGGCCTTGTTCGCCTCGAAGAAGTCCTGCTTCCACTTGCGGTCGGGGATCCGGCCGCTCACCTCGTTCGGCAGGTCGATGCCGGTGGGCTTGCCCAGCCCGAAGTCGTGGGCGGTCTTGAAGAACCAGTCGTTCGGCGTCTTCTTCGGGTTGATGCCGCCGTCCTTCTTCCACTCCTGGTCCGCGATGGAGTAGTAGACGGTGTCGCAGGAGACCTCCAGGGCCCGGCCGATGGTGATGTCGCCGTGGCCCTGCGACTCGAAGTTCGTGAAGGTCTGGCTGCCCACCGAGTACGAGCTGGGGCAGGGGTAGCGGTTGTTGAACGGGTACCCGGCATTGACGGCCGCGGTCGAGGAGACCACCTTGAAGATGGAGCCGGGCGCCGCCTGGGCCTGGATCGCCCGGTTCAGCAGCGGGTAGTTCGAGTCCTTGTCGGTGAGCGCGGCGTAGTCCTTGGCGGAGATGCCGCCGACCCAGGCGTTCGGGTCGTAGGTCGGGTTCGAGGCCATCGCCACGACCCGGCCCGTCTTGGTCTCCATGACGACGACGGCGCCCGCGTCCGCCTCGTAGCTGCGGCGGGTGTTCTTGTCGTACGTCTTGCGGGCCTCGACCATCGCGTTGTTCAGCTCGCGCTCGGCGACCGCCTGCACGCGGGAGTCGATCGAGGTCACGATGTTCGAGCCGGGCACCGCCTTGTCGGTCTGGCCCTGGCCCGTGACCCGGCCGAGGTTGTCCACCTCGTAGCGGGTGATGCCCGCCTTGCCGCGCAGCTCCTTGTCGTACGTGCGCTCCAGGCCGGAGCGGCCGACCTGGTCGGAGCGCAGGTAGGGGGAGTCGGAGTTCTTCGCCTTGGCGATCTCCTCGTCCGTGACCGGCGAGAGGTAGCCGAGCACCTGGGAGGTGTTGGCCCCGTCCGGCCCGGCGTAACGGCGCATGGCGGTGGGCTCGGCGGTGATGCCGGGGAAGTCCTCGGCGTGCTCGTGGATCTGCAGCGCCTGCTCGGTGGTGGCCTCGGCGCTGACCGGGATCGGCTGGTAGGGGGAGCCGTTCCAGCAGGGCTGCTTGGTCTTGGCGTCGCAGAGCCGGACCTTGTCGGTGACCTCCTGCGGATCCATGCCGAGGACGCCGGCGAGGCGGGTGAGGACGGCCTTGCCCTTGTCCTTCATCGCCAGCAGCTCGGTGCGGCTGGCGGAGACCACGAGGTGGGTCTGGCTGTCGGCGAGCGGGACCCCGCGCGAGTCGAGGACCGAGCCGCGGACGGCGGGCTGGACCACGCGCTGGACGTGGTTGTTCTTCGCCTCGTCCGTGTACTCCTGGCCATTGCGTATCTGGAGGTACCAGAGGCGTCCGCCCAGGGTGAGCAGCAGCGAGAAGACCACGATCTGGATGACGACGAGCCGGTTCTGGACCCGAGGGGTCCGGCCGGTCTCCGGTATGTTGCTCAACTTGCTCTCCCCCGGGCGGCGCCGCGTACGCCCGGCCGAGTCTAGAGCGACCGCCGGCTAGAACGGGAAGCGCGTCCGGCCGTGCTGCACGGAGATCCACTTCTGCGTGGTGAAGGCCTCGACGGTGGCCTCGCCGTTGAGGCGGCCCAGCCCCGACGCCTTCTCCCCGCCGAAGGCGGCCAGCGGCTCGTCCCCGATGGTGGAGTCGTTGACGTGCATCATCCCCGTCTCGATCCGCTGCGCGAAGCGGACGCCGCGTTCCACGTCCCGGGTGTGCACGGCGCCGCTCAGCCCGTACGGGGTCGCGTTGGTCAGCCGTACGGCCTCGTCCTCGCCGTCGAAGACCACCAGCAGGGCCACCGGGCCGAAGATCTCCTGGCCCAGCAGCGGGGAGTCCTCGGGCAGGCCGGTCAGGACGGTCGGCTCGACGAGGTTGCCGCGCGTAGACCCCCGCACGAGTGCCTGCGCGCCGGATTCCACGGCCAGGTCCACGAGTGCGGTCAGGGCGTCGGCCTGGAAGGAGTTGATCAGAGGGCCGATGTGGGTGTCGGCCTCGTGCGGGTCGCCCGTCTTCAGCGCCCGCACACGGGCGACGAACTTCTCGGTGAACTCCTCCGCGACGGAGGCGTCGACCAGGATCCGGTTGGCGGCCATACAGACCTGGCCCTGGTAGACGAAGCGGCTGAAGACGGCCGCGTCCACCGCGTAGTCGAGGTCGGCGTCGTCGAGGACGACGAGCGCGCTGTTGCCGCTGAGCTCCAGGACCGTCCGCTTGAAGTGCTTGGCGGCGACCTCCCCGACGTGCCGTCCGACCCGGTCCGAACCCGCGAAGGAGATGACCTTGGGGACGGGGTGGGTCAGGAGCGCGTCGCCTATCTCCGCTATGTCGGTCACCAGGACGTTGAGCAGGCCAGCCGGCAGTCCCGCGTCCTCGAAGATCCTGGCGATGACCCCGCCGCCGACCACGGGTGCGTTCTGGTTGGGCTTGATCACCACCGCGTTGCCCAGCGCCAGCGCCGGGGCGACCGACTTCAGGGTGACCAGGAAGGGGAAGTTGAACGGGCTGATCACGGTGATCACGCCGACCGGGAGGCGCTGGACCCGGTTCTCCTTGCCCTCGACCGGCGAGGCCAGGATGCGGCCCTCGGGCCGGACGGCGAGCTGGATCGCCTCGCGCATGAACTCCTGGGCGAGGTAGACCTCGTACTCGGCCTTGGGACGGGTCCCGCCGAGCTCGTCGATCATCGCCTCGATGATCTCCTTCTCGCGCTCCTCGGTGATCCGCAGGGCGCGCTCCAGGACCGCGCGTCTGGCGTACGGGCTGGTGGCGGCCCATTCCCGCTGTGCGCGCTCGGCGCCGCGGTAGGCCTGGTCCACCTGCTCGACGGTGGCCACGGTGATGGCGGCGAGCTTCTCCCCGTTGTACGGGTTGACGTCGATGATGTCCCACGAACCGGTGCCGGCCAGCCATTCGCCGTCGATGTACTGGTGAGCGAGGTCGCTGAATATGGACATGCCATCCCTTACTGCGAGCGCGCACCCGTGCGCTGCACCGGAGACCGATCGGTCATCATGCACTGATCAGACGTCATACTACGTGCGAATCAAGACAGTTGGAGCAGGCCACGGAGAAGATCCCGGGTCCGGTCCGCGTCCGGGCAGTCGGCCTGGAGCCGCTCCATCGCCCGGCCGTACTGCCCCACTTCCTCGTCCTTGTCCAGGTAGAGGGCACTGGTGAGCTGTTCCAGATAGACGATGTCCTGGAGGTCCGACTCGGGAAAGCGCAGCAGGGTGAAGGCTCCGCTTTCGCCCGCGTGGCCGCCGAAGGAGAACGGCATCACCTGGAGCTGCACGTTGGGACGCTGGGAGACCTCGATGAGGTGCTCCAGCTGGCCGCGCATGACGTCGCGGTCTCCGTACGGGCGGCGCAGCGCGGCCTCGTCGAGGACGGCGTGGAAGACCGGCGCGTTCTCGGAGACGAGGACCTTCTGGCGCTCCAGGCGCAGCGCGACGCGGCGGTCGATCTCGGCGGCGGTGGCTCCGGGCATGCCGCGGCTGACGACGGCGTGGGCGTAGGCCTCGGTCTGCAACAGCCCGTGGACGAACTGCACTTCGTAGATCCGGATGAGCGAGGCGGCGCCCTCCAGGCCGATGTACGTCTGGAACCAGCCGGGCAGCACGTCGCCGTAACTGTGCCACCAGCCCGTGGCGTTGGCCTCCCGGACCAGCCCCAGCAGGGACTCGCGCTCGGCGGTGTCGGTGACCCCGTAGAGAGTGAGGAGGTCCTCGACGTCCCTGGCCTTGAAGCTCACCCTTCCCAACTCCAAGCGGCTGATCTTCGATTCGGATGCGCGGATCGAGTAGCCGGCCGCCTCACGGGTGATGCCGCGGGATTCTCGGAGTCGCCTGAGCTGGGAGCCCAGGAGGATGCGGCGCACCACAGAACCGCTCGCTTCTGCGGTCACTAGTACTGCCCTCCCCATCGCAATGGCGTGCGCGTGGCGTGTGCGCGTCGGGGGCCCCCGTACCCCAGGGCCGCAGTCTGCCACCAAAACGCATCGGTCCGTACTCGTTCTGTAACGGAATCCGGGCTCCCGGAAAAGAAGTCCGTCAGGATGCGTAGGAAGAAATGAGCAAGAACCATCACGGGAGTGGACAGGTCCGGCGCGTGCACGTGCATCTGCCCTTGCATCCGGCTCCGCCATTCGGAACGATGGTCCCCGCGCACCTGCGTGCACTCAGCGCCGGCGCCGCGGACCCACCCCGCAGTTCTTTCTGGACGGAGTTGACCGCTCCGGCCGCGAATCCCGGGAGTGCCTCGCATGGGGACGAATGGATCGACCATGCTCGAGCCGTTACGGCAGGGGCTTCCCCCGGTCGACCCCACGGCTGTCTCCGGGTCTGCCTCCTGCGCTCTGCCCGCACGGCTCGAAGCGGTGCGGGGCGCCCGCTCCTTCTGTCGGTCGACACTGGGCCAATGGGGTCTCGAAGAACGCTTCGACGACGTGTCACTGGTCGTCTCCGAGCTCGTCACCAACGCGCTGCGCCATGCCCTGCCTGAGGAATCGCGGTGCGGGGGCGGCGAGTCGGAGCCGCCGGTACGGCTGCACCTGATGCGGTGGAGCACCCGGCTGGTGTGCGCGGTGCGCGATCCCAGCGAGGACCGGCCCGGGGGTTCCTTCTCCCCCGAGCGGACGGCGGAGAACTTCGACCTGGAGTCCGGGCGCGGGCTGTTCCTGGTGGACTCGTACAGCGACAGCTGGGGTTGGCACCCGCTCGCGGGACGGCTGACCGGCAAGGTGGTCTGGGCGCTCTTCCTGCTCCAGGACCGACAGGACTGAACAGCCGATCCAGCGGGCGATTCGCACAGACGATTCACGACAACTGGCCGGGACTGATCGCAATGATCATTCCCGGCCAGTGCACGTGCACGGCTTGATTGGATGCGCTGTTCCGTCAGCCGATCAGGTGGTCGAACTCGCCGTCCTTGACACCCAGGAGCAGGGCCTCTATCTCGGCCGGCGTATAGACGAGCGCCGGACCGTCCGGAAAGCGCGAGTTGCGCATGGCGACGTCGCCGCCGGGCAGCTTCGCGAACTCAACGCAGGAACCCTGCGAGTTGCTGTGTCTGCTCTTCTGCCACGTCAGCTCAAACAAGGAAGCGAGTTCTGCAGCTGCCGTCCCGTTGTACGCGTGGTCCACAGGAAGCCCCCGATAGTGCAGATGTCAACTGCACCGGATCATAGCTGTGTTCATAAGTGCATGCATGGGCAGATGCACGTGCACGCGGGGTGCTTCCCTGGTCACAGATAGGGATCACCCTTACGGGCGAAGGGCGTTCGCCACCTCGTCGAACGAGTCCAGGAGCTGCCCGGCGGCCCCGCGGAGCACCGGCTACCGCGGCACCGGCTACCGCGGCAGCGGTTTGCCCCGGCCGCCCACGTGCGCCGCGTCCGCCGCCGCCGTGCCGTCCTCCCAGCCCGCGAGATCGGTCGCCCCGCGCAGCCGGGTCGTCGTGGTCCGCGGGAACATCTCCTCGGCCCGCGAGGTGACGGCGACGTCGCGGGCCACCAGGGCCGGCAGGTTGCCGGGGGCCTCGCTCACCGTGTGCTCGGCGGTCTCGGCGAGCCGCCGTCCGAGCCGGCTGGCGTACGCGAGGAGGAAGGACTGGCGGAACGTCTTGGTCCGCTTGCGTCCCCCGGCGCGCTGCGCGGCCTCCGCCCGGGTCATCGCCGCCGTGCCCTGTACGAGCAGCGAGGTGTACAGCAGCTCCACGGCCTCCAGGTCGCTCTCGAAGCCGACCACCGTCGAGAACCCGAAGCCGCTGTTCCACACCGCCCGGCAGCGGTTGGCGGTGGCCACCGCGTCGAGCAATACCGCCTTGGCCTCCTCGTACGGCGGCTCCACACCGATCCGGCAGGCCCCCGGGACCTGCGCGGGAGCCCCGCCGCGCGCCGCCAGCAGCGCCTCGTCCACGGTGTGCCGGGCCATCAGTTCCTGGGCCTTGGCGCTCAGCGCCTCCGCCTCCTCCGGGAAGGTGGTGGCCTCGGCCTTCGCCAGGAGCGCCCGGATGCGGCCGAGCATCCGGGGCTCGATGTGCGCGTGTCCGGCGAGGGCGTCGGCCGGGTCACCGGGCAGCGGGCCCACCGGCTCGATCGAGGGCAGCCGGACCAGCAGCCGGAACACCTCCAGGCAGGCGGTGGCCAGCGTGAACCGGTCCGCCTTCTCGCGCCGGGCGAGCTGCTCGGCGTACTCCTCGTCGCTCGTCCACCACACCTCGGCCCCGCTCCACCGCTCCGGGAGACGGGCGTACCTGCGCGCTTCGGCGGCGATCAGGTCGCCGGTGATCCGCAGGTGCCGCTCCTCCAGGTCGCGCCGGACCAGCCGGAGCACGTCGGCCGGCTGCCAGCCGCGCTCCCAGCCCTGCCGTACGAACGCCTCCCCGCGCGCCAGCAGCTCCCGCCCGACCCCGCCCCATCGCGCCGGCTCGGCGGCGAGCAGCGAGGCCCCGGTGTCCAGCCCGGTGTCGTCCTGGGCGTAGAGGGCGGCGGCGAAGGCTCGGTCGACGGTCTCGGCAAGGTCTCTCACACCTCTCAGCTTGGCATGTCCGCCTTCTCGTCCTCTTCCCGGCGGGGGGCCTCGATCCGCGGGCGGTGGGCGGGCGACCAGGCGCCGAGGCCCTGGCCAGGACGGTCAGGCTGCGGCCGAGCCCGGTCGGCTCGTACCCGACCCGCGGCGCCGCCGTGGGGTACACGGTCCGGATGACCGGGCCGTCGCGCTCCGGCGGCGGACGGTGCGGGTGGGCATCCGCTGCGGGACGCCGCAGCGCGCGCCGGGCGGAGCGGAGCCGGCCGGGGCCGTCGGGGCCCGCTGCGCCCCGGGCTCGCTGTCCGGGGCGCAGCGGGCCCGGGGCGCAGCGGGCCCGGGCCGCAGCGGGCCCGGGCCGCGCTGTCGGGCTCGGCCGCGCAGCCGGTCGAGGTGCCGGTGCCGGTGCCGGTGCCGGTGCCGGTGGCGACGCACTCGGCGATCGCCGCGGGCTTCCTGGACGCCTCCGGACGCGGGCGTCCTCCCCGAGCTCCCGGACCGCGCCCCGGCGTCCGCCCTGGCGGTGGACGCGCGGTCGGTGCCCCGCGCCCGGGCCCGGCGCCCGTCCGCGGCGCCGCTGCCGGGGGCTCCGCCCCGGACCCCGCGCCTCGAACGGGATCCAGCCCCACCGGCGTGTGAGGCGCGGGGGCGGAGTCCCCCGGCGCAGGCGGGGGCGGAGTCCCCGGCAGCGCGGCGCAGGCGGGGAGTGTCAGAGGGCGGTGGGACACTCGCACCCATGAGCGACCGCGCGTCCCGGTGGGCCCTCGCCGAAGACGGCGACGGGTGGTGGCACGCCGCGCCCGTGGAACCGGGCGCGGGGGCGCGGATCCGCGTGCGCGAGCCCGCCGAGGCGGTGCGGGCCGCGCCGGCCGGGACGCGGTGGGTCTGGCGGTCCACCACCGCCGTGTACCCCCGGCTGCTCGCCGCAGGGGTGCGGGTCGAGCGGTGCCACGACATCGAGGACTGCGAGCTGCTGCTGCTCGGCCACGAGGGGCGGTCCGGGGAGCCCCGCTCGGCGGCGGCCGCCTGGGCCCGGCTCAACAACGCCCCCGTACCGCCCGATCCCCCGCAGCGCGCCGCCGTGCCCGGCACGCAGGACTCCCTCTTCGACCCGCAGCCCGCACCCGTCCCCCTCGACGCCCTGCTCGCCCTCCACGCCGACCAGGCGGGACGGCTCGACGCCACCGCCCACCCCGACCGGATGCGGCTGCTCACGGCAGCCGAGTCCGCCGCCTTCCTCGTGGCCGCCGAGATGAACCGCGCGGGTCTGCCCTGGCGGGCCGACGTGCACCGGGCCCTGCTGACCGAGCTGCTCGGCGAGCGGTACGCGGGCGGCGGCGAGCCCCGCCGGCTCGCCGAGCTCGCCGACCGGATCTCCGCCGCCTTCGGCCGACGCGTGCGCCCCGATCTGCCCGCCGACGTCATCAAGGCCTTCGCGGAGGCCGGGATCAAGCTCGGGTCGACCCGCCGCTGGGCGATCCAGGAGCTGGACCACCCGGCCGTCGAGCCGCTGATCGAGTACAAGAAGCTGTACCGGATCTACACCGCCCACGGCTGGGGCTGGCTCGCGGACTGGGTCCACGAGGGCCGCTTCCGCCCGGAGTTCATCCCCGGCGGCACCCTCACCGGCCGCTGGGTGACCAACGGCGGCGGGGCCCTGCAGATCCCCAAGGTGATCCGCCGGGCCGTCGTCGCCGATCCGGGCTGGCGGCTGGTCGTCGCCGACGCCGACCAGATGGAGCCGCGCGTGCTCGCCGCGATCTCCCGCGACCCCGCCTTCATGGAGGTGGCAGGCCGGCCCGAGGACCTCTACACCGCCGTCTCCCGCCAGGGCTTCTCCGGCGACCGGGACAAGGCCAAGCTCGCCGTCCTGGGCGCCGTCTACGGGCAGACCTCCGGGGACGGCCTCAAGAACCTGGCCGCGCTGCGCCGCCGCTTCCCGCGGGCGGTGGCGTACGTCGACGACGCGGCGAAGGCGGGCGAGGAGGGGCGGCTCGTACGGACCTGGCTGGGCCGCACCTGCCCGCCGCCGGTGGGCTCCGCCGAGTCCGACGACGGCGAGGCCGGGATCCCGCAGGACCGGGAGGACCGGGAGAACCGCGGCTGGACCCCGGGCTACGCCTCGGCCGACACCCGGGCCCGGGGCCGGTTCACCCGTAACTTCGTCGTGCAGGGCAGCGCCGCCGACTGGGCCCTGCTGCTGCTCGCCGCCCTGCGGCAGACCCTCGCCGGGATGCGCGCCGAGCTGGTGTTCTTCCAGCACGACGAGGTGATCGTGCACTGCCCGACCGAGGAGGCCGGGGCCGTCGCCGAGGCGATCCGCGCCGCCGGCGACCGGGCCGGCCGGATCGCCTTCGGCGACACCCCGGTCCGCTTCCCGTTCACGACGGCGGTCGTCGAGTGCTACGCCGACGCCAAATGAGCGCGCGTGCCGTGACCGGCAGGGTTCACCGGGGCACGGCCCCCGGCCAACCTGTGGGGCCGCACCGCACCTAGGAGTTCTGGCTCCCGTCCCAGCCGGGGGCCAGCACGAGCTCCTTGAGCTGCTCCAGCGTCAGCGCGGGCGTCTCGCGGGTGGCCGTGCCGCTCTGGTTGGCGGTGTTGTAGGCCGAGACCACCACGCGCAACCCGTTCTTGCGCAGGGTGTCGACCGTCCACTCGACCACGCCCCTGCCCTTCTCGGCGGGCCGCTGCGTGACCTTCACCCTGGTGCCGTCGGGCAGCGTGGTGACACCAGCGCCCGTGAAGCCCGAAGTGCTCTCGGCGTTGCTCACGTTGAGCTGGACCAGGGACTTGCCCTTGCCGTCGTCGAGCACGACGTAACCGTACGAGGAGTCCTGCCCGCCCTTGGAGACGACCGGAATCCCTTGGTCGGCCGCCAGACGCTCCAGGGCCGCCTCGGGCCTCATGGACGGCAGCGCGCCCCACGACTCCGGCGGGGCGGCCCGCTCCGTCTCGGCCGGGCGCAGGTCGTTCAGCGCCGGGTGCCACAGGGCCGAGGTGACCACGGTCTTCAACTGGGCGCTGGTCAGCGGCGGGTTGGGCCGGGAGAGCGGGGCGTCCTTCTCCGCGGACGCGTTCCACTCGGACGCGTCGACCATGAAGCCCTGCGGGGTCACGAGCGCGGCCCGCCAGACCTTGGTGTCCACCCGGCGGTCCGGGTACTCGTAGCCCTTGTAGAGCAGCAGCCTGGAACCGTCCGCCAGCTGCTCGGTGGTGCAGTCGTCGTACTCCTGGATGTTCTTGTCCCCGCACCGGGTCAGCTCGCGGGCATTGCTGCCGTTCGGGTCCACCCGGGACAGGCCGACGCTGATGGCAGCCTTGCCGCCGCCGTCGTCGTACACCCCGGAGACCATCGGGGACTGGTCGCTGCCGCGCGCCTGGGTGCCGATCAGCTTCCCGCCGGGCAGCAACTCCTGCAACACGGCCAGCAGCTGGTCGGCGGTGACCGCTCCGGTGCCGGTTCCCTTCAGGTTCGGGTCGGAGCCGCCGTTCTTGCCGGACCCGCTGCTCGGCAGGGTCGGCGGCGCCGCCACGTCGACCTGTCCGGGGCCGGAGCCGGAGCGGGAGCCGCCGAGCAGCCCGCCGGAGTAGGCGCCGGCCATCCCGATCACGGCCAGGGCCAGCACCGATCCGCCGACCACCGCGGCGCGGCGGCGGGCCACCAGCCGTCGGCCGCGCTGCTCGCCGGCCGCGGCGAGGGCCAGCCGGTCGGCCGTGAAACCGTCCCCCGCGCGCCGGAGCGCTTCGCCGAGCTCATCTTCAAAGGGCATGCGGAACCAAACCTTCCATTTCAAGGTGGGTGAGGAAAGCGGGGAACGGACCGGCGGTCTCAGCGCTCCGCGAACTCGGCCAGATTTCCGCCGAGTTGCTCCCGGAGCCGGCCCAGGGCCCGCGAGGTCCGGGTGCGCACCGCAGCCGAGCTGGCGTTCATCGCGTCGGCGGTCTCCTCGACGCTGCGGTCCTCCCAGTAGCGCAGCACCAGCACGGCCCGGTCCTTCGGCGACAGCCGCCCGAGTGCCTCCAGCAGCGTCATCCGCAGCGCCGGATCGGCGTCGCCGTCCGCCGCGCCCCGGTCGGGGAGCTCCCCGACCGGGCGCTCTCCCGCCGACCGGCGACGCCGATGGGTCAGGAACTCCCGGACCAGCACCGTCTGCGCGTACGCCGCCGGATTGTCGATGCGGGAGATCCGCCCCCAGAGCAGGTACATCCGCCCCAGGGTCTCCTGCACCAGGTCCTCCGCGAGATGGGTGTCCCCGCTCGCCAGCAGGCACGCCGACCGGTACAGATGCCCCGACCTGCCTGCCGCGAACTCGCGGAACCCGTCCCTGCGACCCTGCCGCATGCACTCCCCCTCGCGCCCGTCCCACCCCATTGACGCGACGGCGGTGCGGGAATGTTTCACCCCTGCCGCAAGCGGATCAGCCCAGGTCGTGGAAGTAGACGTGGAACTCGTCGCGGACGAAGCCCTCCGCCTCGTAGAGCCCCTGCGCCACCGTGTTGCCGTACGCGGTCTCCAGCTGTACCCCGGCCACCCCGGCCTCGCGGGCCAGGCGCAGCACCTCGCGCAGCAGCGCGCGGCCGGCGCCGGTGCGTCGGCCGGACGGGTCCACGTACAGGTCGTTGAGGACCCAGGCGGGCCGAAGGGCGAGGGACGAGAACGTGCGGTAGACCTGCGCCAGGCCCACCGCCCCGGCTCCCGGGATCTCCGCGAGCAGGACGAGGGACTCGCCCTTCGCGATCCGTTCCGCCAGGAAGGCGCGCGGGCGGTCCGGGTCCTCGACGTCCACCTCGTAGAAGTCCAGGTAGCCGCGGAAGAGCGCGGCCGCCGCCTCGACGTCCCCCTCCCCCGCGGCGCGGACCGTGACGGCCCCGTCGTGCGCCGCCTGCGCCTGCCCCTGCGCCTGCCCCTGCGCATGCCCCTGCGCCTGTCCCTGACCGGTCATTGGGCGTCTCCCTGGTCGGTTCCCGTGCTGACGGGGACCATTGTGCGGGCGGGCCCGGCCGGCCCGGGGAGGGGCGGCCCGGTGCGTCAGTGACCGGTGACGGGCTGGGCGGGGAGCGTGAACACGTGGCCGGGGGTGACGATCTTCGTGATCGCCTCACCGAACAGCGTGCTCGGCTCGGAGCCCTTGTAGGAGGTGTCCGTGTTGAGCAGCACCACCAGCGTGGCCTGCGTCTGCGGCATGTACACGGTCAGCGACTGGTAGCCGGGCAGCGATCCGTTGTGCCCGATCCAGCCCTGGACGTCGAAGATGCCCAGCCCGTAGCCCGTGCCCGGGAGCGCCGGGGTCACCTTCAGCCGCTCGGCCTGGGTGGCGGGGGTCAGCAGGGTCCCGGTCGCCAGGGTCTTCGCCCAGCTCCGCAGGTCGGCGAGGTCCGAGATCATCGCTCCGGCCGCCCAGCCCCAGGAGGGGTCCCAGTTCGTGGCGTCCTCGGTCTTCCCGGAGGCCGTCTGGTCCGTGTAGCCGTGGGCGTGCGGGCTCGGGAACTCCGCGCCGGTGGGGAACAGCGTGTGCTTCAGCCCGGCTTCGGCGACGACCTCGCGGTCGATGTAGTCGGCGAGCGCGTCGCCGCTCACCTTCTCCACGACCAGCCCGAGCAGGATCAAGTTGGTGTTGCAGTACTGGAACTGCGTGCCCGGCTCGAAGAGCACGGGGTGCTTGAAGGAGTACGCGAGCAGCTCCTGCGGGGTGAAGGGCCGGTCGGGATCGCTCGTCAGGGCCTTGAAGAAGTCCTCGTCCTCGGAGTAGTTGAACAGGCCGCTGCGCATCCCGGCCAGTTCGCGCAGGGTGATCCGGTCGCCGTTCGGAACCCCGTCCACGTACTTCCCGATCGGGTCGTCGAGCCCGACCTTGCCCTCGTCCACCAGCTTCAGCAGGGCGGTGACGGTGAAGGTCTTGGTCTCGCTGCCGATCCGCATGTTCAGGCCGGTCATCATCGGCGCGCCGGTCGCCTTGTCCGCGACGCCGAAGGCCCGTACGTACGTGCCCTTGCCGGGCGCCGACAGGGCCACCATCACCCCGGGCACCTGCGCTTCGGCCATGACCTTCCTGACGGCCGCGTCCAGCCGGGCCGTCACGGCGGGCGTGAGCAGCGGGAACTCGTCGGAGGCCCGGGGCGGGGCCGAGGCCGAGGGATCGGGCGGCGCCGCGGCCGAAGGATCGGGCGGCGCCGCGGCCGAGGCGTGGACCGCCCCGGGCCCCAGCGGTACGGCGATCAGGGCCGCAGCGGCCACCCCGACCGCTGTCCTGCGCAACCGTGTCGCCATGACCGGCCTCCTCGCACGTGACGCCCGCGCCCCGGCCCCCGGTCCTTCCAACGTAGACCCGGCTGCCCGCCCGGGCGACCGCAGGAGCGCTCACCCGCGGACCGGTCGTACTCACGTCCGGCCTGGGTGTGCTGGACGCCGGTCCATGCTCTATGTTGCAGAGGCAAAAAACAGGGGGCTTCGCATACCGCGCGCACACGGCCGCGCCCCGGAGCGGTTGTTGGCCCACGACGAGCCGGAACTGAGGCGACGGACGACGGATGGCACGGGACTACGACAGCCAGCTTCTGGAGTCGGTGGCGGTACGCCGCCGCAGGATGAGGGACGCGCTGCTGTTCGGCGCGCAGCGGGCGCGGCGCACGGCCGACGAACGGCTCGGGAAGCTGTTCGCGGGCATCGCCATCGCGGCTGTCCTGTGCGCGGGTTGCGTCGGGTGGTCCTTCGTCCAGCACACGCTCGCAAAGCAGAAGGCCGAGCAACAGCAGAAGCAGCAGCAACAGCAAGGCCCGGTACAGCAGCCCGGGCCGCCGTCACCGTCGACGACGCCTTCGAAATCACCGAAGTCGCCGAAGCAGTCGCCGTCGTCACCGAACGCACCGGCCTCCCCGCAGCCCTCGCACGCGTCCAAGTCGCCCAAGCCGCCCAAGCCGTCGCAGTCGTAGGGACGGGAGCAGAACGCGTGGAGATCCGGGAGATTTCACAGTCCGGCAGCAGACGTACGTCCCCTTGGCCCCGAAAGGTCGCAATCCCGCGATGATAGGTTCCCGTAAGTGGTGAGCACAGCAACGACTTCCCGGGCGCAATTGAGCCGGGTGACCCTGGTCGGCGAGCGGCGTCGGGCCGACATAGTCCTCCCCTCCGACACTCCGATCGGGCAGCTGCTCCCCGACATCCTGCATCTGCTCGACGACCGGGCCGCATCGCGCCCGATGACCCGTCAGCTGATCACGTCGGACGGTTCCGCGCTGCCGCACGACAGCACGCTCGCCTCGGCCGGGATAGCCGACGGCGCCGTGCTGCGGCTCGTCCGGACCCACTCCGCGCCGCCCGCACCCGTGGTCCACGACGTCACGGACCTGGTGGCCGACGACCTCGACCTGCAGGCCTGGCGCTGGCGTCCCGCCGCCCGGAGGGGCAGCGCGGGAGTGGCGACCGTGGCCTTCATGGTGACCGCCGCGCTGCTCGCCCGCCGCGAGTTCGCACTGGACGCCCTGGCCGGCGCCCTCACGGCCGTCACGCTCGTCCTGATGGCGGCCGGCGCGCTCGTCGCCCGGATCGGGCAGGCCAACCGGGGCCTGGCGACCGCCCTCCTGCTCGCCTCCGGCAGCCTGGGCGTCCTCACCGCGTGGACCGCCGCGGACGCCCACCACTGGCCGGGAACCGCGCGGCTCGCCGCCGTCGCGGGCGCGATCGTGCTGACGCTGGTGCTGCTCGGCTACTTCTCGCCGCTCGGCCGCGGCGGGCTCATCGGCGCCGTGGCCACGGCCGTGATCACCGCCGTGTGGGAGGCCGTCGCCGCCGTCCAGGGCGATCCGGCCCGGCTCGGCGCGGTCGTGGTCCTGTTCTCCGTGGTGCTGCTCGGGCTGCTGCCGCGGCTCGCCCTGATGGCCTCGGGGCTCACCGCGCTCGACGACCGGCGCTCGGGCGGTGCCTCCGTCAGCCGCCACGAGGTGGGCAACGCGCTCGCCGCCACGCACCGCGGGCTCTCCCTCGCGACGATCGTCACCGCGGTCTCGGCGGCGGGCGCCGGCTGGCTGCTGACCCTCGCCGAGAAGCCCACCGTCTGGACGGTGGCGCTCCCCGCGCTGGTCGCCGTGGTGCTGCTGTCGAGGGCGCGGGCCTTCCCGCTGGTCGCCGAGGTCGTCGCGCTGGTCGCCGCCGCGGCCCTGCTCGTCGTACGCCTCGTGATGCTGTGGACCGAGCACGCCGGCGGCACCGGACCGCTGGCCGTCCTCGGTGCGGCAGCGCTGTTGCCGCTGCTGGTCCTCGCGGTGCAGCCGCCGGACCACGTGCAGGTCCGGCTGCGGCGCACCGCCGACCTCATCGAATCGGTCGGCATGGTGGGACTCTTCCCCCTCGCCGTCGGGGTGTTCGGCGTGTACGGGCAACTGCTCAACAAGTTCTGAGTCAAAGCGCAGGCGCTCCGGGCGGGGCAGCAGGTCGGAAGAAGAGGGGCAGGGGCAGACATGCCGAACGGAGACAACTGGCAGGGAGACGTCCTGCGCGACCTGAGGGCCGGCGCGCCGGCCCAGGGCGCCCAGCAGGGCCCCGGCGCCCAGCAGCCCGCGCAGCCGTCGGCCCAGGGCCCGGGTCCGGGTCCGGGTCCGGCCGGAGCCCCGGCCCCGCAGCCCGGCGTGCCCGCGCAGGGCCACGCACCGCAGAGCCACGCACCGCAGCCCGCTCCCGGCTACGGCTACCCCCAGGGGCAGGTCCCGCCGCAGCCGGCGCCCCCCGGCGCCCAGCCGGTCCGTACGCCCGACTCCCGGCCCGCCGTCGACAAGAACCTCGCCGGCGCGGTGCGCGGGCCCCGGCGCGGTGAACCCTTCGCCGCCCGCGCCGTACGAGCCGTACGCCGAACCGTTTCCTCATCCGCCGCCCGCGAGGTCGCCGAGGCCACCCGTGCGGCCGAGATGCTCCAGCAGCCCGTGACCACCGGCCGCCAGATCGCCGTCACGTCCATCCGCGGCGGTGCCGGCAAGTCCACGGTCGCGGCCCTGCTCGGCACCACTTACGCCCACTACCGGCAGGACCCCGTCCTCTTCGTCGAGGCGGACCCGGCCCTCGGCTCGCTGCCGATCCGCCTCGGCGCCGAGACGCTGCGCTGGACGACCGGCGACGTCGCGGACATCGTCGAACCCCAGATGTCGCTGCTCGACGTCACCGGCTACCTCGTCCAGCTCCGCGACAACGCCTGGCTGCTGCCCGGCAGCCAGGGCCAGATCGGCGCGATGCTCGACCTGCGGTCCTACGAACGGGCCATGGTCGCGCTCCGCCGCTACTTCGGCGTGACCGTCGTCGACTGCGAGACACTGCCCGCCGAGGTCGCCCGGGTCGCGCTCTCCGCCTCCCAGGCCCGCGTCCTGACCACCCCCGCCACCCTGGACGGCGTCGCCAGCACGTACGCGGTCCTCCAGTGGATGCAGGGCCTGCCCCCGCACGTCATCGCCGGCACGGTCGTCGTACTCACCGAGCAGGCGCCGCACGCGGGAATCGACCTCACCGAGGCCGTGCGCACCCTCCAGGCCACCGGGGCGGGCGTGCACGTCCTGCCGTACGACCGGCACCTGGCGGCCGGCGGCCCCATCCGTACCGAACTGCTCGCCCACTCGACCAGGAAGACCGCCACCCGGCTCGCCGCGGAGGTCTTCCAGCTCTCCCAGAAGCGCCACTGACCGAGATGCCGGGCCCGACCGTGACGCGACCGATCGTGATTGGCGAACGACGACGATGAGCACCCGATGAGCACCCGACTGATCCACCGCCCGGCCAGGACCGTCAGACCCCCGGCCGCCCCCGCCGCACGCACCATCGAGGCCCCGCCCAACCTCCCCGAAGGCAAGGCGGGCAACATCGCGATGTCGCTGCTGCCCGTGGCCGGAGTCATGTCGTCCGTCGTGATGATGACGGTGGTCCGCAACAGCCAGTTCGCCGCGCTCGGCGCGCTGATCCTCGTCGTCACCGTCGTCGGCTCCCTCGCGCTCGTCTTCTCGCAGCGCGGCAAGGCCCAGCGCACCCGCCGTACCCAGCGCGAGGCCTATCTCGCCTACCTGGAGGACCTGCGCGAGGAACTCGCCGGCGAGGAACGCGAGCGCGGCGAGCACGCCGACGTGCTCAACCCGCCACCGCACGCCCTGTACGACATCGTCCGCGACCCGGCCCGGCTGTGGGAGCGCCGGCGCGTCGACGGCGACTTCCTGCGCGTGCGCGTCGGCACCGGCGAGATGCCCGTACGCGATCTGCAGATCGGCCAGCAGGGCTCCTCCGTCCTCACCCCGCCCGACCTCTTCATGCTCAACGAGGCCTCCGCGCTCACCTCCCGCTTCCGCAACGGCACCGAACTCCCGCTCACCGTCCCGCTCGACCGCGTCGGCAACATCAGCGTCATCGGCCCCCGCGAGGACTGCCTGCGCGTCGCCCGGGCCCTGCTGGTCCAGGCCGCCGCGCTGCACGCCCCCGACGACGTGGCCATCGCGCTGGCCGTCCCCGGCGACCGGCTCGCCGACTGGGAGTGGGCCAAGTGGATGCCGCACCTGCTCGACACCGAGCAGCTCGACGGCCCCGTCGCCGCCCGCCGGATCGCCCCCTCCGCGGCCCAGCTCGCCCGGCAGATCGGCCCGGAACTGCGCCGCCGCGCCTCCTACGCCGCCGAGGTGCGCCGCGGGCTGTCCGGCAGGGACGCCCTGTCCATGACGTCCCGGCTGCTCGTCGTGACCGACGGACACGGTGAGGACGCCGTCGAACTGCCCCGCCCCGACGACGCGGTCGGCCTGCGCGACATGGGCGTCACCGTCCTCCACCTGCTCGAACAGCGGATCCAGGAGCCGGGGCACGTCGGCGTACGGATCACCGTCGACGGCGACCGGGTCCTCATCGAGGACCTGCGCGAGGACACCCCCGTCAGCGCCCACGGCACCGTGGACGAGGTCGGCATCCCCTTCGCCGAGGGCCTGGCCCGGATGCTCGCCCCGCTGCGCCTGTCCGCCGAGTCCCTCATCGACGCACCGCTGTCCGGGCCCGTGGACTTCGCCGACCTGCTCGGCATCGACGACGTGGCCCGCCTCGACCTGGCGAGCCTGTGGGCCCCGCGCGGCGAACGCGCCTTCCTGCGCGTGCCCATCGGCATCAGCGACGCCCGCGAGCCCGTACTGCTGGACCTGAAGGAATCCTCCGAGCTCGGCATGGGCCCCCACGGCCTGTGCGTCGGCGCCACCGGTTCCGGCAAGTCCGAGCTGCTGCGCACCCTCGTCCTCGCCCTGGTCGCCACGCACCCGCCGGAGGACCTCGCCCTGGTCCTCGTCGACTACAAGGGCGGTGCGACCTTCGCGCCGTTCGCCGACCTGCCGCACGTCGCCGGAGTCATCACCAACCTGGAGAACCAGGCCGGTCTCGTCGAGCGCGTCCACGCCTCCCTCGCCGGCGAGGTCAAGCGCCGCCAGCAGGTCCTCAAGGACGCGGGGAACATCGCCGACATCGGTGACTACGCGGCGCTGCGCGCCGACCGCCGGCCCGACCTGGACCCGCTCCCGCACCTCTTCGTCGTCATCGACGAGTTCGGTGAACTCCTCACCGCAAAGCCCGACTTCATCGACCTCTTCCTGTCCATCGGCCGGATCGGCCGCTCCATCGGCGTGCACCTGCTGCTGTCCAGCCAGCGCATCGAGGGCGGCAAGCTCAAGGGCCTGGACACGTACCTGTCGTACCGCCTGGGCCTGCGCACCTTCTCCGCCGACGAGTCCCGTACGGTCCTGGACACCACGGACGCCTTCCACCTTCCGCCGCTGCCCGGTTTCGGCTTCCTCAAGGTCGACACCAGCCACTACGAGCGGTTCAAGGCGAGCTACGTCTCCGGCGCCTACCGGGGTCCCGTACAGCGTGCGGAGGAGGAGGAAAGCGGTCCGCTCGCCCTGGAGTACGAGGCCTTCAACACCCTGTCCAAGCCCGAGAGCGCGGGCACCCAGGAGCCCACGGCCCGGCGCCGCGAGACCGGGCCGACGGAGATGGGCGTCATCGTCGAGCAGCTGGAGAACGCCGCCGGCCGGGTGCGCCGCATCTGGCTGCCGCCACTGCCCGACGCGCTCAGCCTGGACTCGGTCGCCGGCCCCCTCGACGTGGGCGCGCGCGGCATGCAGCTGGCCAAGCGCCGCGGGCGGCTCGTGGTGCCGCTCGGCCTGCTCGACGACCCGACGAAGCAGTGGCAGGGCGAGTGGTACCTCGACCTCACCGTCGCGGGCGGCCACGCCGCCTTCATCGGCGGCCCGCAGTCCGGCAAGACCACCCTGCTGCGCACCCTGGTCCTCTCGCTCGCGCTGACCCACACCCCCCAGGAGGTCGGCGTCTACGGCCTCGACCTCGTCGGCGGCGGCCTCCAGGCCCTGTCGGGCCTGCCCCACGTGGGCGGGATCGCGGGCCGCGCCGACCGCGAGCGCGCCGCCCGTACCGTCGAAGAGGTACGGAACATGCTGGCGACCCGGGAGGACCTCTTCCGCGAACACGGCATCGACTCCGTGGAGCAACTGCGCACCCTGCACGCGGCCGGCCGGCTGCCGCAGCTGGCCTCCGCGGAGATCGTCCTCGTCATCGATGGCTTCGGCGCGCTGCGCGACGACTTCGAGGAACTCGACGACGCGGTCGTCGACATCCTCAAGCGCGGCGGCGGCTACGGCATCCACGTCGTCGCGGGCATGCTCCGCTGGAACGACGTCCGCATAGCCACCCAGTCGAACTTCGGCACCCGTGTGGAGCTGCGCCTCAACGACCCCAGCGAGTCCAGCATCGAGCGCAAGCTCGCCGAAACCCTGTCGCCCGACGAGCCCGGCCGCGTCCTCACCGACGGCAAGCTCTTCGCGCAGGTCGCGCTGCCCCGTACCGACGGGCTCCGCGACACCTCCGAGCTCGGCGCGGTCCTGGAGCGCACGGCCCGTACGATCCGCGCCACCTGGAGCGGGGACGCGGCCCAGCCGGTACGGGTGCTGCCGCACCTGCTGGAGCCGCATCTGCTGCCCGGCCCGGTCGCCGAGCCCAAGCGGGTACCGATCGGTCTCGACCAGAGCGCGCTGGCGCCCGTACTCATCGACCTGTTCCGGCACGACCAGCACCTGCTGGTCATGGGCGACAGCGAGTGCGGCAAGACGAACCTGCTGAAGACGATCGCCGGCGGCCTCATCGAGCGGTACGGCGAGGACGAGCTGGTCTTCGCCATCATGGACCCGCGGCGCAGCCTGCGCGGTGTGGTCCCGGAGGAGTTCAACGGCGGTTACGCGTACAACTCCAAGATGTGCGCCGGGCTGGCCGCGGGCATCGCCACCGAGCTGGAGCGGCGGCTGCCCGACGACAGCGCCCCCCTGGAGGACCTGGAGCCGGGCAGTTGGGGCGGCGGACCGCGGATCGTGGTCCTCGTCGACGACTACGACGTACTCACCACGGCCGGACAGTCGCCGCTCGCCCCGTTCGTGCCGTACATCCCGTCGGCGGCGGACATCGGCCTGCACTTCGTCCTGACGCGCCGCGTCGCGGGCGCCTCGCGCGGGATGTACGAGCCGCTGGTGCAGGGCCTGCGCGAATCGGGCGCCTCGGCGGTCGTCATGGCCGGCGACCGCAGCGAGGGCCAGCTGTTCCCGGGGGTGTACGCCTCCCAGCAGCCCGCAGGACGCGGCGTGCTCATCCGCAGGGGCCAGCCCAACCGTCTGATCCAGACCGTTTGCACCCCCGAGTGAAGGACCGCAGGACCACATGACCAAGGACGTCATAGCCCTCACGCCGCGGATGCCCGAGCCCTGGACCGTGCTCGCGGGCCTGCTCTCCGGCGGCCCCGACAAGCTGGTGGACACGACGGGCGAGGGCGCGGTCGTCCAGCTCTGCGACGAGCAGGGGCGACCGCTCGTCTCCATCGAGGCACCGCTGCTGGTCCAGGTGGAGGGAGAGGCCGAGCGGCTGCTGGGGGCCACCCCGCCGCGGGTCCCCTTCTGGTGGACCGAGGCCCGCGCCACCACCGGCGTCCCCGAGGCCGAGCGCCTCGCGGGCACCTTCGCGGCCCGGATCGCCTCCCTGGGCGGGGGGACCGCCTGGCCGCCGGAGGCCGCGCGCTCGGTGGCGGTGGTGGAGAGCGCCGGGATCGGCGTGGCGCCGACGCCCGCGGCGGCGCAGCCCGCCGTCGACGTGCTGACCGGCAACGTCGCCGTCGTCATCATGGACCGCCCGGTCGTCGCCATGACGGCCTGGCTCTCCGACGCGTACCGGGCCGCCGCGGCGGCCGAGCGGGGCCTGCAGATCGTCACGCCGCCCGGGACGGCGCTGTCCCCGGCGGTACTGGCGAACCTGCCGGGCTGGCCGTCGCGGTGGGTCGTGCAGGACGAGCGCGAGGGCTACTTCGACGGCCTGTCGGGCGCGGTGCTGCGCTGGCAGGACGGCATGTTCGCCACGGTCGTGGCGCCGGACGCCACCGAGGACGACCCGCGGACCCCGGTCGCCGCCACGTACCGGGAGGCGGTGAACACGGGCGAACGGCAGCTGGCCCTCACCTTCCGCACCATCCACCCCGCGGACGAACGGCTGGTCCTCGGCGGCGCCCTGGAGACGGTGTGGCGCGAGCTGACCGGCGAACCCCCGGCGGGGTGGGGGACGGCCGAGCCGGCCAACCTGCCCTGGTCGCCGGGACGGCTGACCGATGTGGCGTTCACGCGGGCCCCCGAGCCGACGTGGTTCGTGGTGGTGGGCAGCCCCGGGCGGCCCGCCCTCGCAACGGTGCGGATCAGCCGTACGAAGGCGGGTGTGGAGGAGGACGTGACGCTGGCGTTCGGCTACGGCCCGGACGAGGAGCTGCCGCTGGAGGCCCTGCAGCGCACCGCGGAAGCGCTCGTTATCCGCCACAACCTCCAGTCGATGCTCGTACAGCTCCGCAAAGCGCGCCGCGATCTGCTGGTCCCGCCGCGCTTCGAGGGGCCGGGGGTACCGCTGGCCTTCGTCCTGGGCGCGGAGGAGGTCCGGCGGATGCCGGACGACCGGGCCCGGCGCACGCCGCTGGCCGAACAGCCCTTGCGGCTGGGCCCCAAGGCCCGTCCCGCCTACTACTACCCGCTGCCGGGGGATCCGTCGGACCTGTCGGGGTGGAGCGCGTTCGAGCAGCTGATGAGGCATCTGAAGGGCTCGTGAAGATGCCTGGCGGTTTGTCATAGGTGGGTCACAGGTGGCCCGTTGCCCGTTGCAGGAGCGATGTGAGTTGATAGAACCGGACATATTTACGATCGATCGAGAGTGCGGGGGAGTGGGATGAAGTTCGACATGGGGACGCAGGTTCTGACGAACCTGATGTCGGGGTCGCGTAATTCGAATACCGATCTGGGTTCGCTGATCAAGCAGCTGGTGGCCGCGGCGCAGCCGCTGGAGGGCAAGTTCCAGGGGCAGGGCAAGGTCGCGTTCGACTCGTTCAAGCTGCGTGCGGACGGCATCGCGAAGGAGCTGAACGCCTCCCTGGCGGCGATCCTGGGCGGTCAGTCGGGCATGGAGCAGGCGTTCGGGTCGGGTGACCAGGAGCAGGGCGAGAACGCACGGCAGACGCAGGGCTCGGCGAACTTCGACGCGGCCCGCTTCCGCGGCCGCTGAGCCCGGCTCCGAATCTTCCGGGTCTTCCGGGTCTTCTTCCGGGTCTTCCGGGTCTTCCGGGTCTTCCGGGTCTTCGTTCTTCACGGGGAGTGTGGTTGTGATGGCAAGTGGGACGGACCGTCGTGCGTACGACGTGGGCGCCTCGACCGAGGTGCAGGGCGGTATCAAGGCGGTGATCGGCCAGCTGGAGCAGGTGATCGCCGCGCGTGAGGCGCAGGTGTCGGCCGCGATGTCGGACTTCGCGGCGGACGGTGTGGCGGATGACTACCACGCCAAGGAACTGCGGTGGAAGAACGCCTCCCAGGAGGTCAAGAACATCATCCGGCTGCTGAACACGACGCTGGAGAAGAACGATGCGACGGCGCGGCAGACGCTTCAGCGCGCGAAGGCCGCGGTCGACAACATCGGCTGAGCAGGATCGTTTCAGCAGGTCAGCAGGTCAGCAGGTCAGCAGGTCGGTGGGTCGGTTGGTCAGTGGGGCAGCGGGTCGGTAGGGCAGCGGGGTACACGGGGGTGGGTCGTCGATGACGTCGTGGGACATCAAGCCGCAGGGCGTGCAGGGGCAGTTGAAGACCGTCGGCGGGCATGCCGGTGAGCTGGAGAAGGCTTTGAACGCCCTGCTGACGGACATGTCGCAGGCGGCGGAGTATGCGGGGACGGCGGTGCCGGGTTCGGCGGCGAAGGTTGTCGGTCCGCTGGCCCCCGGCCAGGCACGCAATGCCATGGGTCCGGTGGCGGCCGCTCTGGGTGAGTACCTGAAGGGCCGCGAGAAGGAACTCAAGTCGATGACGGAGCGCATCGAGGCCTGCATGCGCGGTGCCGCGACGGCGACCAACGAATACCTGGAAGGCGATCTGGACCAGGCGAAGGCGGCCCAGGACGCTGCCCGCTCCGTGAACCTTCAGTATCTGCGCGAGCACTCGGGGGACAAGAAGTGAGCGGGAACGCGCCGGTCGATCCGGCCGAGGTACCTGTCTTCACGGGGGACTTCGCGTTGCTGGACGGGAAGGTGAAGGCGATCTCGTCGGGCGGGGCGGCGATCTCGACGGCGGCGGGCGACGTCCACAGCAGCTTCGGCGGGCTGCAGGCGTTCTACCAGGCGCCGGAGGCCGATCAGCTCTTCGCGACGACGAAGCCCGTCTCCGACCTGGGCCTGAAGATCAGTTCCGACATGTGCACGATCGCGGGCGCCCTCGGTACGTACGCGCGGGACGCGGAGCCGATCGCGAAGCGGCTGGACTCGCTGAAGAAGGAAGCCGAGGCGTTCCGGGCGAAGGTCGCCGACGACAAGGACTGGATCGAGGACGGCGATCTGATCGACGAGAACCTCGAGCGCCGCAACAAGATCGCCGAGGTCTGGGCCCAGTTCCAGGACGTCGAGACGGCCGCCCACGCCAAGATCGTCGCTCTGGTGGGCGGCAAGCGGCTCATCAAGGACGACGGCTCGCACGGCAAGGGCATGTACGGCTACGACGCCGAGGCCCTGAAGCAGGCCAAGTCCCTGCCGTGGGGTGACGCGGTCGAGGAGTCGATCCCCGGCTGGCAGGTGTGGGAGCACGCGTGGGAGTTCACCAAGGGCTTCTTCGTCGACGGCGTCTGGGGCACCCTCAAGGGCCTGGGCGGCCTCGTCGGTCTCCAGGGCTGGGACACCTTCAAGCAGTCCTGGACCGGTCTGGCCAAGCTGGCGACCGGCCTCGCGATCGTCTCCGTCCCCGGCGTCGGCCCCCTGTTCATGGCCGTCCCGGACGACAAACTCCCCTCCTGGCTGCGCGATTCGCGCACCGCGATGAAGGAGACCGGCAAGGCCCTCCTCGCGTGGGACCAGTGGGGCTCCAACCCGGGCCGCGCGGCCGGTGCGGTCACTTTCAACGTGATCACCACCATCGCCACGGGCGGCACGGGCGGCGCGGTCTCGGGCGCCGGCAAGGCCGGCGCGGTGGCCAAGGCCCTGTCGGTCGCGGGCAAGGCGGGCCGGATCGTCGACCCCATGACGTACGTCTTCAAGGGCGCGGGCGCGGGCATCTCGAAGATCGGCGACGTGATGGCCGGGCTGAAGGGCCTGGGCAAGGTCGAAATCCCGAACATCAACGTGGACGGCGCGATCGCCCTTCCCGAGGGTGCGGTCAAGCTGCCCGACGGCGCCATCCACCTCCCCGAGGGCACTCCGATCCCGGACGGAGCGGTCAAGCTCCCGGACGGCAACATCAAGCTGCCCGAGGGCACGACCACGCTGCCGCCGGGCTCGGTGAAGATCCCGGGTGACGGCCCGGCCCAGTTCATGGACCCCAAGGGCAACATCTACGACGACGCCGGCAAGACCATCCAGAAGGCGGACCAAGCCCCGAAGGACATCGTGGACACCCCGAAGGCGGACACGCCACGGGTCGACGCCCCGAAGGTGGACTCCCCCGCCACGGTCAAGGTCCCCGAACGCGTCCTGGAAGGCGTCGGCGGCCGCGGCGGCGACGACGCGTTCCGCCTCGGCTCCGACATCTCCGACCCGCTCCACAGGAGCGACCACACCCCGACCGGCCACGCCCCGGACCACACCCCCGGCGGCCACGCCCCCGACAACATGCCGCGGGGCGACCTGAACCAGCCCCCGCGCGGCGGCCACCCGGACACCCCGACCACCCACGGCCCCGACACCCCGCGCGGCGGCGGCACCCACCCGGACGGCCCCGGTTCCGGAGCCACCCACCCCGACGGCACCGGCACAGGCGGCCACGGCGCGGGCGGCGGCCACCCGCAGGCGCCGGGCACCGGGGGCCTGGACGGCCTCGGCCACGGCGCGGACGACGCGGCCACGCATACCCCGGGCACCGGCGCCACGGGCGACGCGGCAACAGCGGCTCCCGCCACCCCGCGCAAGCCGGTGGAACGTCCCAGCTTCATGCTCAACGGCGACAATCCCTACGGCCGTCCCGGGCGTCTCACCGTGGACCAGATCCAGGAAATTCAGGTCTACCGGGCCAATGCAGAGCCCGGATATTTCGACGCCTATTACAAGAACAACGGAAACCGACTGAGGCTCAGCTACCTGGACGAGAGCGGATACAATCCGCCCCAGCTCACCAGGGAGAGTGAGAACGCCCCTTGGATCAGGGCCAAGGATGCACCCGACCCGCCCAAGCCTCACTACATCGACCCCAAGCTCATTCACAGGGACGCCGGAACGGTTACCGATCCGGCACGCTTGGACAGGCTCAAGAACGCCACTGAGGACCGTTATTTCACCATTGAGTGGGACCAACTTGCCGATAGGCTCAAGCAGGAAGCGGCAGATACCCACAAGCTAACCGGCACGGATGAAACACTCGGTCTGTGGTCGGAGAGCCGTGGTGCGTACCGGGAAGCCCACACGCAGATGGTCAAGGTGACCGAACATTACGGCGAGTTCGTCGCGGAGCAGCACTACATCGCGGAGAACCACGCCGGTGCCGTGAAGGAGACCCTGCACGGGCCGAAGAACGGCAACGACCAGTTCGACCAGGTGTGGCGCCGGCCGGACGGCAGGTACGTCGTCGTCGAAGCAAAGAGCAGTATCAAAACGCAACTCGGAGGCCGGAACCTGCCCAATGGGCGCAGAGTTTCCCAGGGGTCGCAGGAATATTTCCTCGACATCATTCGGGAAATGAAGGAACGAGGAAAGACGATCAAGAGCGAGGACGATCTCGCGGAAGCCTTGAAGACAGCCCTCAAGAAGGGTGAGCTGGACTATGTGGTCATCAAGGGCGACGCCAACGCGCCTGCGTACAATGGCTACCACTACCAGCGATTCGACCTGAGCAAGAGGAGCCTTCCGTGACCGTCATCGTGAGTCGGCATTTCACCCCGGGGGCCACGGAAGAAGAATGGGCCGAGCGTCTCTGGGTGAGTCTGGCCCGGGACATCGGCGAGCTGGAGGAGTACCCGCATTCACTCCCCACGGCCTTCAACGACGCGCTGCTGCACCTCGGAGCGCGCTGCACCGTGGATCCGCGTGCGGAGCGGCTGGAGACGTGGGAGGCCGTGGTCAACACGCTGCAGCTGGGCTCGGCCGTGTTCGCCACCGTGTGCGCGGACGAGGGCACCGTGGAGTGCCGGATCAACCGTGAGATGCGCACGCTTCCGGCCGAAGGCCCGGCAGCCTTCGCCGACCTGGGCGCGTGGCTGACCACGTTCTGGCTCGCCATGGTCTGCCGGGACCAGCAGCGCCTGACCCAACTTGCGGAAGTCCCGCTCAGCCGCATCTCATCCAGCGGCTACGACACCTTCGTCTGGCACTGGGTGGACGCCCTCCAGACCTACTGGCTCCAGGGACCCGACCTGGTGGAGAAGCTCACCCTCGCCGTCGAGATGTCCCGGCCCGATGTCGCCACGCTCACCCCGCACGGCCTGCTCCAGACTGTGCTCGCCCCGCCCATCAACCTCTTCTACCTGCTGATTACCAACAACCCCAGCGGCTTCAACGAGTTCCTCGTCCAGTCCCTCGAACTCCACAAGGCCTACTGGTCCGTCGACGAACAGCGAGCAGAAAAGCCCGACGGCCACCTCGCCCTGGCCCCTCTGGCCCTCGCCTGCCACGCACGCGACGGCGGAATGCCGATCAACGTCGAATCGGGATACCTTCCCCACCACCTCCTCACCCGCGACTGGGTGGGCGAGTTCCCCACATAACAGGTGCGCGAAACGTGACGGTGGTGGTGAACCGTCATTCCGTCCCGGCGGTCGACGACCGCGCTCACCTTCGCCAAGGGGCACCGCCTGCTGGACCCGAGAGCCTCGATCTTCCCTCCATCGCTCGCCATGACCTGTACCGCCCACGATGTGGGCCTCCCGATCGAGGTCGAGTCCGAGCATGTGCCCGCCACCCTCCTGGGACGCAACTGGTGCGGCGAATTCCCCACGTAAGGACCTCATGACCACCGTTGTCCCCGGGATACGCCCATGACCGTGATCGTGCCGCGCCAGGACTACCGGAAGGACGAGATGGCGGCGGTGGTTCCCGTCATGGAGGGGTCGCTGTCCTATTCGCTGGAGGAGATCGAGACTTCGCACAACTCCAGGTCGGGCGCGGTCATGAGGTCGCTGAACGTCGCCCTCGTCCGCTGTGTCGGGGACCCCGGTGCCGTCATGCTGGAGACCTGGGAGTCCTGGCTGCTGGCCATGCAGGTGCACTCGGCCGTCTTCGCCGCCACCTCCACCGACCAGGAGACGGTCACCTGCAAGATCCGCGAGGAGGAGCGCCATCTCGCCACCACCGGACCGCAGACCTACCTCAACGCGGACACCTGGCTCGACGCCTTCTACCTCGCGATCATCTGCCGCGAGGCAGCCCGTCTCGACATGCTGGCCCGGATCCCGGTGTCCCTGCTGCGCGACTTCGGCGGAGCCCTGGACGAGTACACCTACGCCTGGGTGGAAACCCTTCAGAGCTTCTGGCTCCACCGCGACGACCTGCGCACGCACCTGGTGAACGCCGTGGACCTGAGCGCGGCCGAGCAGGCCCGCGTCCTCGACGCGGAGACGATGTCCAAGCTCCGGTACCCGCCGATCATGATGCTCTACCGCTACCTGCGCAACGACGCCGCCGGCTTCAACGAGGCCCTGGCCGACGCCGTGCGCTGGCACAAGGAGTACTGGACCGCGGACGAGGACCGCGCCCAGAACATCCTGGGCGTCGTCGCCCTCGGCCCGTTGGCCATCGCCTGCCTGGCCAAGGCCAACGGCATCCCGGTCGAGGTCGAGTCCGGCTACCTCCCCGAAGCCCTGCTCGACTTCGCCTGGCGCGGCGAGTTCGACGCGTAACCGCGCGCCGCGAGGTGCGGCACGCGCCCGGTACGCATGACCACCGTCCTCCCGCCGGCGTTCGAGGTGGGCACGAGCGTCCAGCCGATGGCGGTGAAGACCCATCCGATACGCAGCGTGCCCACCCGGTCGCGATCACACCAAGCGGGGCACCACCACCAGTGCGGCGGCGCCGAGGGAGGCCGTCCACAGGGAACCCCGGTGGCCCAGCCGCAGGGACGCCTCGTGCAGGGCGGACAGCACGGTACCCGCGCACCGGTGACCGGCTCCCGCGAGCGCGCACACGGCGTCCCCGTACGCGTAGGCGAAGGAGCCCGCGCGACCCGATACGCGGCGCCGGGCCCGGGTCCAGCAGTACTCGGGCAGCAGCAACGCGACAGCGACCACGTTCACCGCGTACTCGACCCCGGTGCCCAGATGCGTCAACAGGGGTGCGGTCACCCATCTGCACACCACGTACAGGCTGGCGGCCAGCAGCAGGAAGGACACGACGGCCCGCACCACCTCCGGGTAGGTGGTCACAGTGGTCACGGTACTCACTCGGGCTTCCCCGCTGCCTCCCACTCGGCATCCCCGTCCAACGGAGCCCGCTCCAACTGCTCCCGGTAGATCGGCTGCTTACGGGTGCGGCCCTGTCCAGCGTCCACGAGCCGCGCCTTCACGCTCTCCAAAGCCGCCCGCGCGGTCTCCTCCACCATGTGGTCCTCCACGACGCCGGAGTCGAGGAGCTTTTCGATGATGCGGATCTGGTTGCCGCTGGCCTCTCGTTCGTCGTCGCGGATGGCAGAGATCGCGAGCGGGATGTCGCCGGGGTTCTGTGCGAGATGGGCTCCCCAACGGCCCATCTCGCCACCCGCGAGCAACGTGGCGTAGAAGCTGGTCCGCTCCTCCATCACTTCGTGCTCGTTGTGCGTGCGCATCCGGGTCAGCTCGTGCTCGCTGCGCGTCCGGACCTTGCTGTAATCGATGGTCCGGAGGGAGGAGAGCTGACGCATCGCCTCCTCGTCGAGACTGAGCCGGACATCACAGGAGACCTCCAGCCCCTGGGCCAGAGCCAGTGGTTCGGCCGCGAGTGCCTCCATCACCGCGATCTCCGCCTCGGCACTGCGCTCGATGTCGAACCGGCGGCTCTCACGGCGCATCCGGGTCAGCAGACGCGGTTCGAGCAGCGCGCGGACATCGCGGATGTGCCGTTCGACGATCACGGCGGGGTCGGTGACCCGCCACGTCAGGTCCGTCTCCGCGGAAAAGAACGCGGCATCCCCGTCGCTGGGCAGACGGTGCTCCAGGGACATGTGCTGAATGCCCATCTCCACTTCGTACAAGGTACGGAAGTTCCTGCTCACCAACTCGCCGCGGGTGGGCTGCTGGTGGGGCAGATACGCTTGCGGCCGCCCCCCGGGCGCGAGGAAGACCAGGGCCCGTTCGGCGTACGTCGGCGGTCGATTGCGCACGTACTCGAATCGGTGCAGGTTCCGTACGTGGCGTACGGGATCGTTGACGATCGACGTCATCTTCTTCTTCTCCTGCTTCGGTTCTCAATTCGCCTGCGGCGATGTCTGTGCTGTCGGAAAGTGGCGGCTGCCAGGAGCGGGCGCCGACCGGTGCGGCCCGGGCCGTGTGCCCGGGGTCAGATGGTCAGGGGCGAATCGGAGGGCCGGCCGGGCAGTGCGGCCCGGAGCCGGGCCGCGGCGGCGCTCGGCAGACCGGTGCCGTCTCCGTACCGGCGCAGCAGGTAGTCCAGCCGCTCCCTCTCGTTCGCGGTGGTGACGAGCTCCGGCAGCAGCCGCCCCAGCGCCTGCTCGATGTCCGAAGGCACCGTGTGCCCGGCGGCGGCCGACCTGGCGGACGCCGTCTCGGCGGCGCGGACCCATCGGGTGAGCCCCTCCCGGGCGGCGTCGCGTGAGACGCGGTCCCCGAGCAGACCGCGCCACAGGGCGACGATGTGCCGCCGCGCGGGGGCCTCTTGGTCCGCCAGCCGCAACAACCGGGGCCAGGCCCCGTGGGATCCCGGCTCGTACCGGCGTCGCCGTGTGCCACGCAGGAATCCCGCGGCCGCCAGCTCGCGCAGCGGGCCGCGGCCGCCGTGCCACTCCACGAGCTGTTCGACCACCGCGGGGCCAGCCGGTCCCTGGAGCAGAGCGTCCACCGTCTGTTCGAGTGCCGTCTGAAGCGCGGCATCGGGCGCCGGGCCTGCCGCGGTCATCCGGCCGATGTCCCGCAGCGCCGTCGCCGCGGTGGCGCCGCCGAGCAGCGCGTACGTCCGTGCCGCCGTCCATCGGCGCCCCTGGTCGTGCTGTCGGCTCCAGCCGCTCAGCAACCGCCTGACCACCGTGTCCATGCCGTGTTCCGCCGCGGTGTACAGGGCCCAGGATGCAAGTTGGCGCTCCATCAGGCTCTTCGAGGAGGCCCAGCGGGTGAGGAACGCATCGAACCCGTACTCGAAGTCGGCGGCCGCCAGCACCCCGGCGGTCACCGCCCCGCGCAGCCGTACGAGCGACCGCCGGTCTGCCACCAGGACGTCCAGCCAGTCCAGCATCGGACTCCTGACAGCAGGATGGCTGGTCCACACGTGGCGCAGGACCGCACTCCAGAGGTGACCGTTCTCGAAGGCGACGACCGGCTCGGGAACCCGGCCCCACCGCGTGTCGGTCTCGTCGTCGTATTCGAGCGCCCCGGCCAGCGCCAGCCGGTCCCCTTTGCAGGTGCCGAAGACCGGGTGGCCCGCCGGACGGTCGGGTTCCTCGGCGCCGAGCAGCTGCCGGTAGAGGCCGTCTCCGAGGTCGGCGACCAGCGGGTACGGCGATCCGTCGAAGGCGGCGAGCGAAATCAGGAAGGCCTTGTCCCGCAGCTCGATCTCGCCGCCCGGTCCACCCCGGCCGAACCAGGAGTCGACCACCCGGTCGGCGGATGTACGGCCGTATCCGGCCAGCTCCTCGGTTCCGCACCTGCCGTTCACGTACTCGACGAGCAGCCGGGCGAACCCGGCCGCCTCGTGCGGTGCAGGACCGGCGCTCAAGAACCCTACGGTCACCTCCATCTCCAGGAGCCGCTGGATCTCGGCCGGCTCCGCCGACGGGGACCGGCCCGCGGATCCGATCATGTGCTCCAGGTGGGCGCGTACGACATCGGCGGGCCGCGGCGGCACCCAGTCGCGTCCCTCCACCCCGTCGAGGACGGCGCCCGGACTCGCGACGACGACGAAGAAGCCTCCTGAATCCGCCAGGCGTCGGCGAACGGCGTGCAGGTGGACGTCCCGTAGCGGGCCGTCCTCGACCGCGGGCGGATCCGTCACGAAATGCGCCCGGCCGGGCAGGACGTGATCTGCAAAATCTGCGGGCTCGGTGCCGGGATCCAGCGCGATCACGTCGCCGACACCCTTGGTGACCTGCGACAGCATCCGCAACGCGGCTGTCCTGCGTCCCGTGCCCCGGCGCCCCCGGAGGACGAGGACGCGGCTTTCGGCCAGCTCGGCGCACAGTTCGTCGTACCGTCGGCTGGGCGCGAACGTCTGGACCACCCGCTCCAGGTCCGCACCGGGCACGGGCCCGCTCGGACGCAGCCGTGCCGACGCCTCGCCGTGCAGGTGCACCCCGATGTGTTTGTCACCGGCGACGACATCGCCGGACACACGGGTGTCGCCCATGACGTTGGCCCGGCCGGCCCGCAGGTGCGGCGCAAGGGCGAATAGCTGTTCGACAGCCTCCCACGCCCCGGGCGCGGGCACCTCTTCCTGCTCCGGGGCCGGTTGCTCCGGGGCCGGTTGCTGCGCCGGGCCGTCAGTCTCCGGCTCGGAGCCGTTGTCCTCGTCGCGCCCCGCGCCGTCGCGAGCCGCCCCGCCCCTGTCTTCCTGGCTGCTCATCGGTCAGCGCCCCCCGAGTTGCGAAGCCGGTTCCGCTCGGACGGGTCGATGCCGACGTACTTGTCCCCGGCAATGGCGTCCCCGGCGATCCGGGTGGTCCCGAAGAAGAAGTTGCCGGTCTGCGCGTGAAGGACGGGACCGGAACCGGCCCCTGCCGTCGGGGTCTGCCCGCGGGCCGGAGCCGGCGCGGCGGGGGACGGCGCGGCGGCAGCCGGGTCGTGAGCAGGCGCCTGGGCCCGCCCGCCGTCCCGTGCGGCGGAATCGTGGAACCAGCCCGCCCGCTCGACACCGTCCTTGCCGGCCGCCGCCATCGGCTGAAAGTGCTCGGGGCGGATCCCGTGGTGGGCGTGACGCACCACCCCCTGATAGACGGCCTCCGACACGCACAGGACACTCGGCTCCTGCGTGGCCTTGAGCGCGTCCCTCAACTCCGGTGCGTCCAGCAGCCGGAAGGCGTGGATGAGATCGGAGCCGACCGCCCCGAACCCGTCCAGCGCCACTTCCCCGGTGTGGACGACGATCCGGAGCCGGACCTGGGCACCCTCTGCGGCAAGCCGGTTGTTGCTGACGAGCCGCGTAGGCGTCGTCGTCAGCAGCGCTCTGATCAGCGCCGGCTTGGGAACAGAGGGGTCGACGAGGACGAAGACCCCGTCGCCCCTGTCTTCGACGCGGTATTCGGTCGGCTCGACCGACGCGGCGGAGAGGGTCTCCCGCAGGACCGCGTACAACATGCGGCGGATGACAGCCTGTTCGCTGTCGAGCCGCCTCCCCGATCCCTCGATGTCCATGAGCAGAATCGTCTTCGTGCTGGGTTCCGCCATCGCACTTCTCCTCGTGTGTACGCTCGGCCGCGCGCGGGCCGGCGTCAGGTGGGCCGGTGGGCCGGCGTCAGGTGGGTGGGCCGGTGGCCGGTGGCCGGTGGGGCGGTGCCGGTGGGGCGGAGAGCCGGCCGGGCGGACCTGGCCTGCGCCGCCTCGTTCCCGCGTCCCACCATGCGGCAGGGCGGCTCGCGCCGGGAGGGCCGTTGCCACACGTCGAATGTGACGGATTACGCAGAGCCGCCGATGCGCCGCAGAACCGCCGGCCGCATGACGACCAGGGTCCGGTGGTGGGTGGCCACCACCCCGCGTGCACGCAGCTCGCCGAGGAGTTTGGTGACCGCCTCGCGCGATGAGCCCACCGATCCGGCGAGTTCCTGCTGCGTCAGCGGTACGCGCACCGCAATCCCCTCCGGCACCCGCTCACCGTGCCACTCCACGAGTTCCAGGAGAAGGCGGGCCAGCCTCTCCTTGACGCTGCAGGAAGCGAGTTCCAGCCTCTTTCGGTCACCCGCCCGCAGTCGGTCGCTGATCACGGCCATGAGCTGGCGCGCCGCCGCGGGATGGTCGTCCAGAAAGGCAGTGAATCGGTCGGCCGCCACGACCACTCCACTGACCGGCTCCAGTGCCGTCATCGATGCGGAGCGCGGCGTGCCGTTGAGAGCCGCGCTCTCCCCCACGATGTCCCCGGGCCCGCGCAGCGCGAGCAGCGCCTCGTGCCCGCTCGCGGAGTCGTCGGTGACCTTCAGCCAGCCGTCGAGGATCAGCAGGACGTGGGAAGAGGGCTCGCCCTTCCTGAGCACGACGGTCCGGGCCGGGTAGTTCAGCTCCACGCCCGCTGCCCGAAGTGCCGTACGGCTGCTCTCGGCCAGACGGGCCAGATAGGGAACCCGGATGTCGGCCAGAACCGGCTCGGCCACCCGGCCCGGCACCCCCCGGCCGCCTGAAGCCGCCCTGCCGGAAACGCTGTCCACAGTAGTGTCCTTCCCCGCACGAGGACGCACTCGGCGCCGACGCCCCGCCCGTGTACGGACGCCTGGGCGTTCCGGAAGGAATCCTCGGCCGTCTCCCCCTCGCGGCTCCTTCGTGCGTCTGACGATTCTGACGCAATCCGATGGGCGCAGGGGCTGTTTCACGACACGGCGGAGCAGCGTCCAAGGTCGCCGACGGGCACGCGAGGGGCACGCACGGAAAGTCGAAGATCGCTTTCTGCCGCCCCGGAAATAGCAAAAGCCCCAGGTCACGGCGAGTGAGTCCTGGGGCTTCCACAGAGCCGCCTTCGGGATTCGAACCCGAGACCTACGCATCACGAAGCCCCACAAGATCATCCCGAGTGCTGCCGGGCCGTGCCACCAAATCCTGTTTCCCCAGGTCAGGAAGGTACGGCCCAACCCCTGCATGCCGCACAGTCCACCCCGTGCCACCCCGTCCGCTCACGCAGCGCTCACGCAGACCGGGTATCTGGCCGACACAAACGGCGCGCTCCACACCAGCATCGTCGCGTACGTGGGCACCGACAGGAGCGAGGAAAACAACACGCTCGGGCAGGGCGCCGGTGCCATCCTGTACTGGTGGACGCACCCCTGCCCGACCAACTGGGCGCAGTAGAACGAGAGTCCTGTTCCGCAGCGCCAGCGGTGATCCGAAAGTTGAATCTCTCCCCGCCTCCTGCACACATCACGGGGCAGCAGGACGTGGCCTTTGTTCCGGTAACCCGTGCGCAATGGAAGTCAGTGTTGAGGGACGCCGACCTACCCGGGCTTCAGCGGGAGACCGACGAGACGGTCGCGGAGATTCTGCGGCTGCGGACCGCTTCCGGCCGGATCGTGGGGAAGGAGCTTCCGGAGCTGTTGCGGCGTCTCCGCGCGTCGGTGGTCGCCCTGGGCGCTGTCGCGGAAGAGGTCACCCGGTTCAGTCCGTCCCGCACCAGCGCGGCAGAGCAACGGTTAGCGACTGACCTGGCGAATGCGAATCGGGCCGAGGCGCGAGCGCTGTTCACGTGCCTGGAACAGGGATGGGCGGAGTTCGCTTGGTCTGAGGTACGGAGGCATGCTCTCGCGGCCCAAGCAACTGGACGAACTCTGGAGGCTGCCGCCAAGGCTGATCACGCCAGCCTTCCCGACGAGGACGTCTATCAGCGAACGCTCGGGATGCCGGCCGAGCAACTGCGTCCCGGGTCGGGTGTGGCGTCGCGGGCCCGCTTGCTGGCCGCTTGGGCGAAGGCTCCGAGGGCGCTCGATCGCCGGCTGCGACGGAGCATGAGGCATCTGGTCGATGCATCGCTACCGCTGACGGTGAAACTGCTCCATCACCTTGCCGCCCTCGCCCTGTCCGATCGCCCCTTGGTGGCGCATCGCGCCGCATTCTTGGCGCGTGATCTGGTGACATCCCATCTGAAGGCCGAACCGGAACTGACGTGTTCGGTGATTGCACGACACGTCGCTCGCGAGCCGGAGATGCTGTCCTCCCACCGCGGACAGATTGCCTACCGTGACGCCTACAACCGCGCGGCACACCAAGAGGAAAAGGCGCGTGCGGCCATGGACCTACACAGGGCTGTGCTGGAAGGTGATGTCAAGCGCACGGCTGCCGTGGTCATGGAACTGCTGGGCAGGGCGGTGCCGCAAGGCGCTTCGCTCTCGACCGTACGGGACCTGCTGGCGGCTGAAGACGGTGAACCGCTGTGCAAGTTCCTGGCTTCGACGATCCGCACTGAGTGGCGCAACGCGAACGCACACGAAGACTTCCGCTGGGACCCCGTCAACAGCACGCTCCTCCTAGGCGGACAACCCACGGATCTGGATCAGGTACTGGACGCAGCGAACCGAGCTCGTGCCATCTGCCACGGGTTCGAGCACGGAGTTGCCTTGGCCTACGCGCAGAATGCAGCGCTGATCACCTGGGGCGCGGAAGACCCGAACTACGTCAGCCGAGACCTCTCCGTACTTCAGGCAGTTGGAGAAGCCAGATACCCGGTGCTGGACATCCGACGCCACGGCAGCCTCGTACGGTTGGACGTGCCTGACATCTCCGTTGAGACGCTGAGCGCGGCGTGCCGGGCGCTTCTCAGGGCCGCCTTGACGGACCCCAGCGTCGAGCGCTGGGAACTACGTCAGACTTCTCTTGGCCGGCCGCCTCTGTGCGTGGACCGTAGGGGAACACATGCCGGGCTCCAAGTCGCGGCACCCCTCTGGGAGCTCTCCGACCCCCTCCCCTTCGCCGTTCTCCCTCTCCTGGCGAATGCCATGACCAATGCCGGAGAACCTGCCGAGACGGCTGCTTCATCGGTTCTCTGCTTGGCCGCTGCCCATGTGGTCGGAGAACGAGACCGCCTATTGCCCGCCCTTGCACAGGGTGATGCGGCCGCCAAGGACGAGTTGATCAGCACCACGAAGCTGATCAGCGGCGGCGCCAAGGCGGCAGCTCACGTGCTCGAGGGCCAAGCCCGGCGCAAGTTGCTGGCCTTCGCTGAAGTTCTTGCCGGCGACTGCCACCGGCTGCAGAGCGCTCGCGCCTTCGAGCTCGTCCACGAGTTCGTGCCGGCGGATCGGGTCCTACGGAGGCATGCGCCAGCTCGCTTGCCGTGGCTCACAGCACTCGATGACTCCGTCCCTCCGCCCCCTCGCGGCGCCCACCCCTAGAGTGTGGGCAGCTGGGGACGAGGGAGCCAACAACGTGGAACCAGAGGCAGGAGCGGCAGCCACGCAGTTCCAGAAGGCCCTCGCAGCCCTCTAGGCTTTGAGGGTGGCCATGGCCTGCTCGACGAGTGCGCGGATTTTGGCGTGGGACCGGTTTACGGCTTTCTGACCGGCGGAAAGGATTTCCCAGCGACCCCAGTAGGGGGTGCGGACCGTGCCGTCGGCGCCCCGATACGCCTTGTCCACCCAACACTGGACGCCGGTCTCGGCGAGGGCATCGACGATGCCGTGTTCGCGAGCCGCACGGACATCGTGGACGGCGCCGGGTAGGGCCGGTGAGGCCCACAGCAGTCGGCCGAAGGGATCCGTGAGGACTTGCACGTTCATGCCGTGCTTCTTGTGTTTCCCAGAGCAGAAAGGCCGGTCTGCGGCAATGCGATCGATCGGCAGGAGGGTGCCGTCGAGGATCACGAACGCCTTCGTCGACGCGGTCCGTATCGCGTCGGTCAGGGTGGGCGCGAGGTCGGCCAGGAGTTCGACAGCCTGGGTGACGTACCGGTAGGCGGTCGTGATCCCGACGCTCAGGTGGGCGAGCGTGAGCAGGGCCTGGCGGCCAGCGCTCAGACGCCGCCAGCGCGAGCCGATCGCGTGACGGTGCTGCCGCAGACGGGTAGACAGCAGGCGCAGGGCAGAACTGGACACGTCGGCACCCGACGGGTAGACAAGCATGCGAAGCCTCTGATGGAGACGGTTCTCTTGGTCGAAAACCCATCTACCAGGGGCTTTACCACGTTGTCAGCCTAACCGCCCTGCCTTGAGGAAGGTTGGAGGGTACTCACGTGCTTCCCCGCCCTCCCGGTCAACATCCGTTCGCTCCCGGTAAAGGTCTACAGACCCGTGAATGCTTCAGACCCGCACGTCAATGCATTCGCCGAGATCTTCGGCGATCCGCCAGCCGACTTCGCCGTACCTGTCGACTGGGCGGCAGTCGAGTCCTGGTTGGGGACGAGCCTTCCCGCCGACTACAAGGCCATCGCTGCCGCGTACGGCCCACTCGACATTGGCGCCCGGCTCTGGCTTCACGTGCCCTGCGTCAACCGCGGTTGGTTCGACTACGGAGCCTGGGTCCAGCAGACTCGGCGTAACGCCCCCGGCGTCCTTCCCTTCGGCGCCACCCGTACCGCCGACACCCTCTGTTGGGACACCACAGCATCCGACGACCCCGATCAGTGGCCGGTCGTCATGCACTGTCAGGACGACGAGAACGCGGGCCGCGACCCCTGGCGGCGCTTCGCGACCCCGCTCGTGCCGACGCTGGCCCAGCTCGTGGCCGACGGCATGCACCCGGTGGCCGCCCGAAGTGGCATGCAAACCGACCTGGAGGACACCCCGTGGACACCGCCGCCCCGGCGACCGGAACCAACCGCTCAGCAGCGGGCGGCGCTCACCACAGGCAGCGGGCTGGAAACTCTGATCACGCTCGTCCCGCCGCCGGAGATACCCGTGCTCGGTAAGCACAACTGGGACTGGCTGTACAAACGGCTGGGCACTCGTCTGCCCGGCGAGTACGTACGACTGATGGAGCGGTACGGGGCCGGCTCCTGGTGCGGCTGGCTGCGCTTCAACATCCCCTTCGACGACGACCAGTACGCGCTCGCACCGTGGGCCGAGTGGTACACGGAGACCTACCAGGGGCAGCGAGCCGAGTTCCCTGAGTATCACCCGCTGGCCGTCTATCCCGAGCCCGGGGGATTCCTGCCCTTCGCCGACTCCATCGACGGCGACCAACTGTGCTGGCTGACCGAAGGTGCCACGCCGGACGACTGGCCATTGATCGTTGTACCGCGCCATGCCGACCAAGGTCCATCGCTCCAAACTGACCTCACCAAAACCCTGCTGGAGTGGCTGCGCGGTCGGTTCGCGACCGAGGGCCTACCCCCGCTCGGACGCCGCGACGAGGACCCCCTCGACTACATCGAATTCGAGCCCTACGACCCAGAACCAGCCGCTACTGACCAATAACTCACCGCCTCATCGGTCCGGTTCGAGGTAGGTAGCCGACTCATCAGCACAACCCACCCTGTCGCTGTCGCTCCACGGCAGGCTTCTTCGATCTCGGTGCGCGGCCAGTCGTGGAACCGGAGGCAATCTGCTTCGCCGACAAGGCGTACCAAGGTACCGGTAGGCGGTGAACGTCCCCCATGGGAAGATCCGGGCCCTGGGCGAGCAGGCCACGGCCACGCTGAAGGGCTGGCGGCTGCGAAACCTGCGGTATTCCATCATCGCATCGCCCCCTGGTTCAGGCCGTCCCTACTTGCATCTGGCCAAGTCAGACCGAGGACGAAAAACGCTCAGTGGATGCGTTGCAGTGGTCGTCGTCCGGTCCGGAAGGCGGGCCTGCCGCGTGTGAGCCGTCGCAGTATGACGTCGGTCATGGCCCAGCGGATCACGGTTTCGGAGTGGGCCGGGCTGCGTTCGTAGTCGCAGGCCAGGCGCCGGCGCATAGTGATCCAGCTGAACGTACGCTCTACCGCCCACCGCTTGGGCTGGACCTGGAAGCCGCGGATTTCGGTGCTCACAGAGCGGCTGCTCGGGGACCGTCGATGGCCGGAACGCCTACCGCCAATACGGAACAAACTCACCGCCTACCGCGGAGCATTACGTTCCGGAGCATCGCCAACGGCGTTACGGCCTCGGGCCTCATCCACAGCGTTGCTTCACCTCCTGGTGGCGAAGCAACGCACCCTCGCCGCAGGTCTCCCGCAATCCAAATTTCACCTACCGACCTCATGCTTGAATGCCAGGACCATCCAGATACGAAGAACTTGACATCCATTCCAGCTTCTGCGCCACTCACAGTGACGACCGGTCGCCCGATTCCATAGAATTCAGGCGACATATTCAGCACCATCGAATACGACTGCCATGGATAGCGAGAGAGCCTAAATTTAATTAGCGTGGCAGTAATTAATTCCTGAACGCAGAGATAGAACAGTGCTAGGGAAATGCCAACATATGCCACCAATGCGCCAGAGGTGGCCGATAGGTTCAGCGCGTACTTCAGTATTGGCGCAGAAGATAGTGAAGTAGTTGTCGCGATGAGCGCCAACACGCAGCGCCGATGACGCCGCCGGTAGGCACCTCGTGTGACGGGTACCTGAAACGCAGCTCTCGGGGGACCATCAGATTCCATGTCCGCCACCTATTTCTTAAAGGATCTTCATTCCAAAATTGGGCGCCCCTCTGCCCGCCGCAGTGATTCATTTTCGGATGAGGACATCACGCTCCATCCCTCAGCTCCCTGTCGTCCTTCTTCAACGCCGTGTTTTCCGCCATTAGACGTGTGATGACCGCAACCTTGTCCGCCGGCGTGCTCTTCGCGTCCCGCTTCGCCCGCGAGACCCGGCTCGCCATGGTCATCTCGTTGATCCCCGGATCCTTCGCGACCTCGGCGCTCGGCTTCCCGGTCTCGCTCACGATCCGCACCGCCCCCTCGCGAAACTCCGCATCGAAATTCCGGCGCTTCTGTGCCATGACCCTCAACTACCGCCTGGTCACGGACTCCACGCTACGAGGCGAAGGTCAGCGCGCAGGAACATCACGAAGTGCTGGCAGTTGCGGCGTCAGAGTAAGCAGTTGACGGCGACTGGGGCACGCCCAGAATGCTGTACTGCACGACATCGGACGGCATGTCGGGTACTCCTGCGGCTTCGCGCGTCAAACGTGTCAGGACGGAGCGTAGTTCGTCTGACGGTTCTTTGAGCAGGATCGAACTGATCACCAGCTCTAGTACCAGGCAGTCGTATTCGTCGGTCTGGGGCAGGTAGCGTGATCCATCGCTCTCTATCAGGGCATGGGTTATTTTCCACTGGCCGCCTTCGGTCGGGCCGAAGAACGCATTGTAGATTCCGTAACCGGTCTGGCTCCGGTGGAGATGCAGAACGTCTCCCTCGACGTATGCGTTCCATTTCTCTCCGCTGCCCTTAGAGACGTGCCCAGCTCTAATGCGCGCCCACTCATCGCCGGACCAGATCCGACCCGGGACCACCAGCATCGGCCGGGGCGCTGACAGTGGATACAGGCCACTGAAAAATGAGGACCGAGTCGCACATTCATCGTTTATCATGCGATCACTCTAGGAGACCGCCGCAGCCACCCTCAAGAGAGATAGGGCTTCAGACACGGCAGCTGTTCCGGTCATGCGGCTGCGGTGACCTCGTTCCAGCGGCGGTGACAGGCGGCGGCCTGGAACTGGTGGCGCTTTGGCCTCAGACGGCCATGCCCGACGCCGCCGCCCACCCCGGCTCGGCTTCCCCGAACAGATCCTGGCCACCGTGCTACACGTGCGGGCCGCCCTGGCCGCAGAACCCCTCGCGGCCCTCCAGGCCAGGGTCCTCTCCCAGACCGGCGAACCCAACAACGAGATCAAGACTACGTGTTAATGATCTGCAAGCCCTTAGGAGGAGACCCTGACTGGTGCCAGTACGTACGCGTCCGGTCGGTGCCATAGCCTCAGCAATCAGTTCATGGCGACTGACCGCTAAAGGGTCGCTCCCGATTGCTCCACCATCCCCTCCGGCCACCGTTCGAGGATGCCTGCTCAGCATCGTTCGCATTACCTGGGAGACCTCGTGTTCACACCTGGCACACCACAGCCTGACAGTGCAGAATCTTCCGAATCGGCCTGGCTCCAAGTATTTCGTGAGGTTCTTGACTCCGCCGACATCGATGAGGACACCAATTTCTTCCAGGCGGGCGGCCATTCGCTGCTGGTCCCGAGGCTGTTGTTGCGCTACGAGTCGCTTTCGGGTTGGCGGCCGCCAGTGAGTCTCCTGTTCAAGTTCTCGTCCCCGCGCGAACTCGAGGTGGAGTCGGCCCTGCTCTACGAGCGGATCGCAGAGCAGGGCGGCCGGTAGCGCGATTCCGGCGCATCGGCGGTCAGGGCTATGCCGGGTCCTCGATTTTTTGGGGGGGGTGCAGCTCCGCCCGACGGCCAGGGCTCCGGCAAAGTCGTCAGTTGAGGCCGAGGGTGGTCAACGGACGCGTGGTAACTGGCTGATCCGCCGCTGCTCGCGCCAGCCCCGCAGCACACGGCCCATCTCGGACGTGTTCTTGCGCGCCCGCAGTCGTCATGGGGAGACCTTAACCCGGCATCGGTGGCACGCTGGAGGCATGCCTACAGAAACGCTCTCCCAGAAGGAGATCGAGGACCGCCTCGCCGAGCTCCCCGGCTGGTCCCTCGACGGCGACCGAATCACCCGCACCTACCGCCTCGGCGACCACTTCGCCGCGACCGCGCTCGTCGTCCACATCGCCCAGATCCAGCAGGAGCTGGACCACCACTCCGAGGTGGCCCTGGGCTACAACACGGTGTCGCTGGCCGTGAACACGCACGAAGCGGGCGGCGCCGTCACCGCGAAGGACTTCCAACTCGCCGAGCGGGTGGAGCAGTTGTCCGAGTCCCACGCGGCGGTCTGACCGCGTGCTCGACTACGACCAGGAAGCCACGCAGTGCGACGCGACCCGCAGCGGCGAACCCCGCGCCCTGGCCGCCGCCGACACGATCCTCGGCCTGGACCTTCTCCTATGTACAGGTTAGGCGTTGGCCTTCTCGTATGGCGAGCGGACATCGGCAGGAACCCGACCGCGGTCGTTGACGTTGCAGCCGTGACGGTGCCCGCGCGCATCTCGACGGCGAGTAGGTCAACATGACATCTCCAGGCCGCCTCAGCACCCTGGAGATATGGCAGCCCCGATAGTCGTGCACCGGCCCTCCCCCAGCGGCGGCCGGCGAGTCACTGCTCACGGCCAGATCCTCGGCTTGGCCCACAACGACAGAGACCTCATTGAGTTCCTACGTCGCGCCGGCCTGGAGGGGACCGGGGACTTCGATCGGGCCTACACCGCATTGGCTGTGTCAGTGATAACTGACTCCAGCGGGAGGTCACCTCTGACTCCGTTCAGGGGCCTCAAGGGCGCGATCTGAATGTGAGAAGTGACGCCACTTATCTGGTCGGCGAGGTGACCTGAACGAGTTGGCTAGACCCATCCCTCGTCGAGGTAGATCGTCCAGGTATCGGGGGCGGCCGCGCCGCTGAACTGCACGAGGTTGTGGTCGTAACCGCGGTCGGCGTAGAGGACGTCGGGGCACTGACAGGGGCGTCCGCGCTTGCCGCGAATGGGCGGTACGGCGTGGATCAGGGGCAGGAGCTGGGTGACGTCGTTGCGGTTGCCACCGGTCACGGTGGCGGCCAGGGGTATGCCGAGGACGTCCGCCCTTCAGAGCCCGCAGGTGGGAGCCGTCGACGGAGGCGCGGGACAGGTCCAAGGCGTGCCAGCTCGGTCACTGCCATATGTCAGGGGCGACGCAGGACGACCTGGCTTAGACTCAGTGGCCCGTCGATAAGTTAAGTGGTGGATGTTGCACCGTATCGCTGCACGTCGGAGCAGTACGCCATTAGTTTCTCGACGGGCCAAGGAACCCGACCCCCTGACGAATTGTCTGCTTTGCATCGGGCGCCTGCAGCCACTCCGTCGTGCTCACAGCGCCGACCGGACGAGCTTGGCTACCGCAGGATGACGAAAGAGCGGGCGAACGAAAGGGCGCCGCGGCCCTGGTGCCTTACTTAGGTTGCATCTGCATTCGTCACTTAGTGGTGTAAGGGAAGCGCCCTTGCTCCCGGCATGTAGCCAACCCGTTCGCATTTGCTGCTTCAGTGCACGAACTGTCTCCACTTTGACGAAGGAAGCTGGCTGAGTCATGAGCGCCGTGTCCATCCATATGGTTCTGTATGACCTTGCTCAGGCGGATCCTGCGCGTCCCGCACTGATCAACGGCGATGAGGTCGTCAGCCGGGGTCAGCTCGATGCTTGGTCAGACGCCATCGCCGAGTGGCTGGCAGCGGAGGGGGTCCGAGCTGGCAGCATCGTCCCCCTTCAGATGGAGACATCAACTGCACTAATCGCCGCAGCCCTCGGTGTGCTGAAGCTCGGCGCCGCTTACGCGGTCATGGATCTGGAGTGGAACGCGCGGCGTCTGCGGCGGATCGACGAGATTCTTGGCGGCGCCCTCGCGGTCGCCGCGCCGGGCCGGTCCAGCGGCTGCTTCCGGCGTGAGATCGAGTTGCCCGGCTTCGACAAGCCTTCTGAGAACTCTGCGGACCACGTCTGGAAAACGGTCTCCGTTGCAGGCACCGATGTCGCAACGGTCTTCTTCACTTCGGGCAGCACCGGCGAGCCGAAGGCGGTGCTCTCGACGCACGAGGCAACCCTCCGCATGTTCACCGGGGAGGGCATCGCCTCCATCGACGGCGAGACCGTGCTGGCGCACCTGGGCTCCTCGAACTGGGACGCGCTTCCGTTCGAGGTGTGGGGCCCGCTCCTGCGCGGAGGCGCCTCCTTGCTCCGGAAGCATCGGGCACTCACGCCCGACGAGCTGCGTCACGAGATCGCAGACCACGGCCTGAACACCCTCTTCGTCACCTCTTCGCTGTTCAACGTTCTGGTCGACGAGGACGTGTCCGCGTTCGAAGGACTGCGCGTCGCCATGGCCGGCGGCGAAGCTCTCTCCCCCGCGCATGTTGGGCGCTTCCTGGCCGCGCACCCGGACATCCCCTTCATCAACGGCTACGGCCCCGCCGAGTCGACGTGCATCGCTTTGATGCACCGAGTAACGCTCGACGACACCCGCGGCGCCATCCCGCTGGGCCAGCCCATACCCCGCACCGGCGTGCACGTGTTGGACGGCGAGCGGGAGTGCGGCCCGGACGAGATCGGGGAGCTGTGCATCTCAGGCGACGGAGTGTCTCCTGGATATCTTGGTGACGAGGCTTTGACCGCGGCCAAGTTCGTCGAGGTGTTCATCGGAGGCCGACGTCTGCGGGTGTACCGCACCGGGGACTACGGCAGCAGGACCGCCAGTGGTTTGTTCACGTACGCGGGGCGACGCGACCGCGAGCTGAAGATCCGTGGACACCGGATCGACGCGGGCCAGATCGAGCGAACAGCAGCCGCTTTCGACGGAGTCGCACAGTGCGCCGTGGTCCCGATGCTCGGCCTCTCCGGCCGGCCGGAGTCACTCGCCCTCGCTGTGGTCTCGGCCAGGGACCACTTCGACGAGGAGGGCCTGAGGACTGCGTTGGCGGCGGGCCTGCCTCCGGGGTGGGCTCCGGATACGGTCGTCCGGGTGGCGGCACTGCCGCTCACCCGCAACGCGAAGCTCGACATGGTCGCGCTGCACTCCGCCGTCGTAGAGCTGACCATGGCTCGCGCAGAGGCCAACTCCAGCGATCCGATCGAAGCCGCGTTCAGCCGGGCTCTCGGTGGCACAAAGGTGGATCCCGACGCCTCGCTGTTCGACCTGGGCGGCACATCGCTGGGCGCGGTTCGTCTGTGCACGGCCCTGAGCAGGGTGACCGGTCTCAGCATTCCGGTATCGGTCGTGCGCAGCCACCCGTCGGTCAACGAGATGCGGGACTGGATCGCCAAGCAGTCCGTAGCGAGGCCGGACGGTGCGAACGGGACAGACGCAGCGCACAGCGCGGACGCGGCCGCGCCGTCACCGCTGACTGGGATGCAGGCCGGATTCCTCTTGCCGCACTTCGACGGCAACGACACGCACAATCACCTCTACTTGGCCTGGCGCATCGAGGGCGCGCTCGACACCGACCGTTTCGTTGAGGCGCTGCAAGACGTCCACCGCCGCCACCTGTACCTCCAGGGCCGTTACGCCTTCGAGGACCTGGCCATGTGGAATCGCTCCGACCGCCCGGCCACGGTCGAGCACCTCAGGGCCCCGGACGAGGAGACGGCCCTACCGCAGTTGAAGGCAGTACTCGACAGGACCTTCTCCTTGTTCGAAGGAGAAGTCTGGCGCGCGGTGCTCTGCGAGCTCGAGGAGCCCGAGCGATGGATCTTCGGCATGTCCGTTCACCACATCGCGTTCGACGGATGGTCCAAGCGGATCTTCGCGGAGGATCTGGCCGAGGCGTACCGCGCGCGGTGTGAGGGGCGCGAGCCACGGTTCGCGCATCTGGTCGCCGCACCGTCGGAGATATACGCGGAGATGGAGCGGATCCGGGGCTTGGCGGACCTCGCGGCGCAACGGGACTACTGGGCGAAGGAACTGGCTGAGCTTCCGGTCGACCCTGCACCGTGGGTCACGCCCGCGCTGTGCACGGAAGCCGGCGTGACGAAGATCGACGTGCCCCTGACGCCGGAGCAGGTGGACTTCCTGGGTCGGTACTCCATCGGTGGCGGCCTCCTCCCGCTGTTCATCGACGCGCTTGGCGGCACGCTGTCTGAGGTCACCGGTGCCGAGGATGTCGCGATCGGCATTCCGATCAACCAGCGTTCCACCCCGGTTCTGCAGGACACCATCGCCTGCCTGATCGACATGATGTGCGTCAGAGTGCGGAAGACCACAGCTCACGATGCCGCAGCCCAGGCCGAGAGCGCAGTTCTCGATGGCCTGCGCAACAGCGACTTGTCCATCGCCGAGGTGGCCCGGATCGCCGGGCAAGCAGGGCAGCAGTTGTATCAAGTCATCGGCGCGGTGCAGGACTCGCCCAGCGCTGAGCTCCAGCTCGACGGCTGTGCGGTGCACGGGATCGAGCAGCCGTACATCCGCCTCCAGGCTCCCCTGCTCGTCGAACTGCTCGCGGACGACGGCATCGCGTCGACGGTGCGGGTCACCTACGAAACCGCGCTGGTGACCGAGAGCATGGCCCGGAACGTCAGCGCGCGTATGGTCGCCCGGCTCACGGAAGAGAGTGGCAGCCAAAGCGGAAGCGGAGGGTCAGGTGGCGTATGAGCAGGGGCAGCTGACGGAGCGCTTCGCCGGGACGGTGGGCCTCGCAGTAAACGAGGAGTGAGGCCCCGCGCATGCCCAATGTCTGCACCTGCCCGGACGGCGTCGCACTCACATCAGGATCCACGACGCCGACCTACGCCGAACTCTCCGCGCAAGCACCTGACCTTGCCGAGGAGTTTCGCGACGCGGGAGCTGGACTCTTACTTCCCCGACATCAGCAAGCGGGCATCGAAGACCTCTTCGATGACGACAATCAAAGGAGCCGCCAAGTATGAAGACCGAATACCAGAACGTCTCGGACCGCACAGCCGCACTCACGGAGATCTGGCGCGAAGTCCTTGGGGAGGAGGACCTCGACGAGACCTCGGACCTCCTCGACAGCGGCGGTACGTCCCTGCATCTCCTTCAGATCGTCGGCAAGATCTACGACGTCCTCGGTGTGGACGTCCGGCTGCGCGACGTCTTCGCGCACGCCTCGCCGCAGAGTCTGGCGGCATTCATCGACAGCTCCCAGGCTTAGCCTGGTGTTTCACCTCGGCTGTCACCCGACCTGCTGATCTGCGGTCTCCCCGGAACAGCCGGGGCGGCAGTTCTCCACGCTTCGAGTTGTTGAGTGACGAAGTGCGAGAGGGGCTGACAGTGCGCTATCAGCGCCGCAGTCCGCTGCTGCAGCACCTGGTGCAGATGGCCGGGGTCCTGCTCGCCGGCCGCGGCGGCGCCCGGCCCCTGCAGATCCTGAAAGTGCCCTGTCGCGGACGAGCGTGCTGTCCCATTCGATGCACTCGCCGCCTCCGGCGGCAGCGACCCTGCGGGTGCTGGGCGTAAACGACTTCGCGCTGCACGCGGACGTCTACGGCACCTTTCTGGAGGAGGCTGGCACCGGCTGCCTCCGTGCCCCAGGACCCGAGCCTCGGCCCCCATCATCAGCCGCCGCTACCGCTCGTCCAGATGCGGGAACAACACCACGAACTTCAGGACGAGTTGATTTCGGGTCTCATCAGATATGCGCCTACCGCGTGAACGAGCCCGTCCACGGGAAGCAACACTTGATTCCCTGCGAGCCCTTGACGCCCACTCGCAACGCCGGAGACCTGTCCCATGTCAGGAGACGCGCACCAACCTCTCCGTTACCGTACGCGTATGCCTCGATGCACCTCAGACATACCGCCTCCTCGCAGCTCGTTCGCTCGCCTGCTCCGGCGAATAGCCCCGCCGTCGCCGACTGCGGGGCGAGTCAGTGCTCAGGGCCTGCTCTACGGGCTTGGCACCGGCAGCTACCTCACCACCAACGCAGTCTTTTTCACCAAAATTGTAGGCCTCTCCGCTGCCGCTGTCGGCCTGGGCCTGACGATTGCCGGAATCGGCGCTTTCCTCGCTGCTGTGCCGTTGGGCCGGGCCGCTGACCGGGTCGGCCCGAAGACCGTGTGGGCTCTGGCGTCTCTCACGGAGGCGGCCTGCTACCTGGCCTACCCGGCGGCTCGCGGGTTCACCGGCTTTCTGGTGATCGTCATAGCCCTCGGGCTGAGCAACGCCGCCGGTTCTGCAGGTTATGGCGCGTATGTGCTCAACCTCTACACCGACAAGGAGCGTATCGCGGGGCTCGCTTACAACCGAAGTGCAGTGAACGCCGGGTTCACCATCGGCGCGGGACTTGGCGGCCTGGCCCTAGCAACGGGAAGCGAGACGGCCATCCGGATGCTTCCCTTGTTCGTCGGAGTAGTGATGCTGATTAATTCAGCGGTGATCTTCCGACTGCCCAAGGCGGTTAGCCCCGTCCAGGATCCTACCCAGTCGGAAGGGCGCGAGCATCGGAAGTGGGGTGGCGCGCTGACCAATCGTCCGTTTTTCGCCCTCTCCGTCCTGGGCGGTGTGCTGTCTACGAACCAAGTGATCCTCTTCGTCGTCATTCCGCTCTGGCTGGTGGAGGACACCAACGCGCCTCGGGTGCTCCTAGCAGGACTGCTCGCGACCAACACCCTCATGACGGTAGCTCTGCAGACCATGACTGCCCGCGGCACCGACACACTGTCGGGGGCGATTCGGGCGACATACCGGAGCGCCGCTTGCTTTGTCGCCTCCTGCGTGATCGTCGTGTTCACTGATGGCAGCGTCGAGTGGCTGACCATCGCTCTGGTTTGGTTGGCGCACATCGTATTGACCGGTGCCGAGCTCTTCCAGGCTGCGGCGGGCTGGGGATTCACGGCGCTCTTGTCCGATCCCGCTCGGCGCGGCGAATACCAGGGCGTAAACCAAGTCGGCCATACGATCGGTACCGTGTGGGCGCCAGCCGCTTACACCTATCTTGCTATGAACTGGCACATGTCGGGCTGGCTCACCATCGCCGCCATCGTCGGCCTTGCAGCCGTCGCCACCCCGTCCGTGGCACGCGCCGCCGAACGCTCGCTTGGCAAGGCGGTTGCCAGGACCGAATCCAGCAATGTCCGCCCTGTTGAGCATGCCTAGATTGAGTTGGGTGTGACTCCTCTGGAGGGACGGGCGCACCCATAGGTGTGGCTGTCCCAGGCGGAGAATCCGGCGCACTCCACGGGGGCGTCGTCCTGGTCGAGGCCCGGGGCAGGCCCTCAGTTGTGAGGGCGCCGGGTTGTCGGTGCATCCGCCCTCAGCAAGTCGGCCGAGGTAGTCCCCGTCCATGGAGTTGGCGAAAGGGAGGAAGCCGCCCGGCTCGGGCTACACGGCCAGGGGGTACTGGTCCGGGTGGGGGCCCTGAGGTGTGCCGGTAGCCGTCCAGGACCTCCTCGATGGTGACGAGGAAACGCTGCTCTCGGTCGGAGGTGCGGAGCGGTGTGAGGAAGCGCAGCCAGTCACTCCAAATGGCCTCCCTGCAGCGGTCGATGAGCGTGACGTAGTCCTGCGGTACTGCGGTCTCCAGTCCGCGAAGAGCGGCTGCCACCTGCCGCCAGCAGTTCCAGGCGCCGGTCGTTGAGCCGGTCGACGTCCTAGGTGGACTCCGAGATGAAGAACTGCAGCCGCTGTACCGCCGCACCGCCCGCGCCGTCGCCCGGTCCTGCCCCGGCCAGACACGTAATCGTCTTGTTCCAGTCCTATGGCGCGAGCAGCCCGGCAAGGCACTCGCGCGAGACCCCCGCCGCTGGGCCAGAGTGGCGAACACATCGTCAAACCGGGCCGCGTACCGCCCCCACGGACCCGGCGCGGGCGGACACGGAACTCGGGAGGTCATCTACAGCCCCCAGCAAGGTAGTTGGACTCCCGCTGCCGGCCTACGGCGAGTCCATCGCATCGTCAACCTTCGCTACCGCCGGGTTTTGCGAACTACCGGCACCCGCGGCGATCCGGCATCCGAACGCGAAAGCGATTGACAAATCTCGCCGCATGCAGCCAATACTCACGTTGCCAAAATCCCGCCCCGGACACGCTCCGGGGAGATTGAGTTACGCTGGCGAGATCCACAGGAATTCTCTCGGCAGGTAGAGGACGTAGTGAAATTCGCAATTATTGGCGGTGGCGCCACGGGCGTGAGCCTGGCAGACGCCCTGGCCCGCCGGGGTTTGACGCACGAGCTCGACCTGGTCATATATGAACCGGGGAAAGAAATAGGCCAGGGGAACGCCTACCGCCCCGACCTGAGCTCGTCCCTGCTGAATGGGGAGATTGAGTTCATGTCGATCCGACGAAACGAACCCAGACATTTTCAGGAATGGCTGAGTCGGCATCATGACCCACAGGCGCGCAAACACGCCCGCTCCGGCTCCTTCGCCCCACGCCATCTTTTCGGCGACTACGTTTCCGATTCATTCGGGCACCTCGAAGAAGCCTGGCATGCCAACGGCCGGCCCATTGAGGTGATCACCCAGAGCGCCGTTCATATGTCGCTGGCCACCGACGGCGCACGCGTACGGCTGACCGCGGCCGACGGCAGCGTGCGGGAATACGATGGTGCGGCTCTGTGCGTGGGCACCACCGCACCGGCGGACTTCTACGGCCTGGCGGGTCACCTGCGCTACACCCATGATCCTTATCCGCTGCGGATCACCGTCGAGACGATCGACCCCAACGAGCATGTCACGGTGCTCGGGACGGGCCTGACCGCGGTGGACATCGTGCTGGCCTTGCTCCACCGGGGCCATCGTGGGCCCATCACTATGGTGTCGCGGCGCGGCCTGCTGCCCGGCGTTCGCCAGCGCTACCGCGATCTCACCGCGTCCGTCCTCACCGACGCTGCCGTCCTCGAGGCCGCCGCCGCACCGGAAGGGCTGTCGCTCGCCGCGGTGCTGCGCCTGATGTGCGCCGAGCTGGAGGCGCACGGCATCGCCCCCGAAATCCTCAGCCAGGAAGCCGACCCGGCCGAGGCTCCGGCCGACCGCCTCGCCCGGCATCTGGACCTGGCCGAACGCGAAGAACTGTGGCATCCCCTGCTCATCAACGCCGCGAACGATCTGATCGAACTCGTGTGGTCGCGCTGGTCGGACACGGAGCGCCACAGGTACCTTCGTGAATACCACCATGTGTTCCAGAGCCTTGTGCACCCGATGCCGATGCCCACCGCCGGCCGGCTGCTCTCGGCCATCGAGGCCGGTCAGCTGCGGGTGACCGGCGGCGTGGAGGACGTGACGGCGACCACTGACGGCTTCACCGTCACCTGCCGGGACACGAGCTTCACAACGGACGCGATCATCAACTCGGCCAAGAGCGAGAAGGCTGCCCCGCCCACCGCGGCATCCGCACTGTGCGCCTCGGTGGTCGGGGCAGGCCTGGGAAAGTACGACCCGTTCGGCGGCCTCACCATCGACACCGCCGACAACCGGCTGATCCCGGCGGATTCGTCCCAGCCCGCCCCGGTGTTCGCCTTGGGGCAGCTCGCAGCTGGTTGTCTGTACTACACCAGCTCGCTCGGCATGATCACTCGCCGGGTCGAAATGGTCGCCGATCACGTCGCGGCCACCGTCCTCTCCCACACCAGGAAGCAAGAAGCATGAACCGCCCCGTCATCGTCGTCGACCCCACGTCCACCGGGACCAGCCTCAGGGCACGCCGGGGAACAATATGCGGGCACGCGGCGCGCTGACCTGGGCGTTCAAGTTCCAAAACCCACAAGTTTTTCCCTGCACGCCCTCAGCACCGCATGCGAGGGGTACGACGCCCATGTCATCCACTGCTGGCAGAGCGGTCTGATCCAGTGCCTGGATCTGGGTCTCCTCGTCCACGCAGACCACGACCGCCTTCTCCGGCGGAGCCGGGCACAGGCCGACGATGTCGCGGATCTTCGACTCCAGCTCGGGGTCGGTGGAGAACTTGAAGGTCTGCACCCGGTGCGGCTGGGTGCAGACCTTCGCCACACCTTGAACAGCCGAGAAGGACAGCCCCAGTTCCCGGCCAAGCAGTCGCGACGGCCAGTGCGTCACCCCCAGGCGAGCGGCCACCTCACCCACCGTCCTGGCTGGCCCGTACGCGGCAGGTCTCCGAGCGACCCGATGCCCGATGTCCCATATCGCTCACGCCACTTGAGCACGGTCGGACGCGAAATCCCCAGCTGGGCGGCGATGTCCGTGTCGGACACGCCGTCCGGCTGCCAGCAACGGGGTCCGCGCCCGCTGCACCGGCCCGCGCCGAGGGCATCCGCGTCAGCCCCTCCAGCCGGAACCCTCCCGAAATCTCAAACGCGCTCTCAAAGAGCGTTTTGTCCCAACAGGGGTGTTTGGCAGCCGTTTGGTTAGCGGAGTGAGCTGGGAGTGCTGAGGGCTGGGTCTATATCCGTGACGTGA